>CAXTBU010000090.1:0-7754 GCA_964242885.1 uncultured Actinomycetales bacterium
GCGACCGTGTTCGGCCTGTTCGACGATTGCCGCGCGGCGGCCCGCGCGGCCCGGGCGCGGGCCACCTCGGTCTGCTCCCGACGGGACAGCGACCGCAGCAGCTGCGCGGTCCGGGCCTGCTCGGCGTCGATCGCGGCGTGCTCGCGCAGGTCCGCGTCGCGGGCGTCGCGGGCGGCGTCGGTGGCGGTGCGCTGGGCGGCCAGCAGCGTTCGGGTGCGGCCGGTCCGCGCGGCGGCCTCGTCCCGCAGCTGCTCGACCTGCCGGACGGCGCGGCCGGCCTCAGCGGTGTCGGCCGCCAACCGCCGCTCGAGCACCGCCAGCTCGGCCTGTCCTCGGGCCTGCTCGGCGCGCAGCGCGGTGAGGCGGGCCAGGTCCCGGCGACGGGAGCGGCCGACCGACCCGAGCGCCTGGCTGGCGCCCAGCACCCCCGACTCGTCGGGCCCGCCGGCGACCAGCTCGGCGAGCGCCGGGACGCTGCCCCGGCGGTAGGCGGCGCGGGCGAGGCCGCCCAGCGCGAGCTCGGCCTCGGCCACCTGCGCCGACGTCGCCGCGAGCGCGGCGCGGGCGGCCGCCGACTGCTGTCCGGTCCGGGCCAGCGAGGCCCGGACCGCAGCCTCCCGCGACCGGGCTCCGGCGAGCTGCTGGACGGCGGCCGACTCCTCGGTCCGCGCCGCGGCGACTTCGGCCTGGACACCGGCCAGGCGGCGGGCGGCCGACTGCAGCGCGGCCGAGGACTCGCCGAGTTCGGCGGCGGCCTGCTGGTCCGCGCCGGCGAGCCGAGCCGCCGCGGCCCGGGCAGCCGCCTGTCGGCGGCGCAGCTCGGTCAGGTCCTCGGCCGCCGACGGAGCAGCGGGCCCGGCGGTCGAGAGGGCGGCGGTCGAGAGGGCGGCGGGCGAGCGGGCGGTGGTCGCGACGGCTGCTGTTGCGGGAGCGGCGGGGGCGAGCAGCTCGGGCGCGGCGACGGCCAGACCCGCGGCTGAGCCCCCGACCAGGACGTGCCGCCGCGAAGGGCTCATCCGGTGACGCTAAGTGGTCGATGTCACGCCTTGAGGTATTTGCGCAACGACACGAGGGCGGGAACGGCCGAGATCAGCACCGCGAGCGCGAACAGCGCCGGGATGATCCACGCCACCTCGTCCCAGCCGACCCACGCCGTGATGCGGATGTTCGGGCGGATGGCGTCGAGCACCACCAGCTGCTGCCAGGCGACGAAGGCGGCGGTGGCCAGCGCCGCGCCGACGACCCCGGCGAACACGGCCTCGACCACGAACGGGAACCGGATCGAACTGTTGCTCGCGCCGACCAGCCGCATGATCTGGGTCTCCCGCCGACGGCTGAAGGCGGCCAGTCGGACGGTGTTCGTGATGAGCAGGACCGCGACCACGATCAGCAGGACGGCCAGGCTCACCGCGCCGATCTGGAAGGCGCGCAGCGCGGTGAACAGCGGGTCCAGGACCGCGCGCAGGTCCTGGACCGACTGGACGCCGGGCAGCGGGCTGGCCGCGTCGATCACCCGCTGGGTGCCGGCCGGGTCGCGCAGCTCGACGCGCAGCGACTCCTGCAGCTGCTCCGGGCGGACGTCGGCGAACTCGGCGGAGTCGGCGAACTCGTCCCGGAAGTTGGCGTAGGCCTGCTGCTGGGACTCGTAGACGACGTCGCGGACCTGCGGCCCGGCGACCGCGGCGGCCACGGCCGCGCGCTGGGCCGGGGTGGCCGCGCCCGCCCGGCACGGCAGGCTCGGGTCCTGGGCCATCTCGGCGTTGCAGAAGAAGACCGCGACCTGCGCCTTGCCGTAGAAGAAGTCCTGGCTGCGCTGGGCCTGGGTCTGCGTCCACAGCCCGAGGCTGACCAGGAACAGCGAGATCGCGACGGTGACGACCAGCGACACTGTCATGGACAGGTTGCGGCGGATCCCACCGAGCAGGTCCGCCAGCACGTACCGGGCGCGCATCAGCTCTGGTACCCGCCACCGGCCTGGTCGCGGACCACGCGCCCGCCGTCGATCTCGATGACCCGCTTGCGCATCTGGTCCACCACCGAGGCGTCGTGGGTGGCCATCACCACGGTCGTGCCGGTCCGGTTGATCCGGTCCAGCAGGCGCATGATCCCGACGCTGGTGTTGGGGTCCAGGTTCCCGGTGGGCTCGTCGGCGATCAGGATCATCGGCCGGTTGACGAACGCCCGCGCGACCGCGACCCGCTGCTGCTCCCCGCCGGACAGCGCGTCGGGCAGCCGGTCCTCCTTGCCCGCCAGCCCGACCAGGTCGAGCACCTCCGGGACCATCGCCCTGATCTCGGCGGGCCGGCGGCCGATGACCTGCAGGGCGAAGGCGACGTTGCCGAACACCGTGCGGTCCGGCAGCAGCCGGAAGTCCTGGAAGACGGTGCCGATGTTGCGGCGCAGCCGGGGCACCTTCCAGCTCGCCAGGCGCTCGATCTCCCGGCCGGCGACGACGATCCGGCCGGCGGTCGGGCGGTGCTCGCGCAGCACCAGGCGCAGCAGTGTGGACTTCCCGGACCCGGACGCGCCGACGACGAAGACGAACTCGCCCTTGTCCACCTGCAGGTCCACGTCGGCCAGCGCCGCGCGCTGCTGGCCGGGGAACGTCTTGCTGACGTTCTCGAACGTGATCACGCCCGCCCCGGCCCGTCGGTCACGCCGCGGTCCCGGCTGCCTCGCCCGACCGGCGCCACCGGATGCCCGCCTCGACGAACCCGTCGATGTCGCCGTCGAACACGCCCTGGGTGTTGCCGACCTCGTGGCCGGTCCGCAGGTCCTTGACCATCTGGTACGGGTGCAGGACGTAGGACCGGATCTGGTTGCCCCAGCTGCCGCCGCTGCTGTCCTTCATCGCGTCCAGGGTCGCCTTCTCCTCTTGGCGCCGGCGCTCCAGCAGCTTCGCGGCGAGCACGGCCATCGCACTGGCCTTGTTCTGGATCTGGCTGCGCTCGTTCTGACACGACACCACGATCCCGGTCGGCAGGTGGGTCAGGCGCACCGCCGAGTCGGTGGTGTTGACGCCCTGACCGCCCGGACCCGAGGACCGGTAGACGTCGATGCGCAGGTCGTCCTCGTTGATGTCGACGGAGTCGCTCTGCTCGACGACGGGGACGACCTCGACCCCGGCGAACGAGGTCTGGCGGCGGCCCTGGTTGTCGAACGGGCTGATCCGGACCAGCCGGTGCGTGCCCTGCTCGACCGACAGGGTTCCGTAGGCGTAGGGCGCCTTCACCGAGAAGGTGGCGGTCTTGATGCCCGCCTCCTCGGCGAAGGAGGTGTCGAAGACGTCGGTGGGCCAGCCGTGGCGCTCGGCGTAACGCAGGTACATCCGCAGCAGGATCTCGGCGAAGTCCGCGGCGTCGACGCCGCCGGCCTCCGCGCGGACCGTGATCAGTGCTTCCCGGGAGTCGTACTCACCGGAGAGCAGTGTCCGCACCTCCAGCTCGTCGATCTGCGTCCGCAGCGCCGCCAGCTCGGCGTCGGCCTCGACCCGGGTCGACTCGGCGGTGTCCGCGTCGTCCTCCTCCGCGGCCAGCTCGGCCAGCACGCGCAGGTCGTCGACCCGGGTGCGCAGCGACGCCAGCTGGGTCAGGTCGGCCTGGGTGTGCGACAGCTCGCTGGTCACCTTCTGGGCGTTGTCCTGGTCGTCCCACAGCCCGGGTGCGCCGACCTGCTCCTCCAGCTCCGCGATCCGGGCGCGCATCGCCGCGACGTCGGAGACCTCCTCGATCCGGGTCAGCGTGCTGTCCAGCGCGGACAGCGCGGTGTCGAAGTCGTCGGCGGGCATGGTGATCGAGGCTACGACAGCACGCCCGGCCCGGCCGGCACGCTCGCCGGCCCCGACCAGGCAGACCCGGTCAGGCGGGGACAGCGCGGGCGAGTCGCTGGATGGCCTCGCCGATGTGGTCGGCCTGGATGCCGCCGAAGCACAGCCGCAGCTGGGGGGACTCCGGCGTGGCGACCCAGTACGGGGTGCCGGAGCCGACCGCGACGCCGTTGCGGGCCGCGGCCTCGGCGACGCTCAGCTCGTCGGCGCCACGCGGCAGGCCCAGCCACAGCGACGTCGACCCCCTCGGCGGGACGAACGTGCACTGCGGCAGCTGCGCCGCCAGCTCACGGCCCATCACCGCCGCGCGCTGGCCGAGGGCCGCGGACAGCGCCCTGAGGTGCGGCTTCCAGCCCGGGCCGGTGACCAGCTCGACGGCGGCCGCCTGCAGGACCGGGGTCACGAACAGGTCGTCGACGAGCCGGAGCGCGGCGATCCGGCGCAGCACCGGGCCGCGCGCGATCACGGCGCCGACCCGGAGTCCCACGGCAACCGACTTGGTCAGCGAGGTGAGGGTGATGACCCGGCCGTCGCGGTCGTCGGCGAACAGCGCGGGCGGGGTCGGCCCGCCGTGGCCGAGCAGGCGGGCGTAGTCGTCCTCGATGACGAAGGCGCCCGCGTCGGCCGCGGCGCGCAGCACCTGGGCTCGACGCTCCGGCGCCAGCACGGACCCGTCCGGGTTTCCCCACGTCGGCTGCAGGTAGACCGCGCGCGCACCGGTGGCGGCGAAAGCGCGTGCCAGCTCGTCGGCCCGGACGCCGTCCTGGTCGGCGGGCACCGCGACCGGCACGATGCCGGCGGCCCGGGCCAGGGCGAGCGCACCGGGGTAGGTGGGCACCGCGAACAGCACCTGCTCGCCGGGCCGGGCAACCGAACGGATGGTCGCGGACAGCGCGGACTGCCCGCCGGAGGTGATCAGGACGTCGTCCACCGCCGCGCCGACCTGCTGGCCGAACCAGGCGCGCAGCTCCGGCAGGCCCATCTGCGGTGCGCCGGACCAGATGTCCGGGCGGCGCGACGCCCGGCTCATCGCAGCGGCCAGGCGGCCCGCCGGCTGCAGGCTCGCGTCGGTGTACGCGCTGGCCAGCGACAGGACACCGGGGTCACCGACCCGGAAGATCCGTTCCATCGCGAGCGCGTTCACCCGGTCCACGCCGAGGGTCACGTGCTGCCAGGCGGTGTCCGGCCCGGCACTGGACCGGGTGCTCGCCCGGGCGACGAACGTCCCGGCGCCCGGCCGCGTCGTGACGACGCCTTCGGCCACCAGCACACCCAGCGCCTTCTGCACGGTCACCGGCCCGACGTCGAGGTCGCGGACCAGGTCCCGCGTCGACGGCAGCTTCGCGCCGACGGGCAGTGTGGCCGCCCGCCGGCGCAGGGTGGCGACGGTCCTGTCCACCGACGACCCGGTGCGGGCAGCTGGAGAAGTGCTATCCTGAGTCATGACACACAACGATAGCGCTATCATCCGCGTCAGCCAACTGCTTCTCGGTCGTCCGGCCCGGTGACGGCCGTGATCGCACTGCTCCTGTTCCTGCTGGTCGTCTCCGCCTTCGGCCTGGCCGCGGCCCGCTGGGGAGTCGACTCCCGCGACAGCGGCTGGTCCCTGGTGAACCAGCCCCTGTTCGCCGCTCCGCGAGACGGCGCGGGAGTGCGGCGCTGAACCGCCCTCCCCGTCCGACCCCGCCGGATCAGCGCCGGCAACCCGCTGACCGGCGGGAGCGGACCCGGTAACCTCCGCCCAGGAGGTCGCCATGGCACATGCAACGTTGCGCGATGTCGCCGCCCGGTCGGGCGTGTCGGTCCGCACGGTGTCGAACGTGGTGACCGGGTCCAAGGCGGTCGCCGAGCCGACGAGGGCCCGCGTCCAGCGGGCCGTGGAGGAGCTCGGGTACCGACCGAACATGGTCGCGCGCTCGTTGCGCAGTGGCCGGAGCAACATCATCGCGGTCGCCGTTCCCGAGCTGCACGTGCCCTACTTCGCCGAGCTCGTCAGCGAGATCACCGCTCGCGCTCGGGAGCGCGGGTACACCGTGCTGGTCGACCAGACCGACGGCATGGCCGAGCGCGAGCACGAGCTGATCAGCGCCCGCTCGCCGGCCCAGATGTTCGACGGGCTCATCGTCAACGCGCTCTCGCTGACTGCCGCCGAGATCCGGGCACGCGACCACCGACTGCCCCTGGTCCTGCTCGGTGAGCACCTGTCCGACGGCAGCTTCGACCACGTCGGCGTCGACAACGTGGCGGCCGCCCGGGCGGCGACCGCCCACCTGATCGGCCTCGGCTGCCGGCGCATCGCCGCGATCGGGGTGTTGTCCCCGCTCACCGGGACGAGCCAGCTGCGCCTGCTCGGCTACACCCAGGCCCACCGGCTCGACGGCCGGCAGGTCGACGAACGGCTCGCAGTGCCCACCGGCGGGTTCACCCGCCGCGACGGTGCCGCCGCGATGGCCCGGTTGCTGGAGCTGCCCCAGCCGCCGGATGCCGTGTTCTGCTTCAACGACCTGCTCGCGCTGGGCGCCTGCCGGACCCTGCACGACCGGGGACTGAAGATCCCCGAGGACGTCGCGGTGATCGGGTTCGACGACATCGAGGACGGCCGGTTCGCCACCCCGTCGCTGACGACGGTCGCCCCGGACAAGGCCGCCATCGCCGCCCAGGCCGTCGATCTGTTGATCTCGCGGATCACCGCCGTGGCCGTTCCGGCGCCGCAGGACCTCTGGGCCGGCTGGACCCTCGAGGTCCGCGAGAGCACCGTTCGCGGAAGCGTTGCTCCGGCGGGCTGAGCGGCGGGGCTGCTCCGGACCGCGCGGGTGACCGCGCGGTCCGGAGCGCCGCTCTCACTCGACGCGGAGCAGTAAGGCTCTCACTCGACGCGGAGCAGCCGGCCGGCGCCTGGCGCGAGCTGGAAGTCGGTGACGTAGACCGCGCCTGTCGACCTGTTCGTCGCCACGCTGCCCGGCAGGAAGATCGAACCGGTGCCGACCTCGGACCGTGTCGTCCCGACCTGCTTGACCAGGACGGCCGGCGGCGGCGGGGCGGCGGGGTCGCCGGCCTCGACGGCGAGCACCCCGGCTTCCGCGAACTGGAGGGCGTAGCTGGCACCGCCCTTGCCGACGGCGATGTCGATGATGGAGGTCAGCCCGTCTGCGTGCACCGCCGCGCCGTCCCGGGCGAACGACGAGGTCGCCGTCGGGAACAGGTCGGTCGACCCGGCCCTGATCTTCCAGACCCTCGAGGTGCCGGGGGTGAACGGGAAGCCCTTGAGCTCGCCGACGTAGTAGTTGCCGTCCGGCCCGACGACGACGGAGGTCGGCACCGCTTCGGCCGGCAGCTCCGGCGGAAGGTCGGGGATGCCGAGCTCGGTCGCGGGCGCCGTGCTGATCACCTGGACGGGGAACCGGGCGACCGTGCTGATCGAGCCGCTCGCGCTGACCCGCAGCAGGCTGTTGGCCGCGGCGTCCGCGACGAGGACCCCGCCGTTGGGCAGCGCCGCCAGCCCGTAGGGGTTCGACTCGCCCGCAGGCCCCCCGTCCGCGTTGGTCGGGTCCGGGTGCGCCGCCGCGTACGCCGCGATGTCGGCGACGGACGACAGCGACGGCGCGGCACCGGGCGTGTACCGGTACAGCTTCCCGGCCGCGGGACCCGCGGGCGCCGGGCCCTCCTCGGGTGCCGGGCTGAACACCATCCAGATGGTGCCGTTCGCCCCGGCGGCGACGTCGTTCGGCACGTCCGGCAGCGTGGCCAGCCGGGCGAGGTGGCCCTTGCGCGGCCCGGACGTGTAGTACCGGGCCAGGGTCGGGGCGCCACCCGGGCCGATCCCGGCGCCGACCAGGTTCCCGGACGCCTCGACGTCGGCGGCCTTCGCGCCGGTCAGGCCCCCGAGCAGGACGGTGGGGTCAGCCGCGGCGGCAGCCGCTGGACGTGG
>CAXTBU010000090.1:7854-11536 GCA_964242885.1 uncultured Actinomycetales bacterium
GCGGCAGCCGCTGGACGTGGCGCAGCGGCTGGGGCGGCCGCCTGGGCCGGGGCGGTGGAGAGGGTGAGTGCTGCCGTCGCCAGGCCGACCGCACCGATGATCGCGGGCTTCTGCCGCATGACGCCTCCTCGGGCGCTAGGAGCCGCCGGGGGACTGTGGCACCGGCCAGCTTTGCCTCGATGTGACCACGGTCACAAGAGTGGCGTCAAGGCTGTTTCCATGTGTTGGTACCGCGCTCACACCGCGGGTGACGTCCGCACCGGCAGCACCCGGGAGGACACGAGCACGAGCAGGCCGGCCAGCGGGACGACGACCAGCCCGAGCCGCAGCGACGAGGCATCGGCGATCACCCCGACGACGGGCGGCGAGAGCAGGAACCCCACCCGCAACAGCCAGCTCACGATCGTCAGCCCCGCGCCGGGCCGCAGTCCCGGCACCCCGTCGGCGCCGTGCATCGCCGCCGGGATGAGCGTCGCGACCCCGAGGCCCGCCAGGCCGAACCCGACGATCGTGCCCGGGACGGTCGGGACCAGCAGCGCCGTCCCCATCCCCAGCGCCACGATCGACCCGCCGGCGCGGGCGACCAGGCGTTGCCCGAAACGGTCCACCAGCCGGTCACCGAGCAGCCGGCCGATGAACTGCATCCCCTGCAGGGCGATGAACCCGGCACCGGCGGCGAACGCGGACGCCGACAGCGGACCGGACAGGTAGATGGCCGACCACGAGCTCCCGGCGTCCTCGACGACGGCGCCGGCGGCGGCGATCAGCACCAGCGCCCCGAGCACGCCGTACCTCACCCTGGACCCGCGCGCCGGCCGAGCCCCGCCTGGCACGACGCGGTCCTCGGACGAGGGCGCCGTGCCGTCGCCGGGGTCCGGTCCGTGCAGCAGGAAACGGTGGGACAGCACCGCCAGCAGGCTGAACAGCGCACCGGACAGTCCCAGGTGCAGCACCCGGGGCACGTCGAGGGCGACGGCCAGCGCACCCATCGCCCCGCCGGCCACCGCGCCGATGCTCCACACCGCGTGGAAGGAGTTGAGGATCGAGCGCCGGTAGAGCCGTTGCACCCGCAGGCCGTGCGAGTTCTGGGCGACGTCGGTGATCGAGTCCATCGCGCCGGCCAGGAACATCCCGGCGGCGAGCGCGATCCCGGACGGGGCGACCCCGGCGACGAAGATGCCCACCGCCGCCAGGACGGTCGCCGTGATCGCGGTGCGGGGCGCACCGAACCGGCGGATCAGCACGCCCGCGCCGAGGCCGGCGATCAGCGCGCCGAACGGGAAGGCGGCGACGGCCAGCCCGAACTGGGCGTTGGTCAGGGCGAGGTCGGCCTTGATGCCGGGGTAGCGCGGCAGGACGTTGGCGAACACCGCGCCGTTGGTGAGGAACAGGACCGCGACCGCGGCGCGCGCCCGCCGGAGCTGCCGGGTCGGTTCCGTGACGTCCACAGCCGGACCCGTCACGAGGTGTCACGCTAACCGCGCGCCCGGCCGCGCCTGCTTCGCCGGGGGCCGACGCTCAGGCCGGGTCGACCACCCGGCTCACGATCCAGGCGTGCTTGCCGACCTGCCGGCCACGGGTGAACCCGTACTGCTCGAACAGCTCGACGGTGGTGCTGAACAGGAACCGTCCCGGGGCCTCGCGGCCGGCGGTCACCTCGGGGATGGCCTCGACGAGCCCACCGCCGGCGGCGGCGATGAAGCCGAGCGCGCCCTCCAGTGCCGCCCGCGCGACGCCGTGGCCCCGGTGCCTCCTGTCCACGAAGAAACAGGTGATCCGCCAGTCCGGCCGCGGCGGCGGATCCTTCGCGTACTCACGGGAGTGCTTGATCCCCGGGAGCTCCTCGGGGCTGCCGTACTGCGCCCAGCCCTGGGCGGCGCCGTCCGCGTCGAGCACGAGCGCGGCGTGGGCGCGACCGGTCCGGACCCGGTCCTCCTTCACCGCCCGGTAGCTGACGTCCCGCTGGCCGCACTCCGGGTGCCAGCCGATGCACCAGCACCCACCGAAGACGCCGTTGTTGCGCTCGACGAGCTCCGCGAACGCGTCCCAGGTGGCGGCGTCGAGGGGCCGGACCGTGTACGGCGCCGTCCGCGTGTCCACTCCTCAAGCCTGGTCCTGCAGCAGGGTCAGGTCCCGTTCGGCGTACAGCCGGTGCTCCCACTCCTCGTTGAGCACGACGCGCAGGCACTCGGCGACGGCGACCTGCTCGCCCGCCGGCGGCCATCCCGGTCCGGCGGCGGTCACCCGGGACGCGAGCTGGGCCTCTGTGAGCGTCGCCAGGACACCACGGACCATCGCCTGCCGATCGCGGCGGACCGCGAGCACCTCGTCGAGGGAGGGTCGCGCCTCCCGGTCCCAGGGGACCCCGTCCCAGCCGGGCGCCTCGTCCCAGGGCAGGTCCAGCGGGTGCCACGGGGACGGGTCGGCGAGCACCACCCGGCCGACCCACGTGGCGGTGGCGAAGCCGAGGTGGCGCAGGGTCTGGACGAACGACCACTCGTCGTCGACGCCGCGGTGGAGCACCGCTTCCGGGTAGGTCCGCGCACGCGCGACGGTGCCAGCCCAGAGGCGGTCCAGGACATCCCACGCCTGCCGGAACCCCGCGGGGTCGTCGGGGCGCATCAGCGCCCGTTCGGGCATGCGGCGGTCCAGTTCGGCGTCGACGAGCGGCACGATGTCGACGCCGTTCACCCGCACGTTCTGCAGCTCGCCGTCGATGTCGACGTCGACGAGTTCGACGCCGCGCATCCGGATCCCGGTGAACGAACAACCGCGGACCTCGATCCGCTCGAAGCTCGAGCCGGTGACGTCCCGTCCGCTGAGATCGGCCATGCAGCTCACCGTAGAGCCGGTTCCGGACGTTCCCCTTCCGGTTCTCCGGGGGCCCGCCGTAGCCTGCTCCGGTGCCGACCGGTCCGAGTCCGACCGCGCGGGCCCTGCGGGCGCTGGAGATCCTGCAGGCCCGCCCCGGCACGACGGCGGACCAGCTCGCCGAGCGGTTGGGGGTGACGGAGCGGGCCGCGCGCCGCTACGTCGGGATCCTCCGCGAGGCCGGTGTCCCGGTCGAATCGACCCGCGGCCCGTACGGCGGGTACCGGCTCGGGCGCGGGACGAGGCTGCCACCGGTCGTGTTCACCGAGGCCGAGGCACTCGGCCTGGTGATGGCGGTGCTCGACGGTGAGCCGGCCGCCGCCGACGGCGACGACCTCGTCGGTTCCGCGCTGGGCAAGGTCATCCGGGCGCTGCCCGAGAAGGTCGGCCGGCAGGCGGCGGCGGTGCGAGAGCACGCGTCCGCCGTCCCCGACCGGTCCTCGGCCCGCCCCGATCCCGCCACCACCGGCGCACTCGTCGCTGCCGTCGCGGCCCGGCGCCGGGTGGTGGTGACCTACCGGGGCGAGTCCGGATCGGAGTGGGACGCCGAGGTGGACCCGTGGGCGGTCGTGGTCCGCCACGGGCGCTGGTACCTGCTGTGCCACTCGGCTCGCGCCGACGCCGTCCGCACCTACCGGGTCGACCGGGTCGGCGCGGTCCGGCAGACCGCGCACGAGTTCGTCCCGCCAGCCGACCTGGACCCGGTGGCAGCCCTGGAGCAGAACCTGGGCAGCGGGTGGGAGTTCGCCACCCGCGTCGTGTTCGACGGGCCGCTGCCCGAGGTCGCGCCGTGGATCCGCCCGACGATGGG
>CAXTBU010000091.1:0-11414 GCA_964242885.1 uncultured Actinomycetales bacterium
ACGTCGCGCATCGCCTGGTACTCGCGGTCGGTGAGCGTCATCGCCGGGGCGACGGTGATCGAGTCCCCGGTGTGCACGCCCATCGGGTCGACGTTCTCGATCGAGCAGACGACGACCACGTTGTCGGCCCGGTCGCGCATGAGCTCGAGCTCGTACTCCTTCCAGCCCAGCACCGACTCCTCGAGCAGCACCTCGGTCGTCGGGCTGGCGGACAGCCCCGAGCCGGCGATCCGGCGCAGCTCGGTCTCGTCGTAGGCGATGCCGGAACCCGCGCCGCCCATCGTGAACGACGGCCGCACGACGACCGGGTAGCCGAGGTTCCCGACCGCGGCCAGGCAGTCGGCCAGGTCGTGGCAGACCACCGACCGCGCGACGGAGGCGCCCAGGCCCTCCACGATCGCCTTGAACTGCTCGCGGTTCTCCCCGGCCTCGATCGCCTCGACGGTCGCGCCGATCAGCTCGACGCCGTAGCGCTCCAGCGTGCCGTCGGCGTGCAGCGCCATCGCCGTGTTCAGCGCGGTCTGCCCGCCGAGGGTCGCCAGCACCGCGTCCGGCCGCTCGATCGCGATGACCCGGGCGACGACCTCGGGGGTGATCGGCTCCACGTAGGTGGCGTCGGCCATCTCCGGGTCGGTCATGATCGTGGCCGGGTTGGAGTTCACCAGCACGACCCGGATGCCCTCGGCCCGCAGCACCCTGCACGCCTGGGTGCCGGAGTAGTCGAACTCGCTGGCCTGGCCGATGACGATCGGCCCGGAGCCGATCACCAGCACCGTCGACAGATCCGTCCGGCGCGGCATCAGCGCTCTCCCATCAGGTCGGCGAACCTGTCGAACAACGGGTTGGCGTCGTGCGGGCCGGCCGCCGCCTCCGGGTGGTACTGGACGCTGAACGCCGGGACGTCGAGCGCCCGCAGGCCCTCGACGCTGCCGTCGTTCAGGCAGACATGCGACACCTGCACCCGGCCGAACGGGCTGTCGGCGGTCCGGTCGACGCCGCCGTCGGGGGCGGCGACCGCGAAGCCGTGGTTCTGCGCGGTGATCGACACCCGGCCGGTCAGACGGTCCAGCACCGGGATGTTCATGCCGCGGTGGCCGTAGGGGAGTTTGTAGGTGCCCATCCCGAGCGCGCGGCCGAGGATCTGGTTGCCGAAGCAGATGCCGAACACCGGCACCCCGCGCGCGAGAGCAGCGCTCGCCAACGTGACCGGGTGGTCCGCGGTCGCCGGGTCACCGGGCCCGTTGGAGAAGAACACCCCGTCCGGACCGCCCGGGCCGCCGACCGCGAACAGCTCGTCGACGCCGGCGGTGGCGGGCAGCACGTGCACGTCCATCCCGCGCCGGGCCATCTCAGCGGGGCTGCTGGCCTTGATGCCGAGGTCGACGGCGGCCACGGTGAACCGCCGCTCCCCCTCGGCCGGCACCAGGTAGGCCGCGGGCGTGGTGACCCCGCCGACGAGGTCGGCGCCGACCATCGACGCCGACGCCCGGACCTGCTCGACCAGCTCCGGCACCGGACGGGTGGCGGGGGCGCCGGAGAAGATGCCGCCGCGCATCGCCCCGCGGGTGGCCAGGTGCCGCACCAGGGCGCGGGTGTCGATCCCGGACAGGCCGACGACGCCGTACCCGCGCAGCTCGTCCTCCAGCGGCCGGCGCGAGCGCCAGCTGCTCGGCACCCGCGCCGGGTCGCGGACGACGTAGCCGGCGACCTGGACGGCCGCGGACTCGTCGTCCTCGTCGTTCACGCCGGTGTTGCCGATGTGCGGCGCCGTCTGCACGACGATCTGCCGCGCGAAGCTCGGGTCGGTCAGCGTCTCCTGGTACCCGGTCATCCCGGTGGTGAAGACGACCTCACCGAGAGCACTGCCCTCGGCGCCGTAGGCCTCGCCCGGGAACGACTGCCCGTCCTCGAGCACGAGCACGGCTGTCATGCGACCTCCCGGTCGGGTCGTGCGCCGGGGACCGGCGCGGCTTGCGGGTGCAGGGCCGCGGCGGTGCGGGCAGCGAGGCCGGGGACGTCGGAGCGGTCCGCGCGGGCGGCCGGGCGGAACCCGGTGTCCAGCACCGTGTCGCCGAGGCGCCAGCGGACGAGCAGGATCTCCGGGCGGGCCAGGACCTTGCCGGCCATCCCGGCGGAGTCGCCGATGCCGACGACGTCGGCCGCCGCGATGAACAGCGGGTCCGCGCCGTCGCGGGAGAGCACCAGTCCGGCCGGGTGGACGGCCAGCTCGCCAGCGGCTCGCGGGCCGAGGCCGTGGGCGACCACCCGGTCCAGGAACTCGCCGGCCGTGGTGGTCGACACGTAGGTGCCGGTCAGCGTCGAGACCGGCTCGCCCAGGCCGGCCGGCGGGGCGGCCGGCGCGGCGATCCCGGACTGGCGGCGACCGCGGGCCCGCCAGCCGCGGACCATCCCGATCCCGACGGCGACCAGCACCAGCGCCAGCACCAGCACCGCGAGCAGCCTGCGCACCGTCTCGCTGCTCATCGCCGGCCCGCCGGCTCGGTGGCCACCGACTCGCTGTCGCCGGGCCGACCCTCGACCGGTCGGGTGCCGACGAGCTGTCCGCCGAGGACCGTGGGCCGCCCGCCGAAGAACGTGGCGACGACGCGCCCGGGCAGGGTCCGCCCGCCGAACGGGGTGTTCGCGCTGCGGCTGGCCAGGTCCGCGCCGTGGACCGTCCACGGCGCTGCCGGGTCGTAGAGGGTCACGTGCGCCGGCGACCCGACGGCCAGCGGCTCGCCGAACCCCGCGAGCCGCCCGATCCGGGCCGGCCGGGTGCTCATCCGGTCGGCGACGCCGGCCCAGTCCAGCAGCCCGGTGTCGACCATCGTGGCCTGCACGACCGCCAGCGCGGTCTCCAGCCCGATCATCCCCATCGCCGCGGCGTCCCACTCGCAGTCCTTGGCCTCCACCGGGTGCGGCGCGTGGTCGGTGGCGACGGCGTCGATCGTCCCGTCGGCCAGCCCGGCCCGCAGGGCGGCGATGTCGGCCGGGGTGCGCAGCGGTGGGTTGACCTTGAACAGCGGGTCGTAGCCGGTGGCGGCGTCGTCGGTGAGCAGCAGGTGGTGCGGGGTCACCTCGGCGGTGACCGACACCCCGCGCGCCTTCGCCTCGGCGACGATCCGCACCGAGCCCGCCGTGGACACGTGGCAGACGTGCAGCCGGGAGCCGACGTGCTCGACCAGCAGCGCGTCGCGGGCGATCACCGCCTCCTCCGCGACCCGCGGCCACCCCGTCAGGCCGAGGCGGGCGGACACCTCGCCCTCGTTCAGCTGCGCGCCGCGGGTCAACCGGGGGTCCTGTGCGTGCTGGGCGATCACCCCGTCGAAGGCACGCACGTACTCCAGTGCGCGGCGCATCAGCAGCGGGTCGTCGACGCACACCCCGTCGTCGGAGAACACCCGCACCCCGGCGGAGCTGTCCGCCATCGCTCCGAGCTCCGCCAGCTGCGTGCCACCCAGGCCGACGGTGACGGCGCCGACCGGCTGGACGTGCACCAGCCCGGCCTCCCGGCCGAGGCGCCACACCTGCTCGGCGACGCCCGCGGTGTCGGTGACCGGCTCGGTGTTGGCCATCGCGAAGACGGCGACGTAGCCGCCGAGCGCGGCCGCGGCACTGCCGGTGGCGACCGTCTCGGCGTCCTCCCGGCCCGGCTCGCGCAGGTGGGTGTGCAGGTCGACCAACCCGGGCAGGGCGATCAGGCCGGTGCCGTCGACGACCTCGGCACCCGCGGTGGGCGCGCTGCCGGCCGGTTCGAGAGTGGCGATCACCGGGCCGTCGAGCACGAGGTCGGCGGGCGGGCCGCCGAGCGGGCGGACGTTGCGCAACACGCGCCGGGTCATGCGGCCGCTCCGATCGGGTCCACACCGTCGGCGGGATCGCCGGCGAGCATCCGGTACAGCACAGCCATCCGGACGGCGACACCGTTGCCGACCTGCTCGACGATGACCGACCGCGGCCCGTCGGCGACCTCGGCGCTGATCTCCATGCCGCGGTTCATCGGGCCGGGGTGCAGCACGATCGCGTGGTCGGGGAGCACCGCGGTGCGCCGTCGGTCCAGGCCGTACCGGCGGCTGTACTCGCGCGCGCTGGGGAAGAAGGCAGCGGCCATCCGCTCGCCCTGGACGCGCAGCATCATCACCGCGTCCGAGCCGGGCAGCGCGTTGTCGAGGGAGTGGTCGACCTCGCACGGCCAGCTGTCCACCCCCCACGGCAGCAGCGTCGGCGGCGCGACCAGCGTCACCTTCGCGCCGAGGGTCGCCAGCAGCGACACGTTGGACCGGGCGACCCGGCTGTGCAGGACGTCGCCGACGACGGTGACCCGCCGGCCTGCCAGGTCCCCGAGGTGGCGGCGCATCGTGAACGCGTCCAGCAGCGCCTGCGTCGGGTGCTCGTGCGTCCCGTCGCCGGCGTTGAGGATGCCGGCGCGCAGCCAGCCGGAGGTGGCGAGCCGGTGCGGCGCGCCACTGGCGGGGTGGCGGACGACGACCGCGTCGGCGCCCATCGCCTCCAGGGTCTGCGCGGTGTCCTTCAGGCTCTCGCCCTTGGAGACGCTGCTGCCCTTGGCCGCGAAGTTGATGACGTCGGCGGACAGCCGCTTGGCTGCGGCCTCGAACGAGATCCGGGTGCGGGTCGAGTCCTCGAAGAACAGGTTGACCACGGTCCGGCCGCGCAGCGTCGGCAGCTTCTTGATCGGCCGGTCGGCCAGCGCGCGCATGGACTCGGCCGTGTCCAGGATGGCGGTCGCCTCGGCGGCGTCCAGGTCGGCGGTGGAGAGCAGGTGTCTCATCGCGGGGGCCTCATCGGCTGGGCCGGTCGGCGCCGCCAGGCAGCAGCACGACGGCGTCGTCGCCGTCCGGCCCGGCCGCGCGCACCCGGACCCGCTCGTCGCGGGCGGTGGGCAGGTTCTTCCCGACGTAGTCGGCACGGATCGGCAGCTCCCGGTGGCCGCGGTCGACCAGCACGGCCAGCTGGACCGCCCGCGGGCGGCCGATGTCGTCCAGCGCGGTGAGCGCCGCTCGCGCGGTGCGGCCGGAGTAGAGGACGTCGTCGACGAGCACGACCACCTTGCCGTCGATGCCGCCCTCGGGCACCGACGTCTCCGACAGGGACCGGGCGGGGCGCAGGCGGATGTCGTCTCGGTAGAGGGAGACGTCGAGCCACCCGAGCGGGACGGGGCCGCCACCGGTCAGCGAGCCGATGGTGGCCGCCAGCCGGCGGGCGAGGTGGACACCGCGGGTCTGGATACCGATCACGACCACGTCCGCGGCGCCGCGGTTGCGCTCCACGACCTCGTGGGCGACCCGGGTCAGCACCCGGCCGATGTCGGCGGCGTCCAGGACGGTCCGGCCGGGGGGCGTTCCCGAGGGGTCGGTCGGCGCCTCGGCGGCCGACGGGTGCACGGACACGGGACTTCCTCTCCGCCTCACGGGACGGTCGGCCCGCCTCACAGGACGGTGGTCAAGGACGTCGACGCGGCAGCAGCACCGCGCGGGCCCACGTTACCCGGCCGAGCACGGTGCCCCCTGTCACGGAACGCGAGCGAGTGCCGTGGCGGCGCCCGGGGGCAGGAACGGGCCGGCCGTGTGGTGACGCTTCGTCCACAGCCCGTCTTGACCGGTGTCAACGGCATTGCATAATTTACGCTGCGTAGCCAAGACGGCCGACGGTCATCAGATCGTCACTGCGAGGTCGTTGTGTTCGGGGTGTGCATCGTGGCACCTCCCGACGCCGGTCACGCACGGTTCGAAGGCAGCGGCCGTTCCGGTCGCCCGTCCCTCGGCCTGGAGGCGGTGACATCAGCTGTCCGGCTCGACCCACCGAACACGAACGTGTGCAGCACGCCACCACAAGTCGTGACCGCGAGTGACAATGGCGGAGAACCGGGCCGCTGAGGACACGGACGGGCCCGACGCCAGACCGCTACCGCCCCGAGCAGGCCCGTGGACGACGGGCGGCGCCACGAGCATCGAGAAGGACACATGGCCAACAGCTACGCAAAGGACCTCGGTCAGCGGCTCCGCGCGATCCGCCAGCAGCAGGGCCTGTCCCTGCACGGTGTCGAGGAGCGTTCGCACGGCCGCTGGAAGGCCGTTGTCGTGGGCTCCTACGAGCGCGGTGACCGCGCGGTGACCGTGCAGAAGCTCGCCGAGCTCGCCGACTTCTACGGCGTCCCGGTGTCCGAGCTGCTGCCGGGCGGCGGCGCGAAGGGGTCGACCGAGGCCCCGCCGCGCATCGTGCTGGACCTGGAGCGGCTCAGCTCCCTGGACGAGCCCGACGCGGCCCCGCTGTCCCGCTACACCGCCACCATCCAGGCCCAGCGCGGTGACTACAACGGCCGGGTGCTCTCCGTCCGCCAGGACGACCTGCGCACGCTCGCCGTCATCTACGACGAGCAGCCGGGCGCACTGGCCGACAAGCTCATCGGCTGGGGCGTGCTGTCCGCCGAGGCCAGGTCCGCGGTCGGCGGCCCCGACGACCGGGCCGACTACGCGATGGACGACGAGTACGGCGTGCCGCGCGTCTCCTGACCCCGCCCACCACGGGGGCATGCTCCGCGCCCCCGCGACCGGTACCCGCAGGCTGCGGGCCCGCTGTCGGCCGACCCTCCCGGGTCAGGCCGGGGCGGGTCCGTCCTGCGTCGCCCGGGGGACCGCGTCCCGGATCCGCGCGAGCACGCCGTTGACGAAGGCGGGCGACGCGTCGGTGGACAGGTCGCCGGCGAGGCCGACAGCCTCGGAGATGACGACGCCGGCCGGGACGTCGGGGGCACCGATCAGCTCCCAGACCGCGATCCGCAGGATGTTGCGGTCGACGGCGGCCATCCGGTCGATCGTCCAGCCCTCGGCGTAGGTGCTGAGCAGGTCATCGATCCGGACGCCGTCGCGCTGCACCCCCGCGACGAGCTCGGCGGTGTAGTCGCGGACGACCGCCCCCCCTGCCGCGGCGTCGGACTGCCGGTCGGCGAGCGTCGCGCCCGTCGCCAGCCCGCGCAGGTCGGACTCGAACAGGATGTCGAGCGCGGCCTTGCGGGCCCGGGTCCGGGCCGGCGGTCGGGGCCGGGCCACCGGGTCGTCGCCGGCGTGAGCGGCAGCGTGCAGGTCGGGCACCGTCGTGCCGGTCAGTTGGCCCGGCCGAGGTAGGCGCCCGTGCGGGTGTCGACCCGGATCTTCGCGCCCATCGGGATGAACAGCGGCACCTGGATGTTCGCGCCGGTCTCCAACGTCGCCGGCTTGGTTCCCGCGTTGGAGCGGTCACCCTGCACCCCGGGCTCGGTGTAGGACACGGTGAGCTCCACCGACGCCGGCAGCTCGACGTAGAGCGCCGCGCCCTCGTGCAGCGCGACGACCGCCATCTGGTTCTCCAGCAGGTAGTCGGCGACGTCGCCGACGGTCGCGGCCGGGATGGTGATCTGGTCGTACGTCGCGGTGTCCATGAAGACGAAGTCGCCGGCGTCGGAGTACAGGTACTGCATGTCGCGCTTGTCGACCGTGGCGGTCTCGACCTTGACGCCGGCGTTGAACGTGCGGTCGACGACCTTGCCCGACAGCACGTTCTTCAGCTTGGTCCGGACGAACGCCGGCCCCTTGCCGGGCTTGACGTGCTGGAACTCGACGACGGACCACAACTGCTTGTCCAGGTCGAGCACGATGCCGTTCTTCAGGTCGTTCGTGCTGGCCACGGCGGCATCAGCCCTTCGGTCGGAGTGCTCGTACGGGATCGGGAGGGACCGGTGCCGGCCGGCCGCTGCACCGGCGGCGGTCGTGCCTCGCGGCGGCTCAGACGACGGCGACCAGGTCGCGGACCGAGGAGGTCAGGACCTCCGGTCCGTCCCCGCCGTCCCGGACCACGACGGTGTCCTCGATCCGGACACCACCGCGACCGGCCAGGTAGACCCCCGGTTCGATGGTCACCACCTCGCCCGCGGCCAGGCTACCCGTGCCCGAGGTCTGCAGCAGCGGGTCCTCGTGGACGTCGCGGCCGATCCCGTGGCCCAGGCCGTGGGAGAACTCCGGCCCGTGGCCGGCGGCGGTGATCAGGTCCCGCGCCGCCGCGTCGACCTCGGCGACGCCGGCGCCCGGGACCACGGCCGCGCGACCGGCCACGTTCGCGCGGGCCACCAGGGCGTGCACCTCCCGCTGCCACGACTCGGGCACCCGGCCGTCCGGACCGGCGACGAACACGGTCCGCGTCATGTCGGCGCAGTAGCCGTCCACCCGCGCGCCGAAGTCGACGACGACCAGGTCCCCGGGCGTCAGCGGGCGGTCGGTGGCCTCGTGGTGCGGACTCGCGCTGTTCGGGCCGCCGGCGACGATCGTGTCGAAGGCCGTCCCGTCGGCGCCGCCCGCGACCATCAGGGCCTCCAGCTCCCGGACCACCTCCCGCTCGCTGCGCCCGGCCAGCGGGCCCGCGGACCCGGCGACCAGCGCCTCGAACGCGTCCACCGACACCGCGCACGCCGCCGTCAGCGCCGCGCGCTCGGCGTCGTCCTTGATCCGCCGCAGCCGCTCGACGGGGCGGCCGGCGGCCACCATCTCGGCAGCGGGCAGCACCTCCCGGACCGCTGCGCCGAGCGCGGCGTGGGCGTCGACGGTGAGCACGTGCGTCTCCAGACCGACCCGGGGGGTCGACCCGGGGCCGCCGGTGAGCTCGGCGAGGTTCCGGGCGAGGACGCCGGCGACGGCCGCGGGGGTCCGGCGCTCGATGACCAGCTGCGCGGCCGGAGCCTGCCGGGCCGCCTGGAGGGAGTAGCGCCCGTCGGTGACCAGGGTGAGTGAAGCCGGGGTGAGCACGACCGTGCCCGCGGTACCGGTGAAGCCGGTCAGCCACGCGACGTTGGCCCGGTCGCTGACGACCAGCGCCGCCAGTCCGGCAGCCGTGATCTCGGCACGCAGCAGGTCCGTCCGGGTGAGGGTCATGCTCCCGATCCTTCCCCGTCCACCGACCGCGGTCTGCCCACCGCCGACCGCCGTCCGCTCCGACCGCCGACCGCCGACCGCCGACCGCTCCGTAACGCCGACCGCCGTCCGCCGACCGCCCCGGAACAGGTCCCGCACCGTGGGAGACTCCGCCGTGCAGTCGATCGGCCCCACCCACCAGCGCGTCCGCCGGGCGCTGGACCTCCAGCACAACACCCGGCCGAACCCGAACAGGCTGTTCGTGGCCGAGGGGCTGTGGGCGCACAACGCCCTGCTCGAGGCCGGCACCCCGATCGACACGTTCTTCTGGTGCCCGGAGGCTGCCTACTCCGACGAGGCGCAGGTGCGCGCCCGGGAGGTCGAGGCACGCGCGGTCGACAGCTTCCAGGTGTCGGAGCGGACGCTGGCGAAGATGGCGGAGCGCGACAAGCCGGACGGGCTGCTGTCCATCGCCGCGCTGCCGCGGTGGGAGCCGGCCGGGCTCGCGCTGCCGGAGCGTGCGCTGGTGGTCGTCGCCGACGGGATCGAGATCCCGGGCAACCTCGGCACGCTGATCCGGTCGATGGACGCCGCCGCCGCCGATGCGCTGGTCATGGTGAACCGTCGGACCCGGCTGACCCACCCGAAGGTCTTCCGGGCCAGTCACGGGATGGTGCTGACCATCCCGAGCCTGGAGTTCGACAGCGTCGAGGCGGCCGCGGCGTGGCTGGCGGACCAGGGCTTCGGCATCGTGCTCGCGGACTCGACCGCGGCCGCGGACTACCAGCGGGCGCGCTACGCCGACCGGACGGCGCTGGTGCTCGGCAACGAGCGGTACGGCCTGAGCCGGGAGTGGGCGGACGTCCCGGCGACGCCGGTGACCCTGCCGATGCGCGGCCGGGCCGACTCCCTCAACGTGGCGATCGCCGGAGCGGTGCTGATGTTCGAGATCCGCAGCCGGCTCGAGCGGCGCTGAGCGGGGCGGGTCTCTCGCGCGGGGTGCCGCCGACCGGATACGTTCCCCTTCCGTCGCGCTCGAGGGGACCCGGACATGGCACCGACGACCGACCCCGCCGCCCCGCCGCAGCCCGCCCCGCCGGGCCTGGCCCCGCTGCAGTTGACGGTGGACGGCCTGCTGCTGACCGGGCGGTCCGGGCCCGTCGCACCGGCGCTGGAGCTGGCCGTCCGGTCGGGCGAACTCCTCGTCACCGGCATCGGCTCCCCTCTCGCCCGGACCGCCACCGGCCTGGCGCTGACCGGCCAGCTGCGCGGGTGGTCCGGGCGGATGGCTCTGGACGGCGCCGCGGTCCGGTCCGCCCGCGACCGCGCCGGGCTGCGTGCCCGGGCCGCGCTGGTCGACCCGGCCGACGGGGGTGACGTGGTCGGTGGGCTGGCCGTCGGGTCGGTCGCCGCCGAGCAGCTCGCCGCCGCCGGAGTCGCCGTCCGCGGAGGGACGGCGGCGTGGCTGGCGCAGGCGGGACTGGCCGGGTCGGCCGGGTCCCGGCTCGACGCGCTGGCCGCGGCCGAACGCACCAGGCTGCTGACCGAGCTGGCCCTGGCCCGACCGGGCGTCGGGCTGCTGGTGCTTGACTCCCCGGACCGCCACGACGGGTTCCTGGACTGGATCGCGGTGTGCTCGACAGCCGCGGCCCGCGGGGCGGCCGTCGTCGCCCTGGTCGCCGTGGCAACGGCAACCGTGCTCGGCGCAGGCCCATCGGGCGCGGGTTCGCCGGGTGCCGACGAGACGAGGGAGTCGGCGTGAGCGTGCTGCGCATCGCCTGGACCGAGGTCCGGCGACTGACCACCGGCCGGGCGCGGTGGACGGCGGTGCTCGCGCTCGCGCTGGTCCCGCTGCTGTACGGCGCGACGTACATCGACGCGAACTGGGACCCGCAGGGCGGGTTCGACCGCGTCCCCGCCGCAGTCGTCGTCGAGGACGCCGGCACCAGCACCGCGGGCGGGACACGGGTGGACGCGGGCACCGCCGTGGCCGCCGAGCTGGTCGGTTCGCGGGTGTTCCGCTGGGACCGGGTCGACGCGGCCACCGCACGGCGCGGGCTGGCCGACGGCCGCTACGCCGCATCGATCACCATCCCCACCGGCTTCTCCGCCGCGCTCGCGTCGACCGGGGACCTGGCCGGGGCGTCAGCGGGCGGCACCGTGCGCCCCGCCGGCACCTCGGGTGCGACCGGGGCCGTGCCCGGCAGCAGCTCGGGAACGGCCGCGGTCGTTCGGGGAGCCGGCACCACCGGTGCCACCGGGTCCGCAGTGCTGGAGCTGGCCGTCGACGACTCCGGCAACCACCTCGCGGGGACGTCGGCGCAGACCCTCGTCGAGCAGCTGCGCGCGGACCTGGCACGGGCGACCACCGGCACCGCTGTCCGCGGCCTGGTCGACGGGCTGCGCGCCCTGGACAGCCGGACCGCTCAGGCCGCGCGCGCCGCCGCCGGGCTGGACCGCGCGGCCGCCGCCGTCCGGGCGGGCACCGGCGCGGTGGACACCGGCGCGGTCCGGCTG
>CAXTBU010000092.1:0-11400 GCA_964242885.1 uncultured Actinomycetales bacterium
GCCCGCCGGCGTCGGCGCAACCGAGACGGACACCAGCACGGCCACCCCGGGCGCGCGGCCGAGCAGGTCGACCGCGTCGCCGAGGTCGCGCGCCGACCGCGGCAGCCGGCGGGCCGTGAACCCCGCCCGCCACAGGCCACCGACCCGGACCGCCGACCAGGCCTCCGCGGCGGACGCGGCGTCCCCGCCGCGCCGCGGCGTCCCGGCGTGCTGGTCGGGCCGCGGCGTCCCGGCGTGCTGGTCGGGCAGCGGCGTCCCGGCGTACTGGTCGGGCATGTCGGGTCCGCCGTCTCGCCGCACCCCGTCGGGTCCGCCGTCTCGCCGCACCCCGTCGGGTCCGCGGTCTCGCCGCACCCCGTCGGGTCCGCCGTCTCGCCGCACCCCGTCGGGTCCGCGGTCGACCGCCCGCGCGAGCTCGGCGACCGCGCCCGGGTCGGCGGAGACGACCTCGAGGTCCGGGGCGGCGGCGAGGACCACCCGGGCCAGGGCGGCGACCGGGAGCCGCGCCGCCTCGGGGTCGCCGTCGGCCGGCCGGGGCGAGCCGGCCACCAGCCACACGCGGCGGCGCAGCGGCCCGCCCGGACCCGGCACCGTCTCCACCAGCAGGTCCACCGTGTCCGCGGAGCCCCGCCGCCCGTCCGGCACCGCCAGCAGCGCGGCGAGGTCCAGCCCGGCCGCCGCCGGCAGGACCCGGCCCGCGACCGTGCGCCGGGTCACGTCCCCGACGACGGCGAGGTCGCGCCCGTCCGGTCCCGGGACGGTCGCCAGGACCACCGGCCCGCCCGCCACCCCGGGTCCGTCCGGACCGGCCGGTCCTTCCGGATCAGCCGTTCCGTCCGGATGGGCGGGGGAACCGGTGCGGCGCCGGTGGCGCAGGGCCAGCCACAGTCCGGGCAGGTCGCTGACCCAGCGACGGCGCAGCCGCCCGACGGAACCGACCAGGCCGACCAGGCCGACGGCGCCGGGCGCCCAGCCGGCCGGTGAACCGAGCGCCGGGCCGGCGACCAGCAGGGCGGCCGAGCAGAGGGCGGCCCAGCCGCGGGCCACCCCGACGCCCAGCAGCGATCCGGGCACCGGGACCCGCGGGGCGGGGAGCCGGCCGGGACGCCGCCGGGCATCCGGGCCGCGTCCGGCCTGCTGTCCCGACGCGGTCACCCGCCCAGTGTTCCCGGTGCCCGGCGACCGAGTTCTGGTGACGGCGCGGGAGCGCAGCCGGACGGTCCGTGACCAACGGCACAGCGCCGCGGTCCTTGACCACCGTTCCGCCCGGCGGTAGAACCGCTGCGCCGGGCAGCGGAGCCCGGGTGCCGGCACGGTGGTCCGACGTCCGTGTCGGCCCTTCGCGGCACTCCTGCCGCGAAGGAGCAGCACGCCGTGACCGACCCCCGCACCGACCCGTCCGACCCGGCGAACGACGGCGCACCCGCTTCCGGGGGCGATCGAGCGCCCGGAGCGGACCCCGCCGCCCCGGGCCGTTCCCCGGTCGGTCGCCGCGCCGTCCTCGGCGGCGCCGTGGCCGCCGGCATCGCCGCGACCGTCGCCGCCCCGGCACCGGCGAGCGCCGCGACTCCCGGCACCGCGCCGCCGGCCGGCACCGCTCCCGGCGCCGCCCGCCGGCGGCCCGGCCCGCCGGACCTCGGCCCGAACGTCTTCGTGTTCGACCCGTCGATGCCCGCCGCCGAGATCCAGGCAGTGCTGGACCGGGTGCACGCGGAGATGGAGACCAACCAGTTCGGCACCCAGCGGTACGCGTTCCTCTTCCTGCCCGGCACCTACCAGGTGACCGCCCAGCTCGGGTACTACACGACGCTGGCCGGGCTGGGCCGCTCGCCGGGCGGGGTGACGCTGGAGGGCGGCATCCTCGTGTGGGCGCAGGACCGGTTCACCGACGCCCGTTCGTCGCTGCAGAACTTCTGGCGCTCGGCGGAGAACGTGACCGTCGTCCCGCCCGACGGCACGACCTGGTGGGCGGTGTCGCAGGCCGCGCCGCTGCGCCGGGTGGACATCCGCGGCCAGCTCGGGCTGTTCGACTACCTCGGCGGCTACGCCAGCGGTGGCTTCCTGGCCGACTCCCGCGTCGCCGGGCAGGTCATCAACGCCCCGCAGCAGCAGTGGCTGACCCGCGACTCGACGATCGGCAGCTGGTCCAACGGCGTGTGGAACCAGGTGTTCGCCGGGGTGGAGGGGGCACCGGAGCAGTCGTTCCCGGTCCCGCCGTACACCACGCTCCCGACGAACCCCGCGTCGCGGGAGAAGCCGTTCCTGTTCGTCGAGGACGACGGGTCCTGGCACGTGCTGGTCCCGGCGCCGCGGACGGACAGCCGCGGCACGACGTGGGCCGCCGGCGACGCGGCCGGCCGGTCGCTGCCGATCGAGGACTTCTTCGTCGCGAGGCCGACCGACAGCGTGTGGCGGATCAACCTGGCGCTCGCCCTCGGCAAGCACCTGATCCTCACGCCGGGCATCTACCGGATCGCGGCGCCGATCGTGGTGAGCCGCCCCGGCACCGTGGTGCTCGGGCTGGGGCTGGCGACCATCGAGCCGCAGCGCGGCGCGCTCGGCATGCAGGTGCTCGATGTCGCCGGCGTCGACGTCTCCGGGATCGTCTTCGACGCCGGCCCGGTCGAGTCCCCGGTGCTGATGCGGGTCGGCACCGGGCTGCCCGTGCGGCGCCGCGGGCGACGGCACAGCGACCCGGCGAACCCGACCGGGCTGCAGGACGTGTTCTTCCGGATCGGTGGCGCCCACGTCGGACGGGCGCGGACCAGCCTGGTGGTGAACAGCGACGACGTCGTGCTCGACAACCTGTGGGTGTGGCGGGCCGACCACGGCGAGGGCGTCGGCTGGACGACGAACACCGCGGACACCGGCGTGGTCGTCGCGGGCGACGACGTCACGGCGACCGGACTGTTCGTCGAGCACTACCAGCGCTACCAGGTGATCTGGACCGGTGAGCGCGGCCGCACGGTGATGTTCCAGAACGAGATGCCCTACGACCCGCCGAGCCAGGACGCCTGGCGGCACGGGAGCGTCCTGGGCTGGGCCGCCTACAAGGTCGGGGACCGGGTCCGGACCCACGAGGCGTGGGGGCTGGGCAGCTACTGCTTCTTCGACGCCGACCCGACGATCCACGCCAGCCGCGCCTTCGAGGTACCGGTCACCCCGGGTGTCCGGCTGCACGACGTGCTGACGGTCTCGCTGAACGCCGCGGGAACGATCGACGACGTCGTCAACGACGTTGGCGGGCCGACGGACCGGAACACCAGCCCGACCAACCTGGTGTCCTACCCACCGACCGGCTGACGGGCCGACCGACCGGCCCGGTTGGGGTCGGCGAGTGTGGGTGTGGGTGGCGGACGGGCAGGGGCCCGTCCGTCGCTAACCTGGCCGGGCCGACGACAGCCGTCGCGGCACCAGCGGGGCCGACGCCGACCACGACGGGTCGCCCGACCGGCCGGGAGGACGCCGACGATGCCGGCAGAGACCGACGAGGGCGGACGCGACGGCGCGCCCCGGGAGCCGATCTACCAGCTGCCCCCCGGCTACGGGCCACCGGTGGTCCCGCAACCGGCTGCCGACCCAGCCGCCGGGAACCAGGTCTCACCCGAGCCGGCGGCCCGTCCGCGCGGTGCCCCGCGCGGCCCCTGGGCGGCACGCACGGGACCGGAGCAGGCGACGCTGGCCGAACGGCTGGGTGGCCCGCCGGGCTCGCCCGCGCCGGCCGCCTCCCCCGCCGCGGGACCAGTCACCGCCGCCACCCCTCCCGCGAACGGCGCCGCGGCAGGCGATCCGGCGGGGGCGCCGCCACCGGGCGCCGCACACCGCTCCACCGGCCGGGCCGACGCAGCCCGGACCGGACCGGCCCCCGCGCGCGCCGCAGTGCCGACCCTGCCCCGACCCGGTGGCGAGGCTCCGGAACGCCCGGCTCCCCTGGCCTCGGACGCGCTGCTGCGCAGCCGGCGGCACGCCGCTCCGCTGACGGGCTGGCGCGGCACCATCCGGCGGCTCACCTTCGGCGCCGTCCAACCCGGCCCGTCCCCGGCGCAGGTCCGCCGCGACGAGCAGCTGGCGGCCATCCGGGTGCCCATCACCGGCACCCACCGCGTCGCGGTGATCAGCCTCAAGGGCGGCGTGGGGAAGACGACCACCACGATGATGCTCGGCTCGACGCTGGCCAGCCTGCGCGGGGACCGGGTCATCGCCCTGGACGCGAACCCCGACGCCGGAACCCTCGGCGACCGGTTGCCCCGCCGGACGAAGGCGACCGTGCGCGACCTGCTGACCCACTACGGCGAGGTCCGCAGCTGGGCGGACCTCGCCGGGTACACCTCCCAGGCGAGCAGCCGGCTGGAGGTGATCGCCAACGACGTCGACCCGTCGGTGTCCACGGCCGTCACCGCCGCGGACTACCTGCGGATCGTGGAGATGCTCGGCCGGTACTACTCGGTCGTGCTCACCGACTCCGGCACCGGCCTGCTGCACGACGCGATGGGCGGGATCCTCAGCGCAGCCGACACCCTGGTGCTCGTCAGCTCCGCGAGCGTCGACGGCGCCCGCTCGGCGTCCACGACGCTGGACTGGCTCGAGGCGCAGGGCTACGGGGAACTGGTGCGTTCGGCGGTGACCGTGGTGTCCTCGGTCCGGCCGGGTGGCCGCGAGGTCGACGTCGACGCCATCGCCGACTACTTCGCGTCGCGCTGCCGGGCCGTGGTGCGCGTCCCGTTCGACCCGCACCTGGAGACCGGCGCCGAGACCGACCTGGACGCCCTGACCCCCGGCGCGCGCGAGGCCTACCTGCAGCTCGCCGTGGCCGTGGCCGCGGACTTCGACCGGGGCAGCGAGGACGACCGGGCCCGCCGCCGCGGGCGGGCGCGCGTCAGCTGAGGCCGACCGTGGCCGTCGACGTGGGCCTGCGCGCGTGACCGTGCCGTTCTGGGCCGAGGTGCCGGCCGGCGTGAGCTGGGACGAGGTCCCGGTCGAGGTCAAGCTCGGCGAGTGGCTGGAGTCGATGCAGCCGTCGATCGCCGGGTGGCTGGCGCAGCTGCCGGCCGACTTCGTGGCCGACCACAGCCGGGAGTCGCTGGACCGGTTGGAGCGGATCATCCTGGACCGGTTCCCTGATGTCGCCTCCGTGCAGGCCCAGGGCGGGTCCGGGTTCCTGGAGACGGCGTCCCGGTACATCGGGGAAGCCCTGCTGCGGGTCGACGGCGGCCGGTGGGCCTGGACCGACACCGACCCGACGTCCCTGTTCGCCGACCAGCCGGTGCTGCACGCCGGACCCGGCGCCGACGCGGTCCTGGTCGCGGTGTTCGCCACCACCCGCGCCGTCGTCGTCCGCCGCCTGGGCGGTTCCCTCGGTCGGGTCTGGGACCACCTGACCGAGCTGCGCGAGGAACGGATGGCCGCCGACCCCGGCTACACGCCGGTCAAGGAGCCCACCCCCGGGCTGGACCGGGTCGCGCCGCAGCAGTCGGCCACCCTCGACGCGTTCCTCGCCGGCCGTGACGACGACCTGCGCCGATGGGCCGACCTCGCCGGCCGGCCCGCGACCACCTGGGACCTCAGCCGCGACAGCCTCACCACCTTGACCGACGTCGTCCTGGCCAGCGGCATCCGCGACGACGACTTCGAGCGGCCCGAGCGGCATACCTTCCCGGGACTGGCAGCCCGCTACCTCGGCGAGACCCTTCTCGCCGTCAGCGGCGGCGTCTGGGAGTGGCGACCGAACACCGACCACCTCGACCTGGGCGAGAGCGATGCGGTGTTCGTCGAGCGGTTCCTGGTCCGGCGAGACGACCCGGACGAGCCGAACACCGTGTTCCCCGACCTCGCCCTCGCGAGTCTGGTGACGACCGCCGATCGGAGGCGACTGCTCGACCGCGCCGACCGGTACGCCCGCATCTACGACGGTCGACCGCCGGACCCGCCACCCCCGGTCGACACCTCGCCGCCCGCCGCAGGGCGCGGCGGGTTGCTCGGCCGCTGGCGCGGGCGGCGATCCGGTCGGTGACGACCGGTCGGCGCGCGGGTTGCGATCACGGCGCGGTTCGGGAAAGAGTCGGTCCCGCGCGGAGCGGCACGGGTCCCTCGCGGATGTTGCGCGCGGGACGGTGACGGTGCCAGCACGGGTGGCGGTCGGGATCGGCCCGCCCCCTTGACCGGAGGGTGTGTCCGTGGCGGTGTTCGCGTTCCCGGCTGCGTCGTTCACGGTCGAGGGCAGTCCGGAGGCGATCCGCGAGTCGGGCCGCTCCTACGCCCGGTTCGCCACGGTCGCCGGGGAGGCGGCCGACGGCATCGGCTCGCTGGACTCCGGGTCCTGGGTCGGTTCGGAGGGTGACACCTACCGGGCGAAGGTCGCCGAGCTCACCCCGCCGCTGCGGGTCGCGCACGGCGCGTTCGGTGAGGTCGCGGCTGCCCTGGACGGTTTCGCCGTGGCCGTCGAGTCCGCGCAGCGGCGGATGGCGGCCGTCCGCGCGGACGCGGAGAGCGTGCACTCGCGGCTGGCCTCGGCCACAGGCGCCCGCGACGGGCTGACCGAGCCCGACGACGCCGCGAAGGAGGCCGACCCGCAGGCGCAGGGCCGCTACGACGCGGCGCGCTCGGCGGCCGATGCGCGCGTCAACGGCCTGACCGAGGAGTGGTCGGACCAGCTCGGGGTCGCGACGAGCATCCTGTCCGGGGTCCGCGAGGCGGCGGGGCGGGCCGCGAAGCGGGTCCGCGAGGCCGCACGCCGGTCGCCGACCGCCGGCCAGAACTGGTTCGCCGACCACTGGGAGAAGGCCGGGCACTGGGTCGACGAGCACGCCGCCGGGCTGCGCGACTGGATCGCCGAGCACGCGAACGTCCTCCGGACCATCGCCGGGGTCATGCGGGTCGTCGGCCAGGCGCTGGTCGCGTTCGCCGCCGCGCTGGCCGCGCTGAGCGCCGCCGCTGGGTTCTTCAGCTTCGGGATCGGCTGGCTCGGCGAGATCCCGGCCGGGCTGCTGTTCATGATCGGGTCCGGGCTGTGGGGAGCCGGGGACGCCCTGGACACCGTCGTCGACTGGGGCGAGGGCAAGATCGACGGCAGCGGGATGCTCTGGCGGGTCGGGCTCGCCCTCGGCCTCGCTGCGGTCGGCGGGCCACTGATCAAGCTCGGCGGCAAGGCCCTGCTCAAGCTGCTCGAGCGCACCGGGATGGACAAGAAGATCGCCGAGTTCGTCGAGCGCCTGCTGGGGCGGGCCCGCGGTGGGCCGACCCCACCCCGGGTCCCGGTCACGCGGGACAACGCACCGGGCGTCCGTCCCCGTCCGGGCGCGGGACCGAACCCGGTGAAGCCACCGCCGGCCTCGTACGAGTACGACAACCCCGGGTGGCCGCGACGCAACGACCCGATGCCCACCGAGCGCAGGACGCGGGGGCTCGGCCGCGCGGACGACTACGCCGCGGGGAGTGCCGAGCACATGGCCGCGAGGTGGCGGGACTACCAGGCCCGGAAGGGGACGTGGACCTGGGAACGGTGGCACGCCAACTACGTCGAGAACATGGGCCGGAAGAACAAGGGCGAGGCCTTCGAGAAGGCGTTCGCCGAGACGAACGGCCTGACCGGGGCCGATGGCTGGGTGAAGAAGAGGGTGCGGACGCCGGACGGCAAGGACCGCGACTACGACCTCGTCAACGAGTCCCAGGGCGTGGCCTACGAGTTGAAGTCCGGCGTCGACACGAAGCCGGGGCAGCTCGCCAAGGACGTCCAGATGATCAGGGCGCACGACTGGAAGATCGTCTACGTCTTCGGTTCCGACGTCCCAGCGAGCACCGTGAAGAAGCTCGAGGACCTGGGCATCACGGTCCAGCTCTGGAAGACCGACGGGGTCCCGGTCGGATGAGCCCGGCGGCGGGGGGTGAGCGGGTGCGAGTCCCGTCCTGGGCGGAGGTCCCGGCGGGGACGAGCTGGGACGAGGTGCCGGTCGAGGTCAAGCTCCGGGAGTGGCTGGAGTCGATGCAGCCGTCGATCTCGGGGTGGTTGGTGCAGCTGCCGGCCGACTTCGTGGCCGACTACAGCCGGGAGTCGCTGGACCGCCTGGAGCGGATCATCCTGGACCGGTTCCCCGACGTGGACTCCGTCCAGGTCCAGGGGGGGTTCGGGTTCCTGGAGACCGCGTCGCGCTACATCGGTGAGGCGCTGCTGCGGGTCAACGGCGGCCGGTGGGCGTGGATGGACGACGACCCCGACCTTCTCTGGGCTGACGAGCCGGTGCTGCACGCCGGTCCCTCCGCGGCGGACGCGGTCCTGGTCGCGGTGTTCGCCAACACCCGCAACATCGTGGTCCGCCGCCTGGGTGGGTCCCTGACCCGGGTCTGGGACTACCTGGACGAGCTGCGACAGGAACGGGCGGCCACCGACGCCGGCTACGTGCCGGTCAAGGAGCCCACCCCCGGGCTGGACCGGGTCGCACCGGAGCGCTCCGGCACGCTCGACGTGTTCCTGGCCGACCGTGACGAGGACCTGCGCCGATGGGCCGACCTCGCCGGCCGGCCCGCGACCACCTGGGACCTCAGCCGCGACAGCCTCACCACCTTGACCGACGTCGTCCTGGCCAGCGGCATCCGCGACGACGACTTCGAGCGGCCCGAGCGGCACACCTTCCCGGGACTGGCAGCCCGCTACCTCGGCGAGACCCTCATCTCCCTCAGCGGCGGCGCCTGGGAATGGCGCCCCGGAGGCGACGGTGACGAGGTCGACGGGGCGCCCACGATGTTCATCGAGCGGTTCCTCCTGCGGCGCGACGACCCGAAGGACAGCAACTTCGCCTTCCCCGACCTCGAACTGGCCGGCCTGGTGGAGACCGGGGACACCGGAGAACTGCTGTCCGCGGCGGACCGGTACGCCCGCATCTACGACTGACCGTCGCCGAGCAGGTCAGACGTCGTCGCCGTCGATCGTCCGCACGCGGGACGACAACAGCTCGAACTCCGGGTGGCCGGCGACCAGCCGCTCGCACGCGTCGAGCACCTGGCGCACGTGGGCGCCGTCCGAGCCGACCAGGCCGACCCCGATCGAGGCGCGCCGGTGCAGGTCCTGCGCCCCGACCTCGGCCGCGGACACGTCGTGGCGCCGCCGGAGCTCGGCGACCAGGGGCCGGACCACCGACCGCTTCTCCTTGAGCGAGTGCACGTCGCCGAGCAGCAGGTCGAACTCGACCCAGCCGATGATCACCGGCGCCTCACCCGGCCGGGCCGGGCCGGCACCCGGACGACTGCACAACGGCGGGCCCCCGGTTTCCCGGGGACCCGCCGCCACGCAGGACGCACGTTCAGACGCGCGCCTTCTCGCGGACCTCGAAGGTCTCGATCACGTCCCCGACCCGGATGTCGTTGAACGTGCCCAGGCCGACACCGCACTCGTAGCCCTCGGTGACCTCGGTCGCGTCGTCCTTGAACCGGCGCAGCGAGCCGATGGCCAGGTCGCCGTTGACGACCGTGCCGTCGCGGACCAGCCGGGCCTTGGAGTTGCGCCGGATCTTGCCGCTGGTGACCAGCGTCCCGGCGATGTTGCCGAACTTGCTGGACCGGAACACGTCGCGGATCTCGGCGCTGCCCAGCTCGATGGTCTCGTAGACCGGCTTCAGCATCCCGGTCAGCGCGGCCTCGACCTCGTCGATCGCCTGGTAGATCACCGTGTAGAACCGGATGTCGACGCCCTCGCGCTCGGCGAGCTCGCTGACCCGCTCCGCCGGCCGCACGTTGAACCCGATGATGATCGCGTTGTCGATGCTGGCCAGGTTGACGTCGTTCTGGGTGATCGCCCCGACCCCGCGGTGGATGACCCGCAGGTTGACGTCGGTGCCCACGTCGAGCTTGAGCAGCGCGTCCTCCAGGGCCTCGACCGACCCGGACACGTCGCCCTTGAGGACGAGCAGGAGCTCGCGGGTCTCCCCCTCCTCCATCGTCTTCATCAGGTCCTCGAGCGTCTTCTTCGACGTGCCCTTGGCCAGGGACGCCGCCCGCTCGCGGGACTCGCGGCGCTCGGCGATCTGCCGCGCGACCCGGTCCTCCCGGACGACGATGAACTGGTCACCGGCACCCGGGACCGCGGTCAGCCCGAGGACCAGCGCCGGCCGGGACGGCGTCGCCGCCTCCAGCGGTGCGCCGGTGTCGTCCAGCAGCGCCCGGACCCGCCCGTAGGCGTCGCCGGCGACGACCGAGTCGCCCACGCGCAGCGTGCCGCGCTGGACGAGCATCGTCGCGACCGGACCGCGGCCCTTGTCCAGGTGCGCCTCGATGGCGACCCCCTGGGCGTCGCGGTCGGACTCGGCCCGCAGGTCCAGCTCCGCGTCGGCGGTCAGGACGATCGCCTCGAGCAGCTCCGGGATCCCGAGGCCGCTCAGCGCGGACACGTCGATGAACAGGGTCTGCCCGCCGAAGTCCTCGGCGACCAGGCCGTACTCGGTGAGCTGGCTGCGCACCCGGGCCGGGTCCGCACCCTCCTTGTCCACCTTGTTGACGGCGACCACGATCGGCACGCCGGCGGCCTGGGCGTGGTTGAGCGCCTCGATCGTCTGCGGCTTCACCCCGTCGTCGGCGGCGACGACCAGCACGACGATGTCGGTGGTCTGGGCACCCCGGGCCCGCATGGCGGTGAACGCCTCGTGGCCCGGTGTGTCGATGAAGGTGATCGGCCGGTCGGCCTCCGCCGTGTGCGCGATGACCTGGTAGGCCCCGATGTGCTGGGTGATCCCACCGGCCTCCCGCTCCGCGGTCTTCGTCTTGCGGATCGCGTCGAGCAGCCGGGTCTTCCCGTGGTCGACGTGACCCATGACGGTGACGACCGGCGGCCGGATGACCAGGTCGCCGTCGTCGACGTCGCCGTCGCCGAAGGTCAGGTCGAAGCTCTCCAGCAGCTCGCGGTCCTCCTCCTCGGGGGAGATGATCGCGATCTCGTAGTTCAGCTCGACGCCGAGCACCTGCAGGGTCTCGTCGTTGACCGACTGGGTCGCCGTGACCAGCTCACCGAGACCGAACAGGACCTTCACCAGGGCTGCCGCGTCGACGCCGATCTTCTCCGACAGGTCGGTCAGCGACGAGCCGCGGGCGAGCCGGACGACGCGCCCGTCGCCGCGGGCGACGCGGGCGCCGCCCATCGACGGGGCCTCGAGGTTGTCGAACTCCTGACGCTTCTGCTTGCGGCTCTTGCGGCCACGGGCCGGCTTGCCGCCGGCGCGGCCGAACGCGCCCTGTGTGCCGCCGCGGCCGCGGGGGCCGTTGCCGCCGCCACCGGGACGACCGGCCATCGCGCCACCGGGACCGCCCGGGGCGCCACCGGGACGGCCGGCACCCGGTCCACCGAAGCCGCCGGGGCGACCGGACCGGCCACCCGGACCGGGCCGGCCGGTCGGCGCGGCCGGACGCGGTGCACGCGGG
>CAXTBU010000093.1:0-10909 GCA_964242885.1 uncultured Actinomycetales bacterium
GGAGCGCAGCGGGGCGGAGAAGCGTCGGGAGTGGTGCTGTCGTACGGTGACCGCGAGCTCCCGACGGCGGGTGCTCGGGTGTCGGCACAGGAGGTGTCTCCGTGGGCGTGAAGACCTTCCTCGGCAGCTGGCCGGTGTACCGGCAGCTGACCGGGACCGACCCGCTGGGCCGGGGCGCCGCCGCCAAGTCGCCGGCCACCGGCCGGATGACCGCGCGCACCGTCACGGCGGACTCCGTCACCCGGAGCATCTGCCCGTACTGCGCTGTCGGCTGCGGGCAGAAGATCTACGCCAAGGACGGCCGCGTCGTCCAGATCGAGGGCGACCCCGACTCACCGGTCAGCCGCGGTCGGCTGTGCCCGAAGGGCAGCGCGAGCGAGCAGCTGGTCAACTCCCCCACCCGGGCCACCCAGGTCCTGCGCCGCCGGCCCCACTCCACCGAGTGGGAGCCGATGGACCTCGACGAGGCCCTGGACCGGGTCGCCGAGCTCACCCTTGCGGCGCGCGCCAAGCACTGGACGGACGCGAACCCCGACGGCGTCCCGCTGCGGCGGACCACCGGCGTCGCCCTGCTCGGCGGCGCGACGCTGGACAACGAGGAGAACTACCTCATCAAGAAGCTGCTCGCGGCTTCCGGCGCGGTGCAGGTGGAGAACCAGGCCCGGATATGACACTCCGCCACGGTGCCCGGTCTGGGTGCCACGCTCGGCCGTGGCGGAGCCACGACCTTCCAGCAGGACCTGGTCAACAGCGACTGCATCGTCATCGAGGGCTCGAACATGGCCGAGTGCCACCCGGTCGGGTTCCAGTGGGTGATGGAGGCGAAGGCCCGCGGGGCGACGGTCATCCACGTCGACCCGCGGTTCACCCGGACGAGCGCTGTCGCTGACCTGCACGCACCGCTGCGGGCCGGGACCGACATCGCCTTCCTCGGCGGCATCATCAACTACGTCCTGACCAACGAGCTGGACTTCCGCGAGTACGTGCTGGCGTACACGAACGCCGCCGACCTGGTGAACGCCGACTTCCTCGACACCGAGGACCTCGACGGCGTCTTCAGCGGGTTCGACGAGCAGGGGCGCGCCTACGACCCGGCCAGCTGGCAGTACGAGTCCGGTCCGGAGGTCGCCGCGGCCGGCAAGCGGGAGGTCCCGGAACCCGCACCGGCCGGGCGGGACACGCCGCACGAACGCGTCCACGACGACACGCTGACCGACCCCCGCTGCGTCTACCAGGTCCTCAAGCGGCACTTCGCGCGCTACACCCCGGACAAGGTCGCCGAGGTGACCGGCTGCCCCGCCGACATCTTCACGAAGATCTGCGAGGCGGTCACCCGCAACTCCGGACGGGACCGGACGACGGCGTGGGTGTACTCGGTCGGCTGGACCCACCACACCGTCGGCGTCCAGTACATCCGCACGTCCGCGATCCTCCAGCTGCTGCTGGGGAACATGGGCCGTCCCGGCGGCGGGATCCTCGCGCTGCGCGGGCACGCCTCCATCCAGGGCTCGACCGACATCCCGACGCTGTTCGACCTGCTGCCGGGCTACCTGCCGATGCCGAAGACCGAGATGGTGGACGGGCTCGACGGCTACGTCGACGCCCTCGTCGCGGCGGGCCAGAAGGGCTTCTGGACCGACACCCGCTCCTACATCGTCAGCCTGCTCAAGGCGTGGTGGGGGGACGCGGCGACGGCGGACAACGACTTCGGGTTCCGGTACCTGCCGCGCATCGACGACGACCACGGCAGCTACCGCACGGCGATGGACATGGCCGCCGGGAAGATCCCGGGGTTCTTCGTCGTCGGCGAGAACCCCGCGGTGGGCAGTGCTCACGGCAAGCTGCAGCGCCTAGCGCTGAGCAAGCTGGAGTTCCTGGTGGTGCGCGACCTGACCATGATCGACACCGCGTCCTTCTGGCTGGACAGCCCGGAGATCGAGACCGGAGAACTGCGCACCGAGGACATCGCCACGGAGGTGTTCTTCTTCCCCGCCGCCTCGCACGCGGAGAAGGAGGGCAGCTTCACCAACACCCAGCGCCTCGTGCAGTGGCGGAACAAGGCCGTCGAGCCGCCGGGTGACGCCCGCAGCGAACTGCACTTCTTCTACCACCTGGGCCGGCTGATGCGGGAGAAGCTGGCCGGCTCGACCGACCCCCGCGACGAGGGACTGCTCAAGCTCACCTGGGACTACCCGACACAGGGGGAGTACGCCGACCCGGACGGCCAGGCGGTGCTGGCCGAGATCAACGGCTTCGGGCCGGACGGGCACCTGAGCAGTTACACCGAGCTCAAGGACGACGGCTCGACCTCCTGTGGCTGCTGGATCTACTGCGGCATCAACAAGGACGGCGTCAACCAGGCCAACCGGCGAAAGCCCGGCGCGGAGCAGAGCTGGGTGGCACCGGAGTGGGCGTGGGCGTGGCCGAGCAACCGGCGGATCCTCTACAACCGCGCCAGCGCAGACCCCGAGGGCAACCCGTGGAGCGAGCGCAAGGCGTACGTCTGGTGGGACGAGGAGCAGGGGCGCTGGACCGGGCACGACGAGCCGGACTTCGAGGTCACCAAGAGCCCCTCCTACCGCGCGGCGCCGGGCGCCACGGGTGCCGCCGCGCTCGACGGGACCGACGCGTTCATCCTCCAGTCCGACGGGCGTGGCTGGCTGTACGCGCCGTCCGGGCTGGTCGACGGGCCGCTGCCGACGCACTACGAGCCGCACGAGTCCCCGGTGCGCAACGCTCTCTACGGGCAGCAGGCCAACCCCACCCGCGAGGTCGTGCAGTCCCCGCTCAACCCGAGCAACCCCAGCCCGCCGGAGGAACACGGCGACGTCTACCCGTACGTGTTCACCACCTACCGGCTGACCGAGCACCACACGGCCGGCGGGATGAGCCGGACCCTGCCGTTCCTGGCCGAGCTGCAACCGGAGATGTTCGTCGAGATCGGCCCGGAGCTGGCGGCCGAGCGCGGCATCACCCACGGCGACTTCTGTCACGTCATCACCTCGCGCTCGGCGATCGAGGGCAGAGCGGTGGTCACCGACCGGATGGCGCCGCTGGTGCTCGGCCAGAAGGTCGTGCACCAGGTCGGGCTCCCCTACCACTGGGGCGGGAACGGGCTGACCACCGGCGACAGCGCCAACGACCTGTTCGGGGTGGTGATGGACCGCAACGTCCACATCCAGGAGTCGAAGGTCGCCAGCTGCGACGTCCGCGCCGGACGCCGCCCGCGCGGCCCGGCGCTGCTGGACTACGTGGCCTCGTTCAAGGAACGGGCCCACATCACGGCCGAGACCGGCAACCTGGCGCTCACCACGACGGTCCGCGGGCCGGGCGAGGCGCACGCCGACCCGCTCGGCACCGAACAGGGACGGGGCGCATAGCCATGGAACGACAGAGAGGCGCGTAGCCATGGGGCGACTGTCCGGACCGGTGGACCCGACCGCGGACGCGGGCTGGACCGACGAGCACCCGCGGCGGGTGGGCTTCTTCACCGACACGTCGGTCTGCATCGGCTGCAAGGCCTGCGAGGTCGCGTGCAAGGAGTGGAACCACGTGCCCGAGGACGGGCTGACCTGGACCGGCCAGTCATACGACAACACCGGCGCGCTCGGGGCGAGCACGTGGCGCCACGTGGCGTTCATCGAGCAGCCGCGGTCGTTGGGCAACCAGCGCACCGGCGTCAGCAGGGCGGACCTGGGCATGCCCGCGGTCCGCTCCGCCGAGGAGTCGCTGCTGGCCAGCCGGGACGACGCCGGAGTCGCGCGCGGTGACGCCGGTGGCAGCGGGACCGCCGGCCCCGGCCCGGCGAGCGCTGCTCCCGGTACGGGGGCTCGGGTCCTGGACGGCGGCGGCCTTCTGGACCTGGCGACGGGCCCCAGCGGGCCGAGCGCCGGCTTCGCGGAGGTGACCGACCTCCACGCCGGCTCCGGCGGTGTGCTGGACATGGCGCTGGCCGGTCCCGGCGGCACGGCGCACAGCACGCCGGCGGGGATAGCCGAGCGGCCGGACTTCCGGTGGCTGATGAGTTCCGACGTGTGCAAGCACTGCACGCACGCCGCGTGCCTGGACGTCTGCCCGACCGGGGCGCTGTTCCGGACGGAGTTCGGGACGGTGGTCGTGCAGGCGAACGTCTGCAACGGCTGCGGGTACTGCGTTCCCGCCTGCCCGTACGGGGTCATCGAGCGCCGCGACGGCCCGAAGGGCGACCCGGCCGTCGGTGTCGCGCAGAAGTGCACCCTGTGCTACGACCGTCTCGCGGTGGACGAGACGCCGGCGTGCGCGAAGGCCTGCCCGACCCAGTCCATCCAGTTCGGGCCGCTGGACGAGCTCCGCGACCGCGCCGCCGCGCGGGTCGAGCAGCTGCACGAGGCCGGGATCCCCGACGCCCGGCTGTACGGGGAGAGTCCCGAGGACGGCGTCGGCGGGGCCGGCGCGGTGTTCCTGCTGCTGGACGACCCGGAGGTCTACGGGTTCCCGCCGGACCCGATCGTCTGCACAGCGGAGCTGCCGGCGATGTACCGGTCGATGGCGATCGCGGCGGTGTCCATGGTCGGTGCGGTCGTCGCGGCCTTCCTCGGCCGGCGCCGGTGAGCGCGGGAACCGGTCCAGACCAGCGGCGTCCGGACCAGCGGCGCACGGACGTCCCCGGGCAGTCCGGCGACGCCGTCCAGCCGGGCGGCCCGCGCGGCGGCGCGAACTCCGGGCAGGTGGCGCCGGGTGACGCCGGGGATCCGGTCACCACCCGCGAAGGGCTGCAGGACCCACGCGAGGCCGGCCACACGGCTGTCCCGGGAACGGGGATGCCGCCGCGGGACCCCCAGCCCCCCGCGCACAGCGCCGGCCGGCGGCGCCGTCGGCGACGTGGTGACCCCAACTCGGTGGTCCCGGACGCGGAGTTCACCTCCTACTACGGCCGACCGATCGTCAAGCCGTCGCCGTGGACGGAGGACATCCCGATCTACCTGTTCCTCGGCGGACTCGCCGGGTCCTCCTCGCTGCTCGGCGCCGCCGGGGCGGCCACCGGGCGACCGGGGATGCGGGCCGCCGGGCGGATCACCGCTCTCGTCGCCCTCGCCGGCTCCGGCTACTTCCTGGTGCACGACCTCGGTCGGCCGTCGAAGTTCTACAACATGCTCCGCGTCGCCAAGGTGACGTCGCCGATGTCGGTGGGCACCTGGTTCCTGACCGGCTTCGGCGTCCCGGCGGCGGTCGCCGGCGCCTCCGACATCGTGCGACTGGTCCCGCCCGCGGTCATCGCGTTCGTCCCGGGAGCACTGCTCCGGTTGCTGCACGCGGTGTCCGGCCCGGCCGGTGTCGCCGCGGCAGCCATCGGGCCGTTCGTCACCACCTACACCGCCGTGCTGCTGGCCGACACGGCGACGCCCGCCTGGCACAGCGCCCGCAAACAGCTGCCCTTCGTGTTCGCCGCGTCGGCGACGGCGGCGGGTGCCGGCCTGATGCTGGGAACCGTGCCGCTGGCCGAGTCGGGTCCGGCGCGGGTGCTGTCCGTCGCCGCGGCAACGGTCGAGCTCGGCGCCCAGGTCCCGATGCGGAAGGCGATGGGGATCGCCGAGGAGACGCTGCACACGGGCACCGCCGGCCGCTGGCACCGGTTGTCGCAGGTGGCGACGGTCGCCGGCGGTGCGCTCGCGGCGGTGTCCGGCCGGTCCCGCGCACTGTCGGCGGTGTCCGGCGCCGCGCTGGTCGTCGGCTCGCTGGCCACCCGGTTCGCGATCTTCGACGCCGGCCAGGACAGCGCCCGGGACCCGAAGTACACCGTGGTCCCGCAGCGGGAGCGGGCGGACGCCCGGAAGGCCGCGACCGCGCCACCGGTGTGAACGGGAGCACCCCGCCGGCGGTGCGACGATGACCCCGCCAGAAGGAGCACCGTCGAGGGAGACGCCCGTGTCCGAGCAGACTGGTCCAGCAGCGACGGCGGCTGCGGCCGTCCCGGTGCCCACGCCCCGGTCGCCACTGGCCACGACGGACCCGGCGTCGCGGCCACGGCTGCTGCCGGTGTACCTGGAGGACCAGCCCCAGCCGTCGTTCCACCGGCAGTTCGAGCGGCTCCGCGAGCTCGTCGGCGACCTCGTGCAGTGGCTGGAGCCGGTCCACCTGTCGGCGGCCGCGGGAACCGACGCCAGCGCGGTGGTGGTGCCGGACATGAGCGGGGTCGCCTACCGACTGCTGCAGGCCTTCCGGGCGCTCGAGGTCCCCGTCCTGGTCATCACCTCCGAGTTCGGCACGGTGTCCATGTGGGACTGGGAGATCCGCGACTTCCTGCGCCGCCGCGGGGTCGAGACGGTAGCGCCGACGTCGCTGGAGGAGTTCTCCGACATCTGCCGCGCGCTCGGGGTGCGAGAGCGGTTGACACGCTCGACGATGCTCGCCTACCAGGACGACCTCGGGGCCGGCCAGCAGCCGGACATCTTCAAGCGGTTCTACTGGTGGGAGCAGGAGTGCGTCGACGACCTGCGGGCCCGGCTCGGGGTGCAGGTCCAGCACCGCAGCTACCGGGAGCTGGTCGCGCGCGCGGAAGCGATCCCCGAGGCGCGGGTCAACGCCGAGCTCGCGGAGAAGGCGGTGACCGTGCCGATGGTGGGCCTGGCCCGCCGGGCCCGGGCCGACGCGCTGCGCATCAAGCTGGCGCTGGCTGACGAGCTGGACGAGACCCCGGGCGTCATCGCGGCCGGGATCAACTGCCTCAACGAGTCGACGACCTCGACGACGACGCCCTGCCTGGCCTGGAACCTGCTGTTCGAGGAGCGGGGGCTGATCTGGGGGTGCGAGGCCGACCTGACCTCGATGATCACCAAGTTCATCACCTGGGAGACCCTGCGGGTGCCGGTGATGATGACCAACCTCTACCCGTTCCTGATGGGTGGCGCGGCGTTGAAGCACGAGAAGATCCCGTACTTCCCCGAGGTCGACGAGCCGCAGAACCACATCCTCGCGGCGCACTGCGGCTTCTTCGGGATCGTGCCGCAGTCGTGGGCCACCGAGTGGTCGGTCAAGCCGCGGGTGCTGGAGATCGTCGACGAGAACGCGCACGCGCTCGACGCGCGGTTCCCCACCGGGGACATCACGATCGTCAAGATCGCCAGCACGATGCAGAGCCTGACCGTCACCCCCGCCCAGCTGCCGCACTACGAGCAGTACGAGAACTCGGACTGCCTCAACGGAGCGGTGCTCCGGGTCGAGGACGGCTACCGGTTCGTGGAGAACCTGCCGTCCCACCACGCGGTCCTGGCCGTCGGCGACATCGTCCGCCGCCTGGAGGTCGTCGCCCCGCTGCTCGGGCTGGAGCTCGACCGCATCTGAGCGCGGAGCAGGTCCCGAGCCGCCGTACCGTGCCCCCAGTACCGTGCCCCCAGTACCGTGCCCGCTGTGCCGTTCCTCGATCCCGTCCGGTTGACCGGGGATCTGGTGACCCTGGAACCGCTGACGCACGACCACCACGACGGGCTCGTCGCCGCGGCCGCCGACGGCGCCCTGTGGGAGCTCTGGTACACCTCCGTGCCCCGGCCCGAGGGGATGCGCGCGGAGATCGACCGCCGGCTGGCCGAGCAGCGGGCCGGGACGATGCTGCCGTTCACCGCCCGGCGCGCCGACACCGGCCAGGTGATCGGGATGACCACGTACATGAACGCCGACGCCGACAACCGGCGGCTCGAGATCGGCTCGACGTGGAATGCCCGCTCCACCCGGCGCACCGGCACCAACACCGAGAGCAAGCTGCTGCTGCTCACGCACGCGTTCGAGACCCTCGGCTGCATCGCCGTGGAGTTCCGCACCCACTGGCTCAACCAGGAGTCGCGGGCGGCGATCGCCCGCCTGGGCGCCAAGCAGGACGGGATCCTGCGCAACCACCGGCGGATGCCCGACGGGACGCTGCGGGACACCGTCGTGTTCTCGATCATCGACTCCGAGTGGCCCGCCGTCCGCAGCGGCCTGCGCTACCGGTTGGCCGCCCACCGGACCTGAGCGCGGTTCGGGCCGGCTCCTGATCGACAGTCCGGTTGGCAGGATGCCGACCGTGGCGGAGGCCGGAACGGGGCGCCGCCCCACGGGGTCGTGGCGGTCGGCCGCACCCGCGATCGCCGCGATGGCCTGGGGCGGCAACCACTTCACCCCGCTGCTGTTGCTCTACCGGCGGGTCGAGGGGTTCACCTCCGTCGAGGTCGACCTGTTCCTGGCCTGCTACGTCGTCGGGCTGGTGCCCGGCTTCCTGGTCGGTGGCCCGTTGTCGGACCGGCACGGTCGCAAGCGGCTGGTCGCGGTCGGTCTGGCACTCGGCGTGCTCGCCAGCGGCATCCTCGCGCTGGGGTCCGGCGGCATCGGCTGGATGTGTCTGGGCAGGGTGGTCTCCGGTGCCAGCGTCGCGCTCGGGATGGTCGTCGGCACCAGCTGGATCAAGGAGCTGTCAGGCCCGCCGCACGACGCGGTACCCGATCCGACGGTGGGTGCGCGGCGCGCGTCCCTGACGCTGACCGCCGGCCTCGGGATCGGTGCGGGGGCGTCCGGCGCACTCGCCCAGTGGGGCCCGGCACCGACCCTGCTGCCGTACGCCGTCCACCTCCTGGTGTCGGCCGGCACGGCCGTCGTCCTGCGGCGGGCCCCGGAGACGCGTCCGTACGACGCCCGCGTCCGGTCCCTGCTCGGCGACCTGCGCATCCCGCGGGCAGCGCGCCGCAGGTTCGTCGGGGTGGTGCTGCCGACGGCGCCGTGGGTGTTCTCCACCGCCGCCCTGGCCTACGCGGTCACCCCGTCGCTCGTCGAGCAGCGGGTCGGGGCCGACGCGGTCGCGTTCGCCGCGCTGCTGACCGTGGTGACCCTCGCCGCCGGCGCGGCGATCCAGCCGCTCACCGCGTGGATCGGCGTGCGGACGCGCGGCCGGCAGGCCCTCGTCGGGCTCGCCCTGGCGCTGGTCGGCACCGTGCTCTGCGCGGTCGAGGCGGTGCTGGCCTCCCCCGGCCTGGCTGTCGTCGCCGCGGGCGTGCTCGGGCTGTCCTACGGCGTGTGCCTGGTCTCCGGACTGGTCGAGGTGCAGCGGATGGCCGGCCCCGACGACCTGGCCGGTCTCACCGGCATCTACTACAGCCTCACCTACGTCGGCTTCGCCCTGCCCGTGGTGCTCGCCGCCCTCACCGCAGTGGCCTCCTACGCCGTCCTGCTCGGCGCGCTCGCGGTGGTCTGTCTCGGCTGCGGGCTGACCGTGGCACACAACCTCCGCCGGGTCGACGGCCCCGTCACCGCAGGGGCAGCTCGACGGTGACGAAGGCGTGGGCGGGCACCCGCACCGACAGCCGGCCGTCGTCGACCCGCACGCCGTCGAAGGGCTCGGGCCGGACCGCGGGCGAGCCGACGCTGTTGTGCGCCTGCAGGCTCGCGGCCGTCAGGACGAGCGCGGACGGGGTGCCCAGCACCGCTCCGCGCAGGTCCAGGGTGACGTCGACCGCGTGCTCGACGTGCAGGTTGGTCAGCGAGATCAGTGCTCTGCCGTCCTTGCGGCTGGCGGTGACCGACAGCGTCTCCAGCTCGTCGTCCCCGACGGCCTGGCGGGTTCCGGCGCTGGTGACGTGCACCGGCAGCGACGTCGCGTCCTGGTGACCCCGGTTCATCGCGAACACGTGGTAGGTCGGGGTGAGGACGAGCTCCGGGCCGTCGGTCAGCACGACGGACTGCAGGACGTTGACGGTCTGGGCGATGTTGGTCATCACCACCCGGTCGGCGTGGCGGTGGAAGATGTCGAAGTGCAGGCTGGCGACGAGCGCGTCGCGCAGGGTGTTCTGCTGGTACAGGAAACCCGGGTTGGTGCCCTCCTCGACGTTCCACCAGGTGCCCCACTCGTCGATGACGAGGCCGATGGCCCGCTCGGGGTCGTGGCGTTCCATCACCGCCTTGTGGCCACGGATGATCTCGTCCATCCGCTGGGCCTGGACCATCGTCCGGTACCAGTCGTCCTCGGTGAACCGGGTCGCGTCGCCCTTGTCCGACCAGGGGCCCGGAACCGTGTAGTAGTGCATGGACACGGCCTGGAAACTGGCCCGCGGCACGTGCCGGCAGCTGATGCGGCTGATCGTCTCCATCAGCGCCTCGGTCCACGCGTAGTCGTCCTCCGACGCGCCGGCGGCGATGCGGTACAGCCGGTTCTCCCCGTGGTTGCGGCAGTAGGTGCCGTACTGCCAGGCGAGGTCGGCGTAGTAGCCCGGCCGCATGTTTCCCCCGCAGCCCCACGGCTCGTTGCCCAGCCCCCAGAAGGGGACCGTCCAGGCGTGGTCACGGCCGTTGCTCCGGCGCAGCCGCGCCATCGGGCTGTCGCCGTCCCGGGTCAGGTACTCGACCCAGTCGCTCATCTCCTGCACGGTCCCGCTGCCGACGTTGCCGGAGATGTACGGGGCGGCGCCGAGCAGCTCGCACAGGGCCATGAACTCGTGGGTCCCGAAGTGGTTGTTCTCCTCGACGTCCCCCCAGTGGGTGTTGACCATCCGCGGCCGCTCCTCGCGCGGACCGATGCCGTCACGCCAGTGGTACTCGTCGGCGAAGCAGCCGCCGGGCCAGCGCAGGTTGGGGATGCCGAGGTCCCGGAGCGCCTGGACGACGTCGAGCCGGATGCCGCCCTCGTTGGGGACGTCTGAGTCCTCGCCGACCCAGAACCCGCCGTAGATGCAGCGGCCCAGGTGCTCGGCGAAGTGGCCGTAGACGTGGCGGCTGATCGTCGGTCCTCCGACGTCGAGGTCGACGACGGCCTGCGCCGACGCTGCTGCGGAGTTCTCGGGCTCGGACACGATCGATCTCCTTCGGTTGGTGGAGGGGCTCGTCGCGCGCCCCGCGTCAGTGGTGGGTGGTTCCGCCTCAGTAGTGGATGGCGCCGCGGGTCCCGCCGCCGACGGCGACGGCGTCGCCGTTG
>CAXTBU010000094.1:0-10843 GCA_964242885.1 uncultured Actinomycetales bacterium
GCCGTCGGCTGCGCCCCGCCCGCCGTCGGCGCCGTTCGGCCGCGGGTCGGTCGGGGCGTCTGCGTCGGGCATGGCCTCAGTCTCGCCCACCCGCCCACGACCTGGCCGGTGCGACGGCCGGGCACGGCGCCGGGGGTCCGTCCCCGCCCGGATAGGGTCCGGGCCGTGCGGAGCCGGGTCGTCGTCCTGGTGTCCGGGGACGGGAGCCTGCTGCAGTCGCTGATCGACGCAGCCGCGGACCCGGCATACCCCGCAGCGGTCGTCGGCGTGGTCGCCGACCGGCCCGGGGTGCGGGCGCTGGAACGGGCGCTGGTCGCGGGGATCGCGACGGTCGTGGTCCGCCCCGAGGACCACGCCCACCGACCCGCCTGGGACGCGGCGTTGACCGAGGCGACCGCGGCCCTGCACCCGGACCTCGTCGTGCTGGCGGGGTTCAACCGGCTGGTCGGGCCTGCGTTCCTGGACCGGTTCGGCGGCCGGACCCTGAACTCCCACCCGGCGCTGCTGCCCGCCTTCCCCGGTCTGCACGCGCCGCGCGACGCGCTGGCGCACGGCGTGAAGGTGACCGGCGCGACGCTGTTCCTCGTCGACGCCGGGACCGACACCGGACCGATCGTCGCCCAGGTCGCTGTTCCGGTCGCCGACGACGACACCGAGGCGACGCTGCACGAACGCATCAAGCAGGCCGAGCGCCGGATGCTCCCCGAGCACGTCGGCCGCCTCGCGGCCGCTGGGTTCACCCTCGACGGCAGGAAGGTGCGAACCGGATGACCGGCGACCAGGCAGCGGGCGCGGCACAAGGCGTCCCCGTGGCAGAGCGGCGCCCCGTTCGGCGAGCGCTGCTCTCGGTGTATGACAAGACCGGCCTGGAGGACCTGGCCCGCGGCCTGGCCGCGGCCGGCGTCGCACTGGTGAGCACCGGCAGCACCGCTGCCCGGATCGCTGCTGCCGGTGTGCCGGTCACGGCCGTCGAGGACCTGACGGGCTTCCCCGAGTCCCTGGACGGCCGTGTGAAGACGCTGCACCCCGCGGTGCACGCCGGCCTGCTGGCCGACACCCGTCGGCCCGAACACCTGGCCCAGCTGTCCGAGCTCGGCATCGAGGCCTTCGACCTGCTCGTCGGCAACCTGTACCCGTTCGCCGCCACCGTCGCGTCCGGCGCCGGGCTGGAGGAGTCCGTCGAACAGATCGACATCGGCGGGCCGGCGATGGTCCGGTCCGCGGCCAAGAACCACGCCAGCGTCACCGTCGTCGTGGACCCGGCCCGGTACCCCGACGTGGTGGCCGCTGTCGAGGCGGGCGGCACGACCCTGCCGCAGCGCCGGGCACTTGCCGCGGCGGCCTTCGAGCACACCGCCACCTACGACGCCGCCGTCGCGTCCTGGATGGCCGGGCAGTTCGAGGCCGACGGCGGCGCCTTCCCCGGCTGGCTGTCGATCCCGGCCCGGCGCACCGCGCACTTGCGCTATGGCGAGAACCCCCACCAGCCGGCCGCGCTCTACGCCCGCGCCGACACCCCGGCCGGGATCGCGCAGGCCGAGCAGCTGCACGGCAAGGCGATGTCCTACAACAACTACGTCGACGCCGACGCCGCCGTGCGCGCCGCCTTCGACTTCGCCGAGCCCTGCGTCGCGGTCATCAAGCACACCAACCCGTGCGGGATCGCGGTCGGCGATCCAACCGCGGCGGACCCGGTCGCGGACGCCCACGCGAAGGCGAATGCCGGCGACCCGGTGTCGGCGTTCGGCGGGGTCATCGCGGCCAACCGGCCGGTCACCGCGGCCACCGCCGCACAGATCGCCGAGGTGTTCACCGAAGTCGTGGTGGCCCCGGAGTTCGAGCCGGCGGCGGTGCAGCTGCTGTCCCGGAAGAAGAACATCCGCCTGCTCCGCCTGCCGGCCGGGTTCGCGCTGCCGGCGCACGACGTGCGCACGGTGTCCGGCGGCCTGCTCGTGCAGCTGGCCGACCGGATCGACGCCGACGGGGACGACCCGGGCGGGTGGACGCTGGCCGCCGGTCCCGCGGTCGACACCGCCACCAGGGCCGACCTCGCCTTCGCCTGGCGGGCCTGCCGGGCGGTGCACTCCAACGCTGTCCTGCTCGCCGTCGGTGGCGCGACCGTCGGCATCGGCATGGGCCAGGTGAACCGGGTGGACTCCGCGCGGCTGGCCGTCGCGCGCGCCGGGGACCGCGCCGCCGGTGCGGTGGCCGCCGGTGACGCGTTCTTCCCGTTCCCCGACGGCCTGCAGGTGCTGCTCGACGCGGGCGTCCGCGCGGTCGTCGCGCCCGGCGGATCGATGCGCGACGCCGAGGTCGTGGCCGCCGCGCAGGCGGCCGGCGCGACCCTGTACCTGGCCGGCGCCCGCCACTTCCGCCACTGAGCTCCCGCCGCATCGCGCCGCCGGCCGGGGACGGTGTGGCGGTCCCCCGGGGGTAGGCGACGGCGGCGCTGCCCCGTCCGACGTGAGCCACCGTGCCGATCAGCTCAGCCAACCGGGCGACAGTGTCTGTGTCGCACGGTGGTCCGCCGGTCAGCTACGCCGACGGGAAGGAACGGAGCCGGTCACGGACCGGCGGGACTCGGTGGCTCTCACCGCCGCCGCCGTGGCGGCCGAGTATATCTGGTCCCTCACCCCGCAGGCGGGCCCGATGACCTGCGTCGACGGGAAGGTGACACCGGTCAGTCCTTCGGAGGCCGCCCACAGCCGACGGGCGAGTTCGCCGTCGCGGGCAGCCCTCGACCGGCCGACGAGCTTCGGCGCGCCGCGCCCCTGCAGAAGGCCGCCCGGGCCGACGTAGCTGCCGCCCGGGACGTCCGCCACCGCGGCGTAGAGCGTGGGCAGCGCGCCGTCCTCGTCGCTCTGCGAGAAGCGGCTGATGACGGCCGTGCGGAACCGGCGCGGCAGCGAGTCGCCGTCGTCGCGATGCCCGAGGAGGTTGGTGGCCGCCAATCCGGGGTGCGCGGCGGTCGCGAGCACCGGCGAGCCGGCCTCGGTGAGGCGGCGATGCAGTTCCTCGGTGAACAGCAGGTTGGCCAGCTTCGACTGCGCGTACGCGGGAAACGCCCGGTAGGTCCTGCGCTCCCAGTTGAGGTCGTCGAAGTCGATGGTGCCGGTCCGGTGCCCGTTGGAGGCCACGGTGACCACCCGCCCCCGGATCCGCGGCAGCAGCAGGTTCGTCAGCGCGAAGTGTCCGAGGTGGTTGGTGCCGAACTGCAGTTCGAAACCGTCGGCGGTGCGGCCGAGCGGCGGCATCATCAGGCCCGCGTTGTTGATCAGCACATCGATCGGCTCGGGGAAGTCCTCGGCGAACGCGCGGACCGAGGCGAGGTCGGCGAGGTCGAGCCGCCGCACCCCCACATCGCCGGTCATGGTCGCGGCGGCAGCGCGGCCCTTGGCCGGGTCGCGGACGGCGAGCACGACGCGGGCACCTTTCGCGGCGAGCGCGCGGGCGGCGGCGCGGCCGATTCCGCTGTTCGCACCGGTGACGACGACGGTGCGGCCGGTCATGGGGGGAATCTGCGCGGTCGGAGAGGCTGTCATGACCAGCAATGTAGGCAATGGAAACAATGCTGTCAATGGCAACATCACGGCTACGATCGGTCTCGTGCCCGCCTACCACCACGGAAACCTCCGTGCGACGGTGCTGGCCGCCGCCGAGCGCAGCCTGCGCCAGCACGGGGCGGACCAGCTCTCGCTGCGCGAGCTGGCCCGCGAGGCCGGCGTCAGCCACACCGCGCCCCGCCGGCACTTCCCGGACCGTCAGGCACTGCTGAACGCGCTCGCCGAGGCCGGCTTCGCCCGGCTGGACGGGGAGCTACGCGTGGCGCTCGCCGCCGCCGGGGACGAGTTCGGGCCACGCCTGCACGCGATGGCGGCGGCCTACCTGCGGTTCGCCATCGAGGACGCCGCGCTGCTGGAACTGATGTTCACCGGGAAGCACCGAGAGGGCGCCGACCGGCTCGTCGCGGCCGCCGACGCGCCGTTCGGGATGATGCACGACCTGATCGCGCAGGGGCAGGCGCAGGGCGTGCTCGAGCCCGGCGACCCGCAGCGTGTGGGGGTCGTGCTGTTCGCGACGCTGCAGGGCATCGCCACGCTCGTCAACGGCAACCTGGTGGCGCCGGAACTGCTCGACGGGCTCGTGGAGACCGCTGTCGACCAGTTCGTGCGGGGCTCGCGGCGCCGGTAGCGGCTCAGCCGGCGGGCGCCGGCGCAGTACCCGGCCGACGCCAGGTCGACGAGATCCCCGCAGAGGTGCCCGGCGGCCACCACGGGACCCAGCTGGTCGACGGACTCGTACCCGCGCTGGCTGGGGATAGCGTCCGCGGCTTCGCACACGTTGGCGACACCGTTCCCGGACCAGTCCTTGCCGACACCGGCCCGGGTGCCGGGCAGGGATCGGCCGATGCCCCGCGTCGGCGGAACGGTGCCACCGGGCAAGGTGCGGCTGTCCTTGCTGGTCAGCGCCGCGCGCGGTCCCTACCGTCGGTGGAGTGACCGACTTCGCCCGCACGCCGGCCGCCCCTGACGCCGACCTCCGCACCCCCGTGGCCGGGATCGGCACTGCGCACGCGGACCGCTCCGAACCGCACGACGACCGGCTCGCCGGCCGGCTGAACTGGCTGCGCGCGGCCGTCCTCGGCGGGAACGACGGCATCGTCTCGGTCGGCGGCCTGGTCGTGGGGGTCGCCGGCGCGACCACCGCTCGCGGGACGCTGCTCACCGCCGGCGTCGCCGGCCTCGTCTCCGGCGCCGTGTCCATGGCACTGGGCGAGTACGTGTCCGTGTCCAGCCAGCGGGACACCGAGCGGGCGGCGCTGGACCTGGAGCGGCGCGAGCTGGCCGAGACCCCGGACGAGGAGCTCGACGAGCTCACCGCGATCTACGTCGGGCGCGGCCTGTCCGCACACACCGCACGGACGGTCGCCGAGGAGCTGACGGCTCGCGACGCCCTGGCCGCTCACGCCGAGGCCGAGCTCGGCATCTCCCCGGACGACCTGACGCGCCCGGGCCAGGCAGCCCTGGCCTCGGCGGGCTCGTTCACCGTCGGCGCCGCGCTCCCGGTGCTGGCCGCCGTCCTGCCGCCGCCGGGTGCCCGGGTGCCCGCGACGTTCGCCGCGGTGCTGGTCGCCCTGGCGCTGACCGGTGCGGTCAGCGCCCGGCTCGGCCGCGCCCGGGTCGGCACCGCGGTGACCCGCGTCGTGCTCGGTGGGGCGCTCGGGCTGGCCGTCACGTACGCGATCGGCTCGCTGGTGGGGACGTTCACCGGCTGACCCTGCCCGGGCCCCGGCGCCGATGGCAGGAGGACCGGCGTGGATCTGGAAGGCTGAGGAGCCGTGACGGCGATCCTGATCGACGGCAAGGCCACGGCCAAGGCGATCCGCGAGGACCTGACGGTCCGGGTCGCCGCCCTGGCCGCCCGGGGGATCACCCCGGGCCTCGGCACGGTCCTGGTCGGCAGCGACCCGGCGAGCCTCGCCTACGTCGCCGGCAAGCACCGCGACTGCGCGCGCGTCGGCATCGCCTCGTTCGACGTGCGGCTGCCCGCAGACGCGACCCGCGAGCAGGTGGAGGACGCGGTCCGCCAGCTCAACGAGGACCCCGCGTGCACCGGGTTCCTCGTCCAGGTGCCGCTGCCCGCGCACCTGGACCCCGCCCGGATCCTCGAGCTGGTCGACCCGGCCAAGGACGCCGACGGCCTGCACCCGGTGAACCTGGGCCGGCTCGTGCTCGGCGTTCCCGGGGCCCGCCCGTGCACCGCGCGGGGGATCGAGTACCTGCTGCTCGCCTACGGGGTGCCCACCGAGCGCGCGGACATCTGCGTGGTCGGGCGGGGGACCACCGCCGGCCGCCCGACCTTCCTGCTGCTGGCCAACAGGCTCGAGGCGGGGACGGTCATCTCCTGCCACCGGCCGACCCGCGACCTCGCTTTCCACGTGCGCGCGGCCGACATCGTCGTGGTCGCCGCCGGATCGCCCGGCCTGGTCACCCCGGACATGGTCAAGCCCGGCGCGGCCGTCATCGACGTCGGGATCACGCGGACCGCCGACGGCCTGGTCGGCGACGTCGACCCCGCGGTCGCGGAGGTGGCCGGCTGGCTGGCACCGGTGCCCGGCGGCGTCGGGCCGATGACCCGGGCGATGCTGCTGACGAACGTCGTGGAGGCCGCGGAGGCCGCGGCCGGGGTGCCCGAGCGCGTTGCCGCGGTCTGAGCCGACCGTGTCCGGCGGGGACACCGGTGGGGACACGGGTGGGGACACCGGTGGCGCCCGGGTCGGTCGGCCGGCCCGCGAGTGGCCGGTGGGCCTCGTGCTGGCGGTCGCCGCGGCCGGGATGGTGGTCATCGCCACCGGCCACTTCAAGCGGGGCAGCGCGCTGTTCGGCGCGGCCGTGCTGCTGGCGGCGCTGCTGCGGGCGGTCCTGTCGACGCCGGCAGCCGGCGTGCTCGCGGTGCGGAGCCGGCTGCTGGACGTCGCGACGGCGACCGGCCTGGGCGTCGCGGTCCTCGGCCTGGTGCTGATCGTCCCCCCGTTGCGCTGACCCGCTGAGGCGCTGACCCGCTGAGGCGCTGACCCGCCGAGCTCAGCCGACGTGCACGAACGGCCGGCGGACGGGGTCGGTCTCCGCCTCCCGCAGCACCTCCCGCGTCACCGGCGCCACCTCGCCGTGCCCGAACACCAGGAACCGGACGAGGTTCGAGAACGGGTTGCCCTCGGTCCAGGTGAAGTAGACGTGCGGCAGGGTGTCGTAGGCGTCGCGGACCTCCAGCAGCAGCGCGGCGATCGCGTTGGGGACCGAGCTCGACTGGCAGGTCAGCACCCGGAACCCGTACCGCTCCTCGCCGTGCACGACGAGTTCCTCCTCGAAGTCGGAGGCATCGCGGACGACGATCTCCAGGAACAGCACCGGCTCCCCGTCGGGGATGTGGTTGGTCTCGCGGGCCCGGCGCTCCTTGGTCAGGTACTCCAGCGCGTTGCGGTCCGCCGGGTCGGACGGGATCAGCCGGACGGTGCCGTGCGCGGCCGCGGACAGGATCCGCCGGGCTGACGGGTCCAGCTCGATGGAGGTCACCCGCAGCTCGGTGGAGCGCGTGATCCGGGCGACGAGGGAGACGATGAGGATCCCGAGGATGAACAGCCCGGCGATCCGCACGCCCTCCGGCCGCTCGAAGACGTTGGCGATCGTCGTGTAGAGGAAGACCACGGTGATGGCGCTGAACGCCAGCGGTCCTGCCAGGCCGGGGGAGGCGCCCCGGGCGCGCTTGCGCCAGCTGGACAGCGTCACCGCGAAGCTGGCCGACAGCATCAGCACCAGCACGCCGGTGGCGTAGGCACCGCCCTGGGCGTCGACGCTGGCGTCGAACGCGATCGTCACGACGAACGCGATGACCACGAAGACCAGGACCAGCGGCCGGACGGCGCGTGCCCACTCCGGCGCCATCCCGTACCGCGGCAGGTAGCGCGGGACGATGTTGAGCAGCCCGGCCAGCGCAGACGCGCCGGCGAACCACAGGATCGCGATCGTCGACACGTCGTAGACCGTGCCGAACCCGTCGCCGAGCGACTCGTGCGCGAGGTAGGCCAGCGCCCGGCCGTTGGCGTCGCCGCCGGGCTGGAACTGCTCGGCCGGGATGAGCACCGTCGTGACGAAGCTGCTGGTGATGAGGAAGACGCTCATGATCACGGCGGCGGTCGTGAGCAGCTTGCGGGTGCCGGCGATCCGGCCCGCGGGGTGCGCCGGGTCGTCGTCGGGCGCGCCCTTGACCTGCGGCATCACGGCGACCCCGGTCTCGAACCCGGACAGGCCGAGCGCCAGCTTGGGGAACACCAGCAGTGCCACCGCGACCACCATGATCGGGTTGCCGTGCTCGGTGACCAGCAGGTCCTGCCAGTCGCCGACCAGCGCGGGGCTGTCCACGACCTGGGCGACCGCGACCGCGATGACCACCACGTTCAGCGCCAGGTAGACCGCGACGATGCCGACGGCGATGCCGATCGCCTCCCGGAAGCCCTTGAGGAAGACCGCGCCGAGCCCGGTGATCAGGATCAGCGTCAGCAGCACCTCCCTGCCGTGCAGGGCCGCCGGGGCGAACGGGTTCTCCACCACGTGCGCCGTCGCGTCCGCCGCCGAGAGGGTGATGGTGATCATGAAGTCGGTGGCCAGGAAGCCCAGCAGCACCAGCACCAGCAGCTTGCCGGCCCAGAAGCTCAGCAGCTTCTCCAGCATGGCGATGGACCCCTCGCCCCGGGGGCTCTCCGCGGCGACCCGGCGGTAGATCGGCAGCGCCCCGAACAGGGTCAGCGAGACCAGCACCACGGTGGCGATCGGGGACACCGAGCCGGCGGCCAGCGCCGCGATGCCCGGCTGGTAGCCGAGGGTGGAGAAGTAGTCGACCCCGGTCAGGCACATCACCTTCCACCACGGGCGGGTGTGGGCCGTGCCGGGGGAGGGCTCCCGGTGCGGGCCGGGGATGCGCTTGGCGCGGACGACGGTCCCGTCCATCAGCCAGTCGCGGGTCCGGTTGCCGAGGGCGCCGGGCTGCCACTGCGGCGGCGTCGCTCGCCGGAGGCGGCCGACGCCGCGCCGGACCCGACCCCCGGCACCCGGCGGCGTGCCGCCGGGATGCGTGGTCGTGACCACTTGCTCTCCCCACGCGTTCGAGCACCGCCGGTCCGGCGTGCACTGGTCCGGTCGCGACCGTCGGCGGGACGGCGCTGGCCCCCGACGTCGACGGCCCGACGGACGTCGTCGGCAACGGTAGCGCCGCCCCGCGCCACTCCGAGGCCCGTGCACCGCAGGTCGCGCGCACCGCCCGCGACGACCCGGGCGACGACCCGGGCACGATGACCGGGTGCACCGCCTGGTGGTGATCGCCGACACCCACGTGCCCACCCGCGCGCGGGACCTGCCGGGCCCGGTGTGGGCGGCCGTCGAGCAGCTCGGCCCGGCGGACGCGGTCGTGCACGCCGGGGACTGGGTGGACGAGTCGACGCTGGACCGCCTGCTGGCCCGGCTGGCCCCGGCCGGGGTCCCGCTGCTGGCCTGCTGGGGCAACAACGACGGCCCCGGGCTGCGCGAGCGGCTGCCGGAGGTCGCCCGCGCGGTCCTGGGCGGTGTGCGGCTGGCGGTCGTCCACGAGACCGGGCCGACGCCCGGCCGGGACCGGCGGATGGCCGCGGCGTACGGCGCCGACACCGACCTGCTGGTGTTCGGCCACTCCCACATCCCGTGGGACTCCACCGCCGCCGCCCCGGACGGCTCGACGGTGCGCCTGCTGAACCCCGGCTCGCCGACGGACCGCCGCCGGCAGCCGGCCCCGACCTGGCTGTCGCTCACCCTCGCCGACGGGGTGGTCCACGACGTGCAGTTGCACCGGCTGCCGGTCCGGGCGGCCGTCGTCCCGCAGGCGGACGCCGATCCCGGGCCCGGTCCCTAGCCTGGACAGCGTGTCCGACTTCGCCGGGCGGCTGCGCCGCCACCCCGTGCGGGTGGACTTCGTGCTGGCCGTGGTGCTCGGCGGTCCGTGGGTGCTGGCCGGTGCTGCGGTCGCCCGCCCGGACCTGGTCGGCTCCGCCCTCGCGGTGCTGCTCGGCGCGGGGATGGTCCTGCCGCTGGCGTTGCGCCGGGTCGCGCCCGGGTGGGTCCTCGCCACCCTGTGCGCGGTCGGCGCCGTCCAGCTGGCCGTCCTGCCGGGAGCGGCCGGCGGTTCGGTCCCGCTACCGGCGGACGCGGCGTTCGTGGTCGCCCTCTACACGCTCGCCGCCCGCGCCCGGACGCCGGTCCAGCGGTGGATCGGCGTCCCGGTCGGTGTCGCGGCGGCGGTCGTCTGCAGTGTGGTGTGGGGGTCGGACTACATCGTCGTCCTGCTGCTCAGCGTGGTCGTCGCGCTGGTCTCCGGGACGCTGCGCCGGGTCCGCGCCGCCTACGTCGCCGGGCTGGAGCAGCGGGCCCAGTCCGTCGAGGTCGAACGGGACCAGCAGATCCGGCTGGCGGAGTCGGCCGAACGAGCCCGGATCGCCCGGGAGATGCACGACGTCGTGGCCCACTCCCTGTCGGTGATCATCGTGCAGGCCGACGGCGGCGCGTACGTGGGCCGCAACGACCCGGCGCGGTCGATCGAGGTGCTGCAGACGATCTCCGCCACCGGCCGGGAGGCGCTGACCCAGATGCGCCACCTGCTCGGGGTGCTCCGGGAGGACCCGGTCCTCCGGGCCGGCGGCGAGCCGATGACCCCCCAACCGGGTCTGGCGGACCTGCCGGCCCTCGTCGCCCAGTTGGCGGCGACCGGGATGCCGCTGCACGCGGACCTGGGCGGGACGGGCGGCGCCGACGACGTGCCGGCCGCCACCGGGTTGGTCGCCTACCGGGTCGTGCAGGAGTCGCTGACGAACGTGCTCAAGCACGCGGGACGGGTGACACGGGTGGACGTGACCGTCGAGCGGAACGGTGACCGGCTGCGGATCCAGGTGTCCGACGACGGCCGGGGCGCGGCGGCGGCCTTCAGCGACGCCGAGCCGACCCGCGTGCTGGGCTCGGCCGCGACGTCCGGGCAGGGCCTGCGTGGGATGCGCGAGCGGGTGGAGCTGCTCGGCGGCCAGCTGGTCGCCGGGCCACGGCCGGGCGGCGGTTTCCGGACCGTCGCCACCCTGCCGGCCCCCGCCCGGGCCGTGGCGTCCGCCCCGGTCACCCGGTGGGTTCCGCCGTCGGCTCGCGTCCCGAACGGGTCGGCGCCCCCCGGCCGGCCGCTTCCTGCCGTTGCCGCTGCCCGCGCCGGGGCAGCCGGTGCCGTGCCGATCGTCGCGGCAGCCGGGAGTCCCGCGCCGGCCCGCGGCGTCCTGGAC
>CAXTBU010000095.1:0-10726 GCA_964242885.1 uncultured Actinomycetales bacterium
GCCGCCGGCCCGGTGCCCGGTCAGACGAGGCCGGCGGCGAGTGGCTCCCGGTCGGCCTCGGCCTCGAGCTCGCGGACGATCGGCAGCACCTTCTGGCCGAAGTACTCGACCTCCTCCAGGTAGTGCAGGAACCCGAGCAGCTGCAGGCTGACGCCGCGGCGCCTGTACTCGACGATCCGGCGGGCGACCTGCTCCGGGGTGCCCACCAGGCCGGTCCGGAACCCGTCGTTGTACTGGACCATGTCCTCGAAGGTGCTGTCCTGCCACATCCCGGTGCGGTCCCCGGTCGAGCTGCCGGCCTGTTTGACGGCGTCCCCGAAGCCCTCGACGGCCTCCCGGTCGGCCAGGTCGATGATCTCCCGCAAGGTGTCCCGGGCCTCCTTCTCGGTGTCCCGGGCGACCATGAACCCGTTGAGCGCGAACCTCACCCGGCGCCCGGCGGCCGCCGCGTATCCGGAGACCTCCTCGATCTGCGCGGACGCCTTCTCGTAGCTCGCGCCGTTCATGAAGTACCAGTCCGACACCCGGCCGGCCATCTTCTTGGCGGCGGTGGAGTTCCCGCCCTGGAAGATCTCCGGGTGCGGGCTCTGGACCGGCTTGGGCTTGAGGCTGAAGTCGCGGATCCGGTAGAAGTCACCCGCGATCTCGGCGTTGTCGGTGGTCCAGATCGCCTTCAGCGCCTCGATGAACTCCTCCGAGCGCCGGTAGCGCTCGTCGTGCTCCAGCCACGGCTCGCCGAGCGCGGTGAACTCGCCCTTGAACCAGCCGGAGACGACGTTGACGGCGAACCGGCCGTTGGACAGGTGGTCCGCGGTGGCGCCGAGCTTGGCCAGCACCCCCGGGTGCCACAGTCCCGGGTGCACGGCGGCGATGACCTTGAGCCGCTCGGTGGCCAGCAGCAGTGCCAGGCTGAAGCTCGTCGACTCGTGCTGGAACTCCGCGCCGTAGCTGGCCATGTACCGGACCTGGCTCAGCGCGTAGTCGAAGCCGTTGTTCTCGGCCAGCACGGCGAGCTGCTTGTTGTACGGGTACTCCCAGTCGGTGCGCTGCTCGATCTTGCTGACGACGAGCCCGCCGCTGACGTTGGGGACCCAGTAGGCGAACTGCAGCGGCTCGGCGGACGCCGCGGGAGGTGTGGTCACCGGCACGACGCAACCAGCGCGCGTCACCTCCGGCAACCGGCCGTCTCACGCTTCAGGACCGCCGTCCGCTGGGTGAGACCCGCCCGCTCAGGTCCAGAGCAGGGAGGTCGCGGGGTCGGACAGGATGACGCCGACGTCGGCCAGGAAGCGCGACCCCTGCTCGCCGTCGACGATCCGGTGGTCGAAGGACAGTGCCAGCGTGGTCACCTTGCGGGGGCGGACCTTGCCCTTGTGGACCCACGGCCGGTCGGTGATAGCGCCGACGGCCAGGATCGCGGACTCGCCGGCGTTGAGGATCGGCGTCCCGGTGTCCACCCCGAACACCCCGACGTTGGTCAGCGTGATGGTCCCCCCGCGCATCTGGTCCGGGGTGGTCTGCCCGGCCCGGGCGGTCGCGACGAGATCGTTGATCTCCCGGCACAGCTGCGGCAGCGGCATCTGGTCCGCGTCCTTGACGTTCGGCACCAGCAGCCCCCGTGGGGTCGCCGCGGCGATGCCCAGGTTGACGTACCGCTTGTAGACGATCTCGTTGTTCGGCCCGTCCCAGGACGCGTTGATCTCCGGGGTCCGGCCGGCGGCCAGGCACATCGCCTTGGCGACCAGCAGCACCGGGGACACCTTGAGCCCGGCGAAGTCCTTTCGGGCGCGCAGCCGGTCCAGCAGCCGGTAGGACCGGGTGACGTCGACGTCGAGGAACTCGGTGACGTGCGGGGCGGAGAACGCCGACGCGGTCACCGCCTCGGCGGTCATCCGGCGGACGCTGCGCACCTGGACCCGGGTCTCGCGCGGGTCGCTCCCGCTGTCGTCCAGCGGCTCGGCCTCGTCGGCCGCCTGCACCGGTGCGGCGCGGCCGGCGCCGGACCCCGTGTCGAGGCGCCGGGCGGCCCCGGCGACGTCCTCCCGGGTGACGGTCCCGCCCGGGCCGGACGGACGGATCGCGGACAGCTCCACACCGAGCTCACGGGCGAGCTTGCGCACCGGCGGCTTGGCCAGCACCGGCACGTCGGTGCGCGGGCCGGGCTCGTCGCGCCGGGCGGCGACGCTGAGCCGACGCCGCCGGGAGGTGGCCGCGTCCTGGCGTGCGCCGTACCCGACGAGGTTGGCCGAGCGCGTGCCGGCGCCCGCATCCGGAACGGCGTGCAGCGGCTCCTCGGCCGGAGCGGTCGCCGGAGCCGGTGCGGGCGGTCCGGTCCGCTCGATGCCCACCTCGGCGGCCTCGGCGGCCGCGGCCGTCGGCTCGCCCGGTGCGGCCTGCTGGGCCGCGGCGGTCGGCGACTGCCCTGCCGGCGCGCCCCCAGCCGGCGCGTCCCCAGCCGGCGCGTCCCCAGCCGGCGCGTCCCCAACGGGCGCGGTGGCAGACCACCCGGCGGGCGGCGACCCGGCGGGAGCCGGGTCGGCGGCGGGCTCCCCAGCCCCGAACCGGATGATCGGCGCGTGCACCTCGACGGTGTCTCCCTCCGCGACCAGCAGCTCGGCGACCACCCCGTCGACCGGGCTCGGCAGCTCGACCAGCGACTTGGCGGTCTCGATCTCCACCAGCACGTCGTTGACGGCGACGGTCTGCCCGACCTGCACCCGCCAGCCGACGATCTCGGCCTCGGTCAGTCCCTCGCCCACGTCGGGCAGTCGGAACACGTCGGTCCCGCTCACCACGGCGGCGCTCATCGGGACAGCGCCGCGTCGACGGCGTCCAGGACCCGGTCGACGTCGGGCAGGTGGTGGTCCTCCAGGCGGCCCACCGGGTAGGGCACGTCGTAGCCGGTCACCCGCCCCACCGGAGCCTCCAACAGGTCGAAGCACTGCTCGCTGATACGGGCACTGATCTCGGCGCCGAGCCCGCCGGAGCGGGGCGCCTCGTGCACGAGCACCGCTCTCCGGGTGCGGCGAACCGACCCGAGCACGGTCGCCATGTCCAGCGGGGACAGGGATCGCAGGTCGACGACCTCCAGCTCGGCGCCGTCCTCGGCAGCCGCGGTCGCGGCGGCCAGGCAGGTGCCGACCGTCGGACCGTAGCCGACCAGGGTGAGGTCGCGCCCGGGTCGCACGACGGCGGCGCGGCGCAGGGGCTGCTCGCCGGAGTCCGACGCCTCACGCATCCGTGCCGCCTCCGCGTCGACCAGCGCCCGCGGCGCCTTCTGCCAGTACAGGCGCTTGGGCTCGAAGAAGATCACCGGGTCGGCGATGCGCACGGCCTCGCGCATCATCCAGTAGGCATCGACCGGGTTGGACGGGGAGACGACGGTCAGCCCGGGCACGTGGGTGAACAGTGCTTCCGGGGACTCGGAGTGGTGCTCGATGGACCCGATGCCGCCGCCGAACGGGACCCGGACCACCACCGGCACGGACAGCCGGCCGCCGGACCGGTACCGCATCCGCGCCAGCTGGGTGACGATCTGGTCGTACGCCGGGAAGACGAACCCGTCGAACTGGATCTCGCAGACCGGCCGGTAGCCCCGCAGCGCCAGGCCGATGGCGGTGCCGACGATGCCGGCCTCACCCAGCGGGGAGTCGACGACGCGGTCCTCGCCGAAGTCCTTCTGCAGCCCGTCGGTGACCCGGAAGACGCCGCCGAGCCGGCCGATGTCCTCACCGATCAGCAGGACCTTGGGGTCGTCCTCCATCGCCGAGCGCATGCCGGCGTTCAGTGCCTGCCCGAAGGTGATCTGGTCGGTGCGGCGGGCGGCGCTCATGCCCGGCCCCCCACCGGCTCGGCGTCCCCAGTGGTCTGCAGCGAGCTCCGGTAGGCCGTCCACTCGTCGCGCTGGTCACGCAGCTCGTCCGGCAGCGTCGCGTAGGCGTGCCGGAACAACCCGGCCGGGTCCGGCTCGGGCAGGGCCCGGATCCCGCTGCGGACGGCCCGCGCCAGCTCGTCGGCCTCGGCCGCGACCCGCGCGGTGAAGTCGGCGTCGAGGTGGCCACCGGCGTCGAGGTGGCGGGCGACCCGGGCGATCGGGTCCCGCTCGCGCCAGTGCTCGTCGTCGGCGGCCATCCGGTACCGGGTCGCGTCGTCGGCGGTGGTGTGCGCGGCCATCCGGTAGGTGTACGCCTCGACCAGCGTCGGTCCCTGACCCGCGCGCGCGCGGGCCAGCGCAGCGGACACCACGGCCCGGGTGGCCAGCACGTCGTTGCCGTCGACGCGGACGCCGGGGAATCCGAAGCCGTGCGCCCGGCGGTACAGCGGCGCGGCCGACTGGCGGTCGGCGGGTGCGGAGATCGCCCACTGGTTGTTCTGGCAGAAGAAGACCACCGGGGCGTTCATCACCCCGGCCCACACCATCGCCTCGTTCACGTCGCCCTGAGCGGTCGCGCCGTCGCCGAACGCCACCAGCACGGCTGCGTCCCGCTCGTCGCCGTCGGTTCCCGGGCCGTCCGCCGAGGGGCCGTTGCCGACCAGCCCGTCGCGCTGCAGGCCCATCGCGTAACCCGTGGCGTGCAGGGTCTGCGCGCCGACGACGAGTGTGTAGAGGTGGAAGCCGGTCCGGTCCACGTCCCAGCTGCCGAAGTCGACGCCGCGGAACAGGCTGAGGATCTCCAGCGGGGCAACACCGCGGCACCAGGCCAGGCCGTGCTCGCGGTAGGAGGGGAACACGTGGTCGGCGGGGCGCAGGGCCGCCGCCGCACCGATCTGCGCAGCCTCCTGGCCCAGCGCGGACGCCCACAGCGCCAGCTCGCCCTGGCGCTGCAGTGCGGTCGCCTCGGTGTCCATCCGGCGGACGACCGTCATCTGGCGGTACGCGTCCCGCAGGAACGACGTCTCCGCGGGGCTGCCCGGCTCGGGCGCGGGGTACGCCGGGTCGACCAGCCGGTTCCCTGCCTCGTCCAGCAGCCGGACCATCGCCGGACCGCCGGGCCCCGGAGCGTCTGCTGCCCGCTCGGGAGACCCGGGCTCCGGGCCTACGGGGTTGCCTACCGCTGCGTTCAGCGCCGTCTCCTGACCGCTCGGACCGGTCCTGGCCAGGGCCGGTCGCCCGCCGGCACCCCCGGCGCGCGACCTCCCACGGTAACGACCAGGACGCGGGTGCCCCCGCTGGCCGGTCGGACGAAGTGCCCGCGTCGCCGTTGTCCGCCCGGCCAGAGCACCCGTCAGGTCCTCCCGGTCAGCGCCCGGTGCGGTGGGTGGACGGGTCCTCACCGCGCGTCATGATCGGCAGGTGCTCGATGGCGTGCGCGAAGCCGGTCAGGCCCTTGCTGGCCGTCTTCAGGGCCGGCGCGGTCCGAGCCGGTCCGTGGTGGACCCCGAAGTCCAGGCCGTCGCGCAGGCGGTCGACGAGCGAGAGCGGAACGGCCGCGACCACGTTCCCCGGTGGCCGACGCGCGACGACGGGGTGCGCCCGGGTCGGGGCGGTCCGCCGCACCGCCTCCCAGGCCACGCCCAGGCGACGCAGCTGCGCCGGTGGCACCTTCTCCTGCAGCCGGGGCAGCAGGGCGTCCTCCTCGTCGCGGACGTCCTCGCGCAGCACCTCGACGAGCCGCTGCAGCGTCGCGCCGCGATCCGGGGCGTCCAGCGGCATCCCCTCGAGCTTCGTCACCAGCTCGTTGACCTCCTGGTGCTCCTGCTCCACCTGCAGGGTGAGGGCCTCGCCGTCGGGCAGCACGCGGCGCAGCACCGGCCAGAGCACCGACTCCTCCGCGAAGGCGTGCGGGAACACCAGGCGGTAGATCCGCCGCAGGACCCGGTCCTGCCCGGCGGGCTCGGTCGCGTCCAGCTGGTCCAGCAGCCGGTTGAGCTTCACGTGGTCGCGCTTCTGCCTGGTCAGGACGCTGACCGGTCCACCGAGGTCGGCGTCGCTCTGTTCCGCGAGTGATCTCATCCCGGCATCCTCCCGCCCGCGCGCCGCCGCCGACCACCCTGCCGGCCCCGCGGTCAGGCCCTCCCCATACGGGGCGCGGGCAGGTCCGGCGGGGTGGCCGGCGGTGTCTGCGCCAGGGCGGCCAGCGCGAGCTCGACCGCCCGCTCCAGCTGCGGGTCCCGCCCGGCCGAGTAGTCCTGCGGCGTCAGCACCACGTCGACGTCCGGGTCGACCCCGTGGTTCTCCACGCCCCAGCCCTGGTCGGGGAACCAGAACGAGTACCGCGGCTGGGTCACGGTCGTCCCGTCGACGAGGGTGAACCGGCCGTCGATGCCGATGACCCCGCCCCACGTCCGCTGGCCGACGACCGGGCCGACCCGGACCGCCTGCGCGACGGCGTTGACGATGTCGCCGTCGGAGCCCGCGAACTCGTCGGCGACCAGCACGACCGGGCCTCGCGGGGCGTCGGCCGGGTAGCGCCGCGGGCTGTACTCCCGCCCGGTCACCCAGGCCCGGACCCGACGGGAGATCTTCTCGATCACCAGCTCGGACAGGTGCCCGCCGCTGTTCTCCCGGACGTCGACGACCAGCCCGTCGAAGGCGGTCTCCGCCCGTAGGTCGCGGTGCAGCTGCGCCCAGCCACTGCCGACCATGTCCGGCACGTGCAGGTAGCCGACCCGGCCCTGGGACAGCTCGTGCGTCCGATCCCGGCGGTCGGCCACCCGCAGGTGGTATCGCAACGCGGTCTCGTCATCGACGGGCACCACGGTCACCGTCCGTGCCCGTCCGGCAGAGCCGCTGTCGACGGAGCCAGCCCCAGCGGGGGCGACGGTCAGCTCCACCGGCTTGCCGGGGGTCCCGACCAGCAGCGCGTTCGGACCGGTGGCCGGGTCGACCGCGCGGCCCCCGACCGCCAGCAGCGCGTCCCCGGCGGCCACGCCGACGCCGGGCGCGGCCAGCGGGGACCGTGCCCGCGGGTCCGAGCTCTCCCCCGGCAGGACGCGGCCGACGCGCCAGGTGCCGTCGTCGTCCCGGGACAGGTCGGCACCCAGCAGGCCCTGGGCGCGGGCGGGGTCCGGGTCGGCCTTCGGCATGACGTAGGCGTGGGAGGTCGCCAGCTCGCCCTGGACCTCCCACAGCAAGTCGACGAGGTCGTCGGCGGAGGCGATCGCGTCCACCAGCGGCCGGTAGCGGGCCAGCTGGCCGGCCCAGTCGACGCCGTCCAGGTCCGGGCGCCAGAAGAAGTCGCGCATCCGCCGGCCGGCCTCGGCGTACTCCTGCGCCCACTCCGCGCCCGGTTCGACGTCGGCGCCGGCCCGGCTCAGGTCCACGGTCAGCCGGGCGTCGCTCCCGTCGCCGTCGCCGCCGTCCTTCGGCTGGGGCGGGGCCGGCCGGTCGGCCGGGAGCACGAGCAGCTCGTCCCCGGACCGGGCGACCAGGCGCCTGCCGTCGCCGGTGACCCGGACCGCCTCGATGTCCGGGGACAGCTGGAGGAGCTTGTGGTCGTGGAACGACCACCGCTCGAGCACCGGCTTGGCGGGCGGGTCGGTCAGCGCCGCGCGGTCGTCGCCGAGCACCCCGGCCGGCCGGGACCGCAGCCACACGACCCCGCCGTCGACCGCGGTGAGGCCCGTCAGCCTGCCGGCCTCGACCGGGAACGGCCGGATGCGGTCCGCGATGCCCGCCGGGTCGACGGTGGTCCGCGGCGGCGCCTTCGCTGCTGCGCCCGGCGCGCTGGGCCCGGTTCCCGCGGCTGCGGCGTCGGCGTCGGACGCCGCCTCGACCAGCTGCTCGGCCTCGGTGAGCGGCTCGGCGGGGCGGCCCTGCCCGGACGGGTCGAACGGGGACGCGGTCGCCGCCGCGAGCGGGACCAGGTAGGGCCGGCAGCCGCCGGCGAAGGACATGTCGAACACGACGGCGTCGTAGGTCGGATCCAGGCTGCGGACGGACAGGAAGGCCAGGTGCCGGCCGTCGGCGGTGAACACCGGCTCGGTGTCGGTGAACCGCAGCGGGGTGACCTCGACCGCGGCACCGGCCGGGGCGCTGCCGGACAGCTGGACCAGCCGGATCTGGGCGAGCTCGTCCAGTCCCGGGTGCGACCAGGCCAGCCAACGCGAGTCCGGCGAGAAGGCCAGCCCGGACACGTCGCCCTCGGTCGTGCGCGCGACCTCGCTGACCGCACCGGTCGCCGCGTCCAGCGTCAGGACGCGGCCGTCGTGGGCGGCGATCGCGAGCACCGCCCCGTCCGGTGAGGCGACGAGCTCCAGCACGGTGCCCAGCGCACCCTCGGCGAGCCGGTCGGCGGTGTCCGGGTCCGCGCCGGTCGGCGGGACTGTGCCGGTCGCCGGGACTGTGCCGGCGCCCACGGCCGCGATCTGGACGGCGTCCTCGCCGCCGGCGTCGGTCACCCAGGCGACCCGGCCGGTCGCGCCGAGCACCACCGGCATCCGGGTGCGGACGCCCGGGGTCGACGCGAGCACCCGGACCGGGCCGTCGCGGTGCGGCAGCCACTGCACGGTCCCGCGGACCTCGATGGCACTGGCCCGCCCGGTGCGGTCCGGGGCCGTGGTCCCGAGGTGCCCCTTGGCGGGCACCCGGTGCGGCGCGCGACCGGTGCGCGGCCCGCCGAGGGTGACCGCCAGCGGTTCGGCCTGTGCACCGGACGCCGGGTCGAGGCTGCCCAGCGTCCACAGCGATCCGGCGCAGGACCAGACGACGCGGGTGCCGTCGCTGCTCGCGTGCCGGACGTAGAAGTCGGCGTCGGTGTGCCGGTGCAGGTCGGCGACCCCGACCCCGATCGCGTCCGCCGCGTCCCCGTCCGCCGCGTCCCCGTCCGCCGGGACCGACCACAGCTGGCCGACGCCGTCGTGGTCGCTGGTGAAGCCGATGCGCCCGCCGGCCCACACGGGCGTGGACAGCGACGAGGTCAGCTGCGGGAGCAGGCGGGTGAACTCGCCGGACCCGGACCGGTCCAGCCACAGCCGGGACGCGGTGCCGCCGCGGTAGCGCTTACGCCACGCGGGCTCGCCCATCGTCGGGGTGCTGACGACCACGCCCGGCCCGCCCGGCTCGACAGCGGCCGCTCCGACCCGGCCCCACGGCAGCGGTCGGGGCGGTCCGCCGGCGAGCGGCAGCGCGACGGCGACCGGCAGCCGGGAGTGCTCGCCGGCGCTGGTGGAGACCAGCAGCTCGTCGCCGGACAGCCACCCGACGACTGTGGTGCGGGCGCCCCACCACGTCAGCCGGCGTGCGGTCCCGCCGTCGACCGGCGCGGTGAACACCTCCGACACGTTCTCCCGGGTCGAGGTCCAGGCGACCTGCGCGCCGTCCGGGGACAGTCGCGGTGACACCGCCGGCGCGTGGTCTGCCGAGACCCGCCACGCCCGGCCGCCGGCGAGCGGAGCGACCCAGACGTCGTCCTCGGCGACGAACGACACGACGTCGGCGGAGACGTCCGGCCAGCGCAGGTACGACAGGTCAGCCATGCGTCGGGACGCTACCGAGCCGGTGCGCGGGCACGTCCACGTCGGGCTCCGTCCGGTGCGCGGGCCGTACCGTCGGCTCTCCGAGCTTGACGGCGCTCTGTGGGGAGTCCACGTGTCCGGAACCGACGCCGGCAACGACGAGGGGCGGGTCGAGCGGCTGCCGCGCAAGCTCTACGAGCGCGAGCTGTTCCGGCTGCAGGCCGAACTGGTGACCGCGCAGGAGTGGGTGCGCCAGGAGGGCGCCCGGGTGGTGGTCGTGTTCGAGGGCCGCGACGCCGCCGGGAAGGGCAGCACCATCAAGCGGGTCGCGGAGTACCTCAACCCGCGCATCGCCCGCATCGTCGCGCTGCCGGCGCCGACCGAGCGCCAGCGGACGCAGTGGTACTTCGAGCGCTACGTCGAGCACCTGCCCGCCGCCGGCGAGATCGTGCTGTTCGACCGCAGCTGGTACAACCGGGCCGGCGTCGAGCGGGTGATGGGGTTCTGCACCCCCGACGAGTACCGCCGGTTCCTGCACCAGTGCCCGATCGTCGAACGCCTGCTCGCCGAGGACGGGATCCTGCTGCGCAAGTACTGGTTCTCGGTGAGCGACGCCGAGCAGCAGCGCCGCTTCGCCAGCCGGCTGGCGGACCCGATGCGGCGGTGGAAGCTCTCGCCGATGGACCTGGAGGCCATCACCCGATGGGAGGACTACTCCCGCGCCAAGGACGAGATGTTCGTGCACACCGACATCCCGGAGGCGCCGTGGTACGTCGTGGACGCCGAGGACAAGCGGCGCGCGCGCATCAACACGATCGCCCACCTGCTCTCGACGATCCCCTACCGGGCGGTCAAGCAGCCGGCGCTGGAGCTGCCGCCGCGCCCTGCGTCACGCGGGTACCAGCGACCGCCCCGGGACAGCCAGACCTTCGTCCCGGACCACGCGGCGACGCTGGGCGGCTGAGGTGGCGATCCGCGGACGCACCGGGTGGTGGGGTGTGGTGCTCGAGGCCCCGGACGCCCGGGGGCTCGCCCACTTCTACGCCGAGCTGCTCGGCTGGCCGGTGGTCACCGACAAGCCGGGCTGGGCCACGATCGCGGCGCCGGGCACGACGTCGTACGTGTCGTTCAACAGCTCGGCCGGGTACGTGCCGCCGGTCTGGCCGGTCGCCGACGGGCACCAGCAGATGATGCTGCACCTCGACGTCGGGGTGGACGACGTCGACGCTGCCGTGGCCGATGCGGTGGCGCTCGGGGCGACCGTCGCGTCCTTCCAGCCGCAGGACGACGTCCGGGTGCTGCTGGACCCGGCCGGCCACCCGTTCTGCCT
>CAXTBU010000096.1:0-10069 GCA_964242885.1 uncultured Actinomycetales bacterium
CTGACTCCGTCAGACGGTGCCCCGGTCTGACTCCGTCAGACGGTGCCAGGTCTGACTCCGTCAGACGGTGCGCAGGGTCGCGGGCTTGGGCAGGACCAGCTCGACGTTGCGGTCCGCGACCCTGCCGCGGCGCCCGTCCACCGCGGGGTCGGGTCGAGCCGCCTCCTGGGGGTCGTTCGCCGCGAGCTCGCGCGACAGCGACGCCAGTGCGGTCGGGGAGTCGAGGGCGCCGTTCCACACCGCGGGGGCGGCGCTGTCGATCACGGTGCCGAACACCGACAGCGTCCCGTCCGCGTTGTCGACGATCTCCACGGTGCGTGCCTGCTGCGGCCAGTCGATGTGCGAGGCCGTCGTCACCTCCCACAGCCCGCCGGGGACGCCGGCCGACGCCGGCCTGGGCCGCGGGGTGACCGCGTTGATGTGCGTGTGGCCGTTGACCCACAGGACCACCTGGGGGTGGGCCAGCAGCTCGGCCAGCACCGCCGGGCCGAGCACCCGGGGCGACAGGTCCCCGCCGGTGCCCACCAGGGGGTTGGCCATCGTGTCTGCGGTGTGGTGGCTGACCACCACGGTCACCCGGTCGGTCGCCTCGGCCAGCCGCGCCTTGAGCCACGCGAACTGCGGCGCGTCCAGCGACCCGTCGGCGTACCCGTTCGGGTTGACCGTGTCCAGGCAGATCAGCCGGGTCGCGCGCGCCGCCTTCCCGCCGACCACCGCGCCGGGCAGGTCGGCCACGTAGTAGGCGGTGCCGGCCGCCCGGTTGGTGGCGGTGAACCCGTGGCCGACCGGGGAGCCGGTGGTGGTGAAGTGCTCGGCGACGGATTGCGCGCGGGTCACCAGCCGTCGGGCCGGGTCGGGCGACACGGCCCGGACGGGCCCGCCCGCCAGCTGGGTGATCGCCGAGCGGTCCCCGACAGCGAGCCGGCGGAGCAGGTCGGCCCCGTCGGTGCCGGCGCGCACGCCGATCGGCTTCAGCGGCCCCCGGGCGAGCGCGTCCAGCGGCGCGAGCGGGGGGAAGTTGCCGGCCACCAGGCCGTCGTGGTTGCCGTGCACCGCGTACCAGGGCATCGGCAGCCCGGCGGCCCTGACCTGGCGGATCGCCGCCGGCAGCAGGCCGGGAACGGTGGGGAACCCGTACCGGGAGCGGTAGACGTCGTCGCCGCCGGCGGCGCCCCGGGGCGTGCCTGCCGGGTGCCAGTAGGTCGGGTCGTAGGTGTCCGGCCGCGCGTCGGCGACGCCCTCGAAGACGCCCCGCAGACCGCTGTCCGGGGTGACGGGGCGACCGTCGAGGACGTCGATCACCCACCGCAGCTCGTTGAGCTGGCAGTTGTCGGTGCTGTCCCCGGTGGTCACCGCGAACCCCAGCGCGGCGCCGGTCGCCGGCGCGCCGGCCAGCCCGCGGATCGCCCGGACGACCGCGTCGACCACCTGGACGGTCAGCATCTCCTGGGGTCGGTAGCTGGCCTGGAACGGCACGGACGCGTTCGCGTCGGAGTAGCGGTCCAGGAACTCCACCCGCGCCGGGGACTGCGTGTCCTGCGTGTGGATGTCGGTGAGCTGGACGAACGCGGACAGGGCGCGGCGGCGCCTGGCGCGGTCCGGCTTCGGCGCCCCGCCCAGGTCGGTGCGCAGCACGTAGGGCTCACCGGGCCCGACCTCGTGCCTGCGGAACCCCGTCGAGCCGGGTGCCCCGCGCACCAGGGTCCGCTCCAGGGTGGTGCCGCGGGGCTGGGCCGGGCCGGCCGGACCGGTCGCGGCGGCGGGGACGGCCCCGGAGACGGCCGCGCCGGCCACCGCGACACCGGCGGCGCCCACGCCGAGCCGCAGCACCCCACGACGGCCCGGGTGCTGCTCGAGCGCCCCAGTCCCGGCGCCAGTCCCGGCGCCGGTCCCGGCGCCGGCGGGGGCGCCGGCGGGGGCGAGCCCTGCCGTCCCGTCGGCGGGCACCGGGAGATCGGGACCGGGCTCGTGCGGTGCGTCACTGGACACGGTTCTCCTCAGGGTGGACGGCTGGTTCCCAGCCGACCAGCCGGACGTGTCCCCCGGATGAACGGCGAACGAGCAGCCGGGTCCGACCCATTAATCGGCTGTCGACAGGAGTCCACCTCCTGCAGCGGGACCGGCAGCCCGCCCGCGTGGGTGCCGGCCCGCTGGAGAGGCTGCTCGGTGTCCGACCGGCGGACCGTTCGGAGTAGTTGATCTATCCATTCACGCTGCGTTCATCCTGTGTGTGGTCTGTGTACCGGTGACCTCCCTACGGTCCCAGGCATCGGGGTCTGGTCCGGGCCCCGCTACCGGAGGGAGTCGCTGGATGCGACGCAGGAGATGGGTCTCACCCGCTGTCCTCACCGCTGTGCTGGTGGCGACCGCGTCGGTGGCCAGTGCCGCGACACTCGCGAACAAGCCGCTGGGGGAGAACCTCGTCGGCCGGCAGGCGGACGGCTCCGTGCTCGTCCCGGAGAACAAGTACGTCACCCCGGCCGGTACGACGGTGGAGCAGACCGGCCAGCCGATCGACATGGGTATCTCCCCGGACGGCCGGACCGCGGTCACGCTGACCAAGTCCGGCAACGGGCTGTTCACGGTCGTGGACCTGGTCGGGCAGAAGGTGCTGCAGCAGGTCACCCCGCCGCGGGGCACGGGTTCCGGTGACATCGGCGTCGGCGGCGTCCTGTGGTCGAAGGACGGCCGCTCGGTCTACGTCACCCAGACCCGGAACGTCCTGCGGTTCACCCTCGCTGCCGACCGCACGCTGACGAACCCGGTGGTGATCCCGATGCCGACCGAGGGCGTCGGCAGCACCCCGGCCGCGCAGAACGGCACCCCGGCCAGCCCGCTGCCCACGGACCTGAAGTGGGCGCCGGACGGCCGGCACATCCTGGTCGTCCTCGACGGCTTCAACACGCTCGGGTCGATCGACACCGCGACGAACACCGTCGACGCCCAGGTCGCGGTCGGCATCGCCCCGCGCGACGTGGCCGTCATCGGGACCCACGCCTTCGTCAGCAACGAGGGCGGGCGGGTGCCGACCGCGGAGGACTTCACCAACCTCAGCTACGACTCGCCGGTGGTGGCCGACTCGGAGACGGGCCGTGCGACGACGGGAACGGTCTCCGAGGTCGACCTGGTCACCCGCAAGGTCGTGCACACCTACACGGTCGGGCTCGACCCGAGCAGCATGGTGACGCACGGCACCGACCTGCTGGTCACCAACTCCAGCGACGACACGGTGTCCATCATCGACACGAAGGCACGCCGGGTCGCGCAGACGGTGAACGTCAACCCGCTGCCGGGCCAGCCCCACGGCAGCTCCCCGAACTCGCTGACCTTCGTCGACCCGACGCACCTGCTCGTCAGCCTCGGCCGGAACAACGCCGTCGCGATCTACGACTACCGGAACGCGACCACCCCGGTCGCCTTCGCCGGACTGGCCCCCACGGGCTGGTACCCGGGCACGATCACCTGGGACGCGCCGCTGAAGCGGGTCGTCGTCGCGAACATGAAGGGCGTCGGCGCCCTCGGCGCGGACCGCACCATCGACCAGGGACCGGGCACCGAGCCGGCGACCGGCCACCAGGTGTACGCCGACGTCGGCACCGTCCAGACGGTCGCCATCCCGACGCTGGACCAGATCAAGACGTACACGCGCCAGGTCTTCGCCAACAACCAGTGGAACGGGCTGGCGGAGCGGAACCCGACGGGCACCGGCACCGCCGCCCCGGCCGCCGTCCCGGCCCGGATCGGCGACCCGTCGCCGATCAAGCACGTGTTCGTCATCGTCCGGGAGAACCGGACCTACGACCAGGTCCTGGGCGACGACCCGCGGGGCAACGGCGAGCCCGCCTACGCCCAGTTCGGCGCGAAGGTCACCCCGAACAGCCACGCCTTGGCGACCCGGTTCCCGCTGATCGACAACCTGTACTCCAACGGGACCAACTCCGCGACCGGCCACACCTGGCTCGACGCCGCCTTCGTCAACGACTACCTGGAACGGACCTACGCCAACTACGTCCGCAGCTACGGCCAGCCCGACGCGCTGGTCTACCCCAAGACCGGGTTCCTGTGGGACAACGCCATGCGGCACGGCCTGGACGCCCGCATCTGGGGGGAGTACGCGGAGTACTTCACCGGCCCCGACGGCCGACAGTCCCAGGGCACCTGGGCCCAGTGGTACAAGGACTCCCAGATCCTGGAGGGCAAGGCCACCGGCAAGCTGCACGCCCCGGTCGGCTACTTCCAGACCAAGGCCGACATCCCCAGCCTGGACCGCATCCTGTCCCGGGACTTCCCGAACTTCCAGACGCAGATCCCGGACCAGTACCGGGCGGACATCTTCCTGCGCGACCTGAAGCAGTACGAGGCCACGGGCAAGATGCCGGCGCTGAACATGCTGTGGGTGATGAACGACCACACGAGCGGGACGGACCCGGGCTACCCGATCCCGGCCGCGCAGGTCGCGGACAACGACCTCGCCACCGGCCGGATCGTGGAGGGCATCTCCCGCTCGTCCTTCTGGAAGGACAGCGCGATCTTCATCGTCGAGGACGACAGCCAGAACGGGATCGACCACGTCGACGGCCACCGCAACGTCACGCTGGTGGCCAGCCCGTACGCCAAGCCCGGCGCGGTGGTCAGCACCAGCTACACCCAGATCAACGTCACGCGGACGATCGAGCAGATCCTCGGGCTGCCGCCGATGAACCAGCTCGACCTCGCCGCCGAGCCGATGCGCGACGTGTTCACCGACACGCCGGACTTCCGGCCGTACACCACGCTGCCGAACCGGATCCCGCTGGACACCATGAACGCGGTGCCGTCGGCGACGACCTCGCCGATGGCCAGGGCGTGGGCGGCGTGGTCGGCGAAGCAGAACTTCCGCAGCGAGGACGAGATCGCGTTCGCGCCGTTCAACCGGCTGACCTGGTACACCTCGAACGACTTCACCAAGCCCTACCCGGGTGACAAGGCGGTGCTCACTCCGCAGCAGGTCGAGGCGCAGTTCGGCCACGAGGTGTCGGCCGACGGCGACGAGGTGGGCCCCGCCGGGTCCCCCGCGATGGCCGGGGACGACGACTGAACACGCAGACGGCCCGGACGCCCGGCTCGCAGGGCGTCCGGGCGGGCAGCGGGGTGGCCGATCCGGCCGCCCCGCTGCCCGCTGCCCCGGCGTTGGAGGTCCGCGGCGTCCGCAAGGCCTTCGGGGACCTGGTGGCGGTCGACGGGGTCGACCTGGTGGTCGCGCCGGGGGAGGTGCACGGCCTGCTCGGGCCGAACGGCGCCGGCAAGACGACGCTGCTGTCCATGGTGTTCGGGCTGGTCGCGCCGGACAGCGGGACGCTGGCGGTGAGCGGTGCTCCGGTCGGCTCGCCCGACGCCGCCCGCCTGACCGCCGGCTTCCTGGAACCCGCGTTCTGGCCCTACCTGTCCGGTCGGGCGAACCTGCAGGCGCTCGCCCGGCTGGACGGCGGCGCGGCGCCGGACCGGGTCGACGCGGTGCTGGACCGGGTCGGGCTCACCGACCGGGCCGGGCGGAAGGTCGGCGGGTGGTCACTCGGCATGCGGCAGCGCCTGGCGATCGCCGCAGCATTGCTGCGCGGTCCGCGGCTGATGGTGCTCGACGAGCCGACCAACGGCCTGGACCCCGAGTCGCTGCAGCGGTTCCGGGACCTGGTCCGGGGGCTGGCCGGCGAGGGCGTCGCCGTTCTGCTGAGCTCGCACGCGATCGCCGAGGTCGCCGGGCTCGCGGACCGGGTGACGATCGTGTCGGCCGGGCGGGTGGCGTTCGGCGGCTCGGTACCCGAGCTCGTCGCGCAGGCGCCCGACCCCCAGCAGCGCCTGCGCACCAGTGACGACCGGGCCGCCGTGGCCCTGGCCGTCGACTGCCCGGGCGTCCGGGTCGACGTCTCCGCCGACGGCCAGGTCGTCGTCACGGCGGGCCAGCAGGACCTGGACCACTTCGTGCTGCGGCTGGCCGCCGCCGGGATCGCCGTGCGGGCACTCGAGGTCACCGTCAGCCCGCTGGAGACCCTGTTCTTCCGCCTGACCGACATGTCCTCGACGTGACCGCCGCTGCCGGCCCCGCCACCGCCGGCCCCGCCACTCCCGCCACCACCCCTGCCGCCGCGCCGACGCCGGCCGGCCGGTGGCCCGGCGCCGGGGCCGTCTACCGCGTCGAGATCACCAAGCTGGCCGCTCAGCCGCTCGTGCGAGCGGTGCTCGCAGTCGCTCTGCTCGGGCCGTTCGCGTTCGCCGGCGGGCTGTCCCTGCAGGACTCCGTGCCCGCCGACACCCTGTTCGGCCGCTGGGCACTGACCACGGGGTTCGCGATCCCGCTGATGCTGCTGGGGTTCACCACCTCGTGGGTGGTCCCGCTGCTCACCTGCCTGGTGGCCGGGACCATCTTCGCCGCCGAGGACGGGCACGGCACCTGGCCCTCGGTGCTCACCCGGTCGGTCAGCCGCCCGGCGGTCTTCGCCGGCAAGGTCCTGGCTGCGGTGACGCACACCGTGCTCGCGGTCGCCCTGCTGGCGCTGAGCAGTCTGGCCGCCGGCGTGCTGGTCGTCGGCCGGTCGCCGCTGGTCGGGCTGGACGGCGCGGCGATCCCTCCCGGCCGGGCGGTGGGTCTGGTCCTGGCGAGCTGGGCACTGGTCCTGGCACCGGCGCTGGGCTTCACCGCGATGGGCATCTTCTTCTCCGTCGTCAGCCGCCGGTCCACGGTGGGGATCGGGGCACCGGTGGTGATCGGCCTGCTGATGCAGCTGAGCTCGCTCGTGGGGGCGGTCGTCGGCATCCGGTTCGCCCTGCTGAGCAGTGCGTTCGACAGCTGGCACGGCCTGGTCCGGGCCGACCCGTACAGCGGACCGGTGGTGCAGGGGTTGCTGGTCAGCCTCGCCTACACCGTGGTGCTGCTCGCGGTCGCGCTCGAGGTCTTCCGCCGCCGCGACGTGTCCGGGGCGCGACGGTGAGCGCGGGGACCGCGCGCCGGGTACACCGTGCCGCCGCCGCCGCGCTGGCGGCCGGAGCACTGCTCGCCACCGCCGGCTGCGGGCAGGACGCCCTGGGCCGCGACCGGTTGCAGGACGCCGTGAGCGCGACGTTCACCAACCTCTACGACCTGCGGCAGGAGCAGCTCGGCAAGCCGACGCCCGGCGCCGCGCTGGCGACCACCGCGCGGTGCGACAAGGGCGGGCCGACCGTGGCCGACAGCGGACCGGGGGACACCTGGAGCTGCCTGGTCGTCTGGCAGGCCGACGGCCCGGGCACCCCGGTCGGGGCGACCTACGAGATCAGGCTGCAGACCAACGGCTGCTACAGCGCCGACGGACCGCCGTCGGTGGTCGGCCAGCGGCAGGCCGCGGTCGCCGACGGGTCGCTGCGGCTGAACCCGATCAGCTCCTTCGACGGCTGCTTCGACACCACCTGACCCGCCGGTGGTCGACCGGGCCCGGGGAGGTGGCACGGTGTTGCGACGGACGGCAACTCCCCCGACCCGAAGGGACGGCACGTGCTCATCGCCAAGCAGGAGATCCTCTCCCTGATCGCCGACCGCGGCGCGACCGACAAGCTCGCCGAGGCGGAGAACGACCTGCCCGACCCGGTGGACACCGACCTGCACGCCCGGCTGCTCACCGATCTGGGGCTGGCGCCGCAGAACTTCGGCGACAGCGTCGAGCTCGGCGGGATCGCGGACGAGGAGCCCGGCAGCCCGGGTGTCGTCGGGCGCTGACGGCAGCGGGTCAGGCCGGCGGGGACCACCCCGTCCGGCCGGCCCACTCCTCGGCCCGGCCGAGCGCGTCGTCGAACCACGGCTCCTTGGCCTCGGCGTAGTCGGCCGCCGCCGGGCGCTCGGCGGCCAGGGCCAGCTTCATCGCCTCGTACTCGGCGCGGGCACCGGCGTCGGCACGCAGCCAGTCGCGGAACAGCAGCGCGTACCGCCAGCCGGCGGACCCCGTCGTGCGGACGTGCAGGTTGACGACGAGCCCGGGGTCGCAGCCGCCGTAGAACCGCTTGCGCCAGTGCGCCGGGTCCGGGTCGACCGGCTTGGGGTTGTCCGCGTCGTTGCCGACCGACCGCACGAACCCGCCGGCCGACAGCGCCGGCTCCAGCTCGTCGGCGACGGCCAGCGACGGGACGGCCAGCTGCAGGTCGATCACCGGCTTGGCCCGCAGGCCGGGCACCGCCGTGGACCCGATGTGCTCCACCGCCAGCTCGCCGGCGCGCGGGTGCTCCCGGCACAGCCACCGGACGCGGGCGCCGAGCCGGCCGGCCTGCGCCGCCCACGCCGGGTCGTGCGGCGCCAGGGTCACGGTCGCCGGCCGCTCCTGTCGCCGGCCGGCGGCCAGGTTCGCCGCGTAGGGCACCAGTCGGTCCACCCACAGCCGGTCGACCTCGGCCAGGACGTCCGCCGTCGCCCGGGTGTTGTCCAGCCACACGTCGGCGGCCGCCCACCGGGCCGCGTCGTCGGCCTGGCTGGCCAGCCGGGCGGCGGCGTCGGCCTCGGTCATCCCGCGCTCGGCGACCAGCCGGCGGACGCGCTCGCCGGGGTCCGCGTGCACGACCACGACCAGGTTGTACTGCGGGCCCATCCCCAGCTCGACCAGCAGCGGGACGTCGTGTACCAGGACCGACCCGGCCGGCGTGGCGGCCACCGCGGCGGCGAACCGCTCCCGCACCAGCGGGTGGACGATCCCGTTGAGCCGTTCCCGCGCCGCCGGGTTGCCGAAGACCACCCGGCCCAGGACCGGCCGGTCCAGCGCCCCGTCGGCGCGCAGCACGCCGGCGCCGAACGCGTCGACCACCGCCGCCAGGCCCGGGGTGCCCGGCTCCACGACCTCCCGGGCGAGCGCGTCGGCGTCCACGACCCGGGCTCCGAGGTCGCGGAGGCGTGCCGCGACGGTCGACTTGCCGGCGGCGATGCCTCCGGTCAGACCGACGAGCAGCACGGCTGTCCCCTCCTCCGATGAGCCGATGTCCTCGTGGTGGCCGTTGTCCACCGGTCCGCCATCTCGCCGACCGCGGCCATCCTCACGGTGTTTTCTCAGGTCAGGCGGAATCTGTGCGGGTTCCGGGTCGTTGGTCCGGTCGACGGCACAAGACCCGGAGGGGGTCGCATCATGGCCCGGACCACGCAATCAGGCACCACCACTGTCTATGACACCGACGAGATCGGCTTCGACGCCGCGGACGCACCCGAGGCGCAGGAGTCGCGCGTCGGTTCCCTCGACAAGGTTCCCGAGCGGGACCTGGTCGGGCGCTACCTGGACGACATCGCGCGCCACCCGCTGCTGGACGCGGCCCTGGAGGTCGAGCTCGCCAAGGCGATCGAAGCCGGGCTGTTCGCCCAGAAGATGATCGAGGCCGGCGACCCGCGGTTCGCCGGCACCGAGGCCCAGGTCGAGCTGGCGACGATCGCCCGCGCCGGGCAGGCCGCGAAGGAGCGGTTCATCACCGCGAACCTGCGCCTGGTCGTCTCGATCGCCCGTCGCTACCGCTACACGGGGCTGCCGATGCTGGACCTGATCCAGGAGGGCAACCTCGGGCTGGTCCGCGCGGTCGAGAAGTTCGACTACGCCAAGGGCTTCAAGTTCTCGACCTACGCGACCTGGTGGGTCCGGCAGGCGGTCACCCGTGGCGTCGCCGAGACCGGCCGGCTGGTCCGGCTCCCGGTGCACGTGCACGACGAGGCCGCCCGCGTCCGGCGCACCCGCAGCAAGCTCGAGGTCGACCTCGGCCGCGAGCCCACCGACGAGGAGGTGGGCCTGGAGCTGGAGACGGCCCCGGACCGCGTCGCCTGGCTGACCAAGCTCGACCGCGACCCGGTGAGCATGGACGTGCACGTCGGCTCCGACGAGGAGACCGCGTTCGGTGACCTGGTCGCCGACGACGACGCCGAGGACCCGGAGGAGGTGGTCGCCGACCGCTTCTTCCGCGACCAGCTCAAGCGGGCCATCAACGCCCTCGAGCCGCGGGAGTCGGCGATCATCCGGGCCCGCTACGGCCTGGACGACGGCCGCTACAAGACGCTGACCGAGATCGCCAGCTCGCAGTCGCTGTCCCGCGAGCGCGTCCG
>CAXTBU010000097.1:0-1937 GCA_964242885.1 uncultured Actinomycetales bacterium
AGTCGCGGCCGGCGGCGCGGCGGGACCCCCCGGTGGTCCGCCGGGCGGGTGATCCCGTCGCCGGCCCGGGCCGGGGCCGGCCCGCCGGTCGTCCCGCGGCCGGCCGCCAGCCGGTCGGGAGCGGACCGGCGGCGGACCAGCGGCGCCGGCCGTCGGTCGGCGGCCTGGTCGGGGTGGTGCTCGTCGTCGTGGTGCTGGCCGGCCGCTGTCTGAGCGGGCAGGGCTGAGTCGGCCGACCGCGTGGCTGACGGGCCCGCCAGCCTGCCCGCCGGGGAGCCCACCCGCAGGCGACCGGCTCGACGGGTCCGGTCGGCCGGGCGTGTCATCATCGGCCCCTGCCGCACCGGCCACCAGGCCACCCCGGCCGCCCAGGTCGTCGAGGCCCGCGAGGTCGCCACGGCCCGCCGAGGCCCGCCGGCGGCCCCGCCGAACCAGGAGCCGCATGTCAGCCGCACCCAACGCGTCCTACTCGGTCGTCGTCCGGCTCGACGTCCCCGCCGGGGGCCGCGCCACCAGCCGCCTCGCCGGAGCCGTGGAGGAGGCGGGCGGCCTGGTCACGGCCCTGGACGTGTCCGCCTCCGGTGCCGACCGGGTCCAGGTCGACCTGACCTGCGCGGCGGCCGACACCGGCCAGGCCGACCGGATCGTCGAGTCGCTGCGCCGGGTGGACGGTGTCCGGATCGGCCGGGTGTCGGACCGGACGTTCCTCGTGCACCTCGGCGGCAAGATCGAGATGGCCTCCCGGGTGCCGATCCGCAACCGCGACGACCTGTCGATGGTCTACACCCCGGGCGTGGCCCGGATCTGTCTGGCGATCGCCGCCGACCCGGAGGACGCCCGCCGCCTGACCAGCAAGCGCAACGCCATCGCCGTCGTGACCGACGGCTCGGCGGTGCTCGGCCTGGGCAACCTCGGGCCGGCGGCCGCGCTACCGGTGATGGAGGGCAAGGCCGCGCTGTTCAAGCGGTTCGCCGGCATCGACGCGTGGCCGATCTGCCTGGACACCCAGGACACCGACGAGATCGTGGCGGCGGTCCGGGCGATCGCCCCCGGGTTCGCCGGGATCAACCTGGAGGACATCGCCGCGCCCCGCTGCTTCGAGGTGGAGCGCCGGCTGCGCCAGGCCCTGGACATCCCGGTCTTCCACGACGACCAGCACGGCACGGCGATCGTCGTCCTCGCCGCACTGACCAACGCGCTGCGCGTCGTCGGCAAGGACATCGGGACGGTTCGGCTGGTGCTCGCCGGGGCGGGGGCGGCGGGGTTCGCGATCCTGCGGCTGCTGCTGGGCGCCGGCCTGCGCGACGTGCTCGTGTGTGACATCGACGGGGCCGTCCACCGGGGCCGGACCCACGCCTCGCCCGAGCTCGCCTGGGTCGCGGAGAACACCAACGCGCGCGACTACCGCGGGGACCTGCACGGCGCCGTCGCCGACGCCGACGTCTTCGTCGGCGTCTCCACCGGCAACGTGCTCACCGCGGCGGACGTCGCGTCGATGGCGCCGGACGCGATCGTCTTCGCCCTCGCCAACCCGACCCCGGAGATCGATCCGGTCACCGCCCGCGAGCACGCCGCGGTGGTGGCCACCGGCCGCAGCGACCACCCGAACCAGATCAACAACGTGCTGGCGTTCCCGGGGGTGTTCCGCGGGCTGCTGGACGCGCGCAGCCACGCGATCACCGACGGGATCCTGATCGCGGCCGCCCACGCGCTCGCCGCCGTCGTCACCGACGCGGAGCTGAACGCCGACTACATCGTGCCGAGCGTCTTCCACCCCGACCTGTCGGCGACGGTCGCCACCGCGGTGCGCGAGGCCGCACTGGGCGACGCCCGCGCGACCGGCCGGGCCGACCCGCAGGACCGCTCGGGCTTCCACGGGATCGCCGACCTGGCCGGTCTGCCCAGCCCGACGCCCTAGCCGCCTCGGGCGGCGGGTC
>CAXTBU010000097.1:2037-3791 GCA_964242885.1 uncultured Actinomycetales bacterium
GCCGACCTGGCCGGTCTGCCCAGCCCGACGCCCTAGCCGCCTCGGGCGGCGGGTCGGGCGGAGCCGCCTCGGGCGGCGGGTCGGGCGGAGCCGCCTCGGGCGGCAGGGCCGGCGGGGCCGCGTCCTCCGCACGCTGGTCGCAGCCGGTGCGGCCGCGCGCCAGGATGGGGCCGTGAGACCCGTCCCGCTACCCGGCCAGCTCCTCGTCGCCACGCCCGAGATCACCGACGAGCCGTTCCGCCGCACCGTCCTGCTCCTGCTGGACCACGACGGGGACGGCACCCTGGGCCTGGTCGTGAACCGCCCCACCGAGCTGCCGGTCCGCCACGTCCTCCCCAGCTGGCACGACGAGGTCGTCGACCCCGCGGTCGTCTTCTCCGGCGGCCCGGTCTCGCCGGACAGCGCGCTCGGCCTGGCCCGGCTCGGGACGGCCGACGCCCGCGGCGCGTCCGGTGGGCCGATCGGGTGGAAGCGGCTCTACGAGGACGTCGGGCTGGTCGACCTGGACGCGCCGCCGGAGGTCGTCCGCGACGGGGTGTCCGCGATGCGGGTGTTCGCCGGCTACTCGGGGTGGGGGCCTGGCCAGCTGGACGACGAGCTGCGTCGCGGGTCCTGGCTGGTGGTCGACGCGGCCAGGTCCGACCCGTTCGACACCGAGCCGACCGAGCTGTGGCCGGCGGTGCTGCGCCGCCTCGGCCCGCCGCTGGCGTTCGCGGCCACCTACCCGGACGACCCCACCGCGAACTGAGGCGACGCCGGAGGACCGGACCTGCCCGGGGCGCGTTGCAGACTGGAGGGCATGGCCGACCTGACGATGACCACCGTGATGCCGGAGACGGACACCCGGGGGGACACGCTCACCCGTCCGGTGCCCCAGGAGGCCGAGCCGGGCGACCACGAGAAGTTCAGCCACTACGTGCCCAAGGACAAGATCCTCGAGTCGGCGATGACCGGCGAGCCCGTCCGCGCCCTGTGCGGGAAGCTCTGGATCCCGAACCGCGACCCGGAGAAGTTCCCGGTGTGCCCGCAGTGCAAAGAGGTCTACGAGTCGCTCAAGCACTGACTCCCGGAGCCCGCGCGCCCCTCAGGCCACCCCGACGCCGGCGGCCCGCAGCTGGGCGACGGCCGCGTCGTCGGCGCCGGGTTCCAGGTTGACGAACGCCGTCGCCGCCAGCGGCACCCGGACCGCGTAGCCCAGGCGGCGGCCGTCCAGTGCGGTCTCCTTCACGCACCAGTCCCCGGCCAGGCCGACCACCACGAGCTCCCGGACGCCGGTCGCCGCGATCATCGAGCCCAGCGCCGTCGCGTCCACCTGGCCGGAGCGGGGGTCGCGGACCGAGAACCCCGAGTAGCCGTCCCGGCCGTCGACGCCCTTGCGGACCACCGGGCCCACCACCGGCAGACCGGGCAGGAACGCCGCGCCGCCCGTGTCGCCGACGCAGTGCACCGGCCACAGCCCGCCGCCGGTGACGAAGTGCGGGGTCTGCGCCGGGTGCCAGTCCTGGGTGTAGAAGACCGGCCAGCCCGCCTCGGTGGCCCGCTCGATCCAGTCGCGGACCACCGGCAGGACCGCGTCGCTGCCCGTCACGTACAGCGAGCCGTCCGGCCGGCCGAAGTCGACCTGCATGTCGACGACGACCAGGGCCGTCGTCGGGGGTGTTGCAGCGGCGGACGGGGCGGCAGAGGCGGCGACCGTGCCGGCGTCGCTCATCGGGTCGCTCCCTGGCTCGTCGGGGCGGTCGTGCTCGTCGGGG
>CAXTBU010000097.1:3891-5518 GCA_964242885.1 uncultured Actinomycetales bacterium
TCCCCGGCGGACAACTTGACCCCGTCCCACGGCAGGGTGACCAGCGCCGCCCGCAGGTGCTCGCGGCTGTCGGCCAGCGCGACGGGCTCGCCCACCCGGACCCCGTCGGCGACGAAGCCCGCCTGCAGCCGGGTCGTGCCGGCGGCCGGGGTCGGTTCCGGGCCGGTGCCGACGATCTCCTCCTCGGCCGTTCCGGTCCCCCGGTGCCGCCGGTGGGCCCACTTGCGGCCGCCGACGGTGTTCTTGCCCTCGGACCGCTTCGCGACCGGGCGCCCGTCGACCTCGACCAGCTTGTAGACGAACCCCGCGGTCGGCGCGCCGGACCCGGTGACCACCGACGTGCCGACCCCGAAGGTGTCCACCGGTGCCGCGCCGAGCCCGGCCAGGCTGTACTCGTCGAGGTCCCCGGACAGCAGGATCCGGGTGCCGGTCGCGCCGAGGGCGTCCAGCTGCTCGCGGGCCTGGTGGGCGAGCACCGGCAGGTCGCCGGAGTCGATCCGGATCATGCCCAGTCCCGGGCCGGCGGCGGCGACCGCGCGCTCGATCCCGGTGCGGATGTCGTAGGTGTCGACCAGCAGCGTCGTGCCCGGGCCCGCGCTGGCGACCTGGGCGTCGAAGGCCGCGCGCTCGTCGTCGTGCAGCAGCGTGAACGCGTGGGCGGTCGTGCCGACCGTCGGGATGCCGTACTCCTGCCCGGCGGCCAGGTTCGACGTGGCGGCGAAACCGGCCAGCCAGGCGGCGCGGGCCGCGGCGACCGCGGCCTGCTCGTGGCTGCGCCGACTGCCCATCTCCACCAGGGGCCGTCCGCCGGCCGCCAGCACCATCCGCGCGGCGGCGGCGGCGATCGCCGAGTCGTGGTTCAGGACGGAGAGGACGAAGGTCTCCAGCAGCACCGACTCGGCGAACGTCCCGGTGACGGTCAGCACCGGGGAGCCCGGGAAGTACAGCTCGCCCTCGGGGTAGCCGTCGATCGACCCGGTGAACCGCCAGGACGCGAGGAAGTCCAGCAGCCGGTCGTCGTCGAGGCCCGCCGAGCGCAGCCAGTCCAGGTCCGGTCCGGTGAACCGCGCGTCGAGCACCGCCTCGATCACCCGCGCGGTGCCCGCGACCACCCCGAACCGCCGGCCCGGGGGCAGCCGGCGGGCGAAGACCTCGAACACGCACGCCCGGCCGGCGGTGCCGTCGGCGAGCGCGGCCGTGGCCATCGTCAGCTCGTAGCGGTCGGTCAGCATCGCGGACGAGGTCGGCACCGGGGGAACGCTAGCGGGGCGGCCTGCCAGTACGGCCTGCCAGTGTCGGCCGGCGCTTGTCACAATGGCCGTCATGACCGCGCCGGTGGAGCTCGAGCGCCCCGAGGCGGACCTGACGACCGTTCCGGACACCCCGTGGATCACGCTGGTCTGGAACGACCCGGTCAACCTCATGTCCTACGTGGCCTACGTCTTCCGCACCTACTTCGGGTACGACCGGCGCCACGCCGAGAAGCTGATGATGGACGTGCACACCCTCGGCCGGGCCGTCGTCGCGACCGGCGGCCGCGAGGAGATGGAGCGCAACGTCGAGGCCCTGCACGGCTACGGGCTGTGGTCCACGATCCAGAAGGCCGACCAGTCGTGACGCCGGCCCG
>CAXTBU010000097.1:5618-10036 GCA_964242885.1 uncultured Actinomycetales bacterium
AGGGACGGCCGGTCGTGACGCCGGCCCGAAGGGACGGCCGGTCGTGACGGCGCACTTCCGCCGGGACCGGCGGCGCCGGGTGTCGGCCACCTTCGACCCGGTCGAGGCGGCGCTGCTGCGCGACCTGACCGGCCAGCTCGTGGAGCTGGTAGAGGACGGCGTGCCGACGCAGACCGAGGACCCGTTCGCGGCCGCGCTCGGCATCGGGCCCGGTCTCGCGCCGGAGGACCCGGTGCTGGCCCGGCTGCTACCCGACGCGTACACCGCACCCGGCGCCGACCCGGACCCCGAGCAGGCCAGGGACGGCAGCGAGTTCCGCCGCTACACCGAGGTCAGCCTGCGCCAGGTCAAGGGCGGCCGGGCCCGCACGGTGCGCGAGGAGCTCGACGGGGACCCGCGGGAACCGGTGGACGTGCGCCTGGACGAAGCCGCGGCGCTGGGCTGGCTGACGGTGCTCACCGACCTGCGGCTGGCGCTGGCGACCCGGATCGGGCTGGCGACCGAGGCCGACGCGGAGGCCCTGGACGACCTGGCGCACCAGGCCGTGCTGCGCGCCGGGGACGAGGACCCGCCGGAGGTCGACCCGCGCGTCGGCGTCCACCAGGTGTACACGTGGCTGGGCTACCTGCAGGAGTCCCTCGTCCGCGCGATGCCCTAGCCCGGCTGAGTCGCGCCCGGGACAGCCGGCTTCGTCGACGTCCTCGGCGGCCAGGTCGTCGGCGTCGCGGCGACTCGCCTCCTGGTGGACTGTCGGCGTCGTGGTGACGTCCACGAAGCCGAGGTCGTCCACCTCACCGCCACCCTGCGCGCCCAGGTCGGCCCGGTGTGGACCTTCGACCCGCCTCGCCGCGCTCTGGCACTCCTCGAAAGCCCTCCGCGGCCATGGTGGCACCGCCCTCGGCACCTGGTACCCCGACCACCTCGACCACCAGCTCCCCCTCCTGATGGGAGCCGACGGATCGTTCCGCGACTGCGGCCCCGGCCATTACCCGGTGCCCCGAGCCGAACCACCACACCTTGCCGATGGGGTGACTTCCGAAGCCGATGCGAACGGCCATCAACCGACAGTTGGTAGTCGCGGAATGGAGAAGCCATATCCCGGTGATGGCGACGATCCACCCGCCCGGGAACCTTGAAGCGGTCACCCGTCTTGATGAAGCACCGACCGCCTAGTGCCTGCGTTTGATCCCTTCACTATCGGTGAAGGGGATCGACCACGTCTCGGCCCAAACGCTGGTAGACCGCTCCCTAGCACCAGCCAGCCATCGGCCCGAAAGCCGCTCTAGCGGCGTCCAGCCATAGACGGAGCGGCCCGCCGAGTCTGACCCGGGAACCGCCGCCGAGCAGGTGGCTCAGACCTCGTACTCTGCCGGGAACTGCCGACTGGTACCGGTGGTCGACAGAGGGTTGGCGGATCCGCCATCGAACGGGCGCTCGGCGTACACGACCACTGGAGAGTAGTGGACGACTCGGGGCACCGTTCGGTCGTGGATCGACGATGAGGGCTGGGGCGTCCTGGATTCCCAGGAATTCCCCGGCGGATGCTGGGCGCACTTGTCGAGTATCGAGGCGGAGGGGTACCGCCGACTGTCCGTACGATCCTTGGTCGAGTTCTCACGGGAGCAACCGGGCCAGGACGGGTTCAACTACCGCGCAATCATCGTCGCACACTACCGGGGGCGGGCCTCGTGCACGAAATATTTCCTAGCCGCCACGTGGACGCTAGCGGTACCTTGCATCAGCTTACTTTCGGCATGGATGGCCAGCCGGTCGCCCGACTACGGCAGAACCAGACCGCGCGACCCGAAGTGGACGAGCGGCTACGCTACCTAGCTGGGCAGAGCACGGGCGGCCCACATTGTCCGCGGCCGACGTTGGTCCCGTCCACGCAGCCCTACCCGAGGTTGGATACCGGCCGAACCCCGACGCGGCCGGCAGGTTTTTGGGCACCAGACGGAGTGGAACATGACCGATACGCCTCGCAATCTTGACCAGCTGATAGAGGAGCTGATCGCCAAGCTGAACCGGCTTCCGACGGCTCCGGGTGAGTTTCAGTTGGAACACACCCTGGGGGTCACAGAGGGCGTGCCCGCGTGGCTTTGCCACGTTGAGATCGACTGGCCCCAAGGCGAGTTCAGCGTCTGGGGACTGACGCATCGTGGAACCATCGCGGCGGCGATCCGACAGGTTGACGAACTCCCCGGCCGTGCGTGATTGTCATGGACTGTCGGGCTCTGGGGCCCACGGCCAGCGATCCTGGACGTCCGCGTGCCGCTCGGATTCGCAAGTGAGGTAGCCGTGCCTGGACGTAAGCCGCACGCCCGGATCCCTGTTGTGGGACCTTTGGCCAATTCTACGTTCTTCGAACGCCCGGACCTTGTGGCCCCAGAGTACAGATCAGACCTTATCGAAGTGCTGATCCGCGAGAATCATGCTCTGAGGAAGGGCTCAAGACGGCCGGTGGGTCGTCGGCATCATGATCAATGGCTTGATCGACGGGCGCCGCTCACTGGCATGCGAGTACATCGAATCCTCGGGTTAGCCATACAGCTTCGTGTCCGCCCGCAGAATGTGCTAGGCGCACTGATTGGCGTCGGGCCCTGGCTCACCTTCTTTTCGAAAGGTCATTAGGGTCCATCGATTGGTGGTGAGGTCGCGATGGGCGCGATACTTGGATCGGCTTTGAACGAAAGGCACGACGACACGAGCGCTGGCTAGCGCCTTGGCCACGAGCGGGCCACGCCAGAGTGTGGCCACGGCTGAACCGGCCGGCTGATCGAAGCATCGGACCTCGACGTGACGAACAGGCCGGGCAGGCGCCGTTGCCCGACCCAGCCGCCGTGGTGGCAGGTGGCGCGGTCGCCGGCCGGCGCGGCCGCGGTGGCCGTGGTCGCCGGCGGTCTCTCGGGCTCAGCTGCGCTGGGGTGGCAGTTGGCGAGCGACGACCGTTCGTCCGGTCAGTGGGTGCTGGCCGGCTCGGCGCTCGAGTGGCTCCTGGTGGCGTGCGCCTACCTGCTGAGTGCGGTCGCGTCCCTGCACCACGGCTCCCGGACGAACCCGTCGACTGAGCCGGGTGTCCCGGCGAGGCCTCGCGCCGGCTGGCGGGCGCTCAGCGCGCTGGTGCTGGCGGTCGCGGCGACGGTGGCGATGACGGTGGCGGTGACCCTGTTCGACCCCGACACCGTGTCCTCGCCCGCCGAGCTGGACAGCGTCGAGATCGGGTTCCCCCTGGACTGGCTGAGCCAGGACCAGACCGTCAACGAGATCGCGCGCTTCCCGGCCCGGGTGACCGCGGCCGGACCGCTGCAGGAGTGGCCGACCTCCATCGAGACCGGACGACTGCTCGCCGACCTGGCGGTCACCGGCGCGGCGCTCGCGGCGATCCTGCTGATCGGGTGGCTGCTCATCACCCGGACACCGGTCGGCCGGGGCTACCGCGAACGCCGCGGGAACCCTGCGGAGAGCACGAGCCGGCGAGCCGGGCGGTGATTGCGCGACGGTGACGGGGTGGGTCGTGACCGTGCGGACAGGTCGAGCAGGCCAGCAGCTCAACTGCCGGCCGACGTCGCACCGGTCGAGCGCCCGGTGTGTTCGATCACCGGCATCAGCACTCACCCGGACTGGGGCCCGGTCCCCGGACACGGGCTGTACGAGTTCAAGACGGACCGGGACAGGATCGTCCGGCTCCACGACAGCGACCTCACCGACCTGGTCTGGCAGCCCGGCGACCCCGCGAAGCTGACGATGCGGTTCCGGTGGGACCTGGACTGGATCCCGGATGGTCAGGCGGACGAGCCGGTCACCGTGTTCCAGTTTTCCGGTGTGACCACTTCCGGTGTGACCACCAAGAACTGGGCGGACAGCTCGCCGCCCGGAGCACAGACGTTTGGGCAGGTCAGCGACTTCCACTGGAACTTCGGGATCGAGTTCGATCTCGACATGTGCGACGTCTCCCCCACGTTCCAGGCGCTGTCGCTGCAGGTCCGAACCGAGGCCTGAGACCAGTCCACCGGCGCCCTTGTCTGGAGCCAGCTCGTTCAAGCACCGGACGGCCGACCGGTCGAACGATGGTGGATGCTGACACTCATGCATCATTCACGGGTTGGAAGCGCTTTGTCACCAAGGAGGCCACCCCGCGGGCTTCCGGTCCTGGTGATGCTGACCGATGCTGACCTAACGCGAGGGTGACCAGTACCGGCCATGCCCCGCCGTCTCCCGTGACCGGTTCGGGTCCGCTTCTTCGGTCGGCGGGCTTTAGGGTCGGCCGCTGACAAGTCGTTCAGTGTCGCCCGCTGGTTGCAAGAGTTCGGGGCGGTTCTTAACGCCCACGCGGCATTTCCGAGGAGTCGCCCTCGGGCGTGCGCATCGCTGCAGCGGTGAGGACGACGAGCCCTCCGAGGGAGCCGATGATCATTGCA
>CAXTBU010000098.1:0-7808 GCA_964242885.1 uncultured Actinomycetales bacterium
GTGCATCAGGAGCGACGCCGCCGTCCGGTCCGTCGCCGGCCCACCAGGCCCCGCCGCCGTCCGCGCCGCGGGGCTCGTCACCTCGGCTCGGTGGGGTCACGCCGGTTCCCCGGCAGCGTCGCGGTGCACCGCACCAGTGTCGGTGACCGGCCCCCGCTCCCGCCGGATCCTGCGCTCAGCGGACCAGTCGCGTGGCCACCAGCACCAGCGGGGTGGCCAGCGCGACGGCCAGGACGGCGGCCACCAGGCCACCGGTGCGGGTGGTCGGCGTCGCCCGGGCGACGGTGCCCGCGGCGAGCGAGGTCAGGTAGGAGAGGACTCCGAGCACCGCGAACACGGCCACCCCGCCGGCCAGGGCGGTCGACCCGGAACCGCCGACTCCGATCTCCTCCGCGCCGGCGACGGTTGCCGCGACGGCGCCCGCGATCGCCGACACCACCGCGCCACTGCCGCCGACCACCACCGACCGGACCGCCACCGGGGCGCGCTCCAGCCGGCGCAGCCCGCTGCGGACAGCACGCCGCGCACTCACCGCCCGGCCCTCGTCGACGTGCCCGGCGGTCCCGGCGTCGCCGGCTGACCCGGAGCCGGAGTCGCCTGCGGAGCCGGCGTCGCCGGACCCGAGGCCGCCGGACCCGAGCGCGCCGGCGCCAAGACCGGTCGCGGCGCCGGCGACCACGACGGCGATGCCCGTCACCACCACGGCTGCCCGCCCGGCGTCGGAGCTCGTCGCCGCCAGCAGTGCGGCCGGCAGCACGCCGAGCACAGCGACCAGCACGGTGCCGGCCAGTCGCAGCGTCAGCCCGCCGCGGCCGTCGCGCCGCGCCAGCTGGACGAAGATCGCGGCGACGACCACGAGGCCGAGCAGGCCCGCGAGCACGCCCAGGTCGTCGCCGGGCGCGCCCGGGTCCGGCGACCGGCCGCGGGCGGACGGCACCTGCCAGGCCGTGGCGGCCGTCGCGAGCAGCGCGCTGAGACCGATAACGGTCCGGCCGGAGTAGGTGACGCCGAGCAGGCGGGCGGCCACGATCACCCAGGTCACCTGGACGGCGACGACGGCGACCAGCAGGCCGATCCCGCCGGCCCCCGCGGCGCCGGCCACGACGGCTCCGGTCAGCACCTGCAGGGTCGCGACCCCGGCGCGGGCCTGGCGGTCCGCTCGTGCCCCCGGCCGGCCGGCCGCGCCGCGGACCTGCGGCTCCGACACCCGGGCATGCTGCCAGACCCGCCGCTCGGGACCCGGAGCTGCGGCAACGGGCCGATACGCTGGCCGAACGGTTGACGGCGTCGTCGCCCGATGGCTTCCCGGCGGTTCCGGACGGCTCGGACACCCGTCCCGCGCCCGTCCCGTCCGGCGGATCGCCAGCCCCGGAGCACCGCCTGCGCCCGGTAGCCCCGCCAAGCCGACCGGGAGGCCACGTCGTGAGCACCCTGCTGATGCTGTCCAGCAGCCCGCAGCCGGCCACCGACGTCTTGCCCGCCCTCGGCCTGCTGCTGCACAACGTCCGGTCCGCGCCCGCCGAGCTGCCGCCGGTGCAGGACGGTCCGCCGGCGGACCTGGTCCTCGTCGACGGGCGCCGGGAGCTCGTCCACGCCCGGACGCTGTGCCGGCTGCTCCGGTCCTCCGCGATCGGCGCGCCCGTCCTGCTGGTGGTGACCGAGGGCGGGCTGACCGCCGTCACCACCGAGTGGGGCGTCGACGACGTCGTCCTGGACACCGCCGGACCGGCCGAGGTCGAGGCGCGGCTGCGGCTGGCCGCCGGCCGGATGGCCGAGCTGGTCCCGGTCGAGCGGTCCACCGAGATCCGGTCCGGGGACCTGGTGATCGACGACGCCAGCTACACCGCCCGGATCCGCAACCGGCCGATGGACCTGACGTTCAAGGAGTTCGAGCTGCTGAAGTTCCTCGCCCAGCACCCGACGCGGGTGTTCACCCGGGCCCACCTGCTGCAGGAGGTCTGGGGATTCGACTTCTTCGGCGGCACCCGAACCGTCGACGTCCACGTCCGGCGGCTGCGCGCCAAGCTCGGACCGGAGCAGGAGCACCTGATCGGGACGGTGCGCAACGTCGGCTACCGGTTCGTCGTCGGCCACGAGCCGGTGCGCGACGCCGACCGCCCCGCACCCGACGGCGACGGGCCGGCGACCGGGGGGCCGGTGACCGGTGCGCCCGACGAGCGCGGTGCGGACTCCGCGCCCGACGGCACCGTGGCGCCGGACCCCCAGCGTCGGGCGTCGTGAGCGCGGACCCCACTGCCCCGGTCGCCGTGCTCGGCGCGGCCGAGGCGAGCGACGTGCGCCGGATCGCCGAGCAGGCAGCGGCCGCCGACGGCGTCGCGCCGCTGAACGAGGCCGGGCTGCTCGCCCTCGCCGGGCCGGTGGCCGGGCGGCTGCACCTGGTCGCCGCCGCCGGTGGGGCCGTCGTCGGGTACGCCGGGGTGGACACCGGGGAGCTGCCAGCGGCCGCCGAGGTCGTCGTGGCGCCGACGGCGCGCCGGGCGGGGCTCGGCGCCGCCCTGGTGTCGGCCGCGACGGCAGCTGTCGCGGCCGGGACGGCCGGCGCGTCCGGATCCGCGGCGATCGGGTTCTGGGCGCACGGGGACCTCCCGGCCGCCCGGGCACTGGCCCGCTCGGCGGGGCTGACCGCGATCCGCCGGCTCGCCCGGATGCGGCGGCCCGCCGGGACTCCGCTGCCGGACGCGCCGCTGCCGGCCGGGGTGCGGCTGGCGGCGTTCCGGCCCGGGGTGGACGACGCCGCGTGGCTGCGGGTCAACGCCGCCGCCTTCGCGTCCCACCCCGAGCAGGGGCGGTGGACCTCCGCGGACCTGGCCGCGCGGATGGCCGAGGACTGGTTCGACCCGGCCGGCTTCCTGCTGGCGTGGTCCGACCCCGGTCCCGAGCACGCGGCCGGTGACGACGGCCCGCGGCTGCTGGGGTCGCACTGGACGAAGCTCACCGGCGCGGACGCTCCGGGGGGACCTCCGCTGGGCGAGATCTACGTCCTCGGCGCCGACCCGGGCGCTCAGCGCTCCGGACTGGGGACGGCGCTGGCGGTGGCCGGGCTGCGCTCGCTGGCCGACCGTGGCGCCGGGGACGTCGAGCTGTACGTCGAGGCCGACTCGCCCGCGGTCCGCCTGTACCGCCGGCTCGGTTTCGTCGACGACGCACTCGACGTCCTCTACGGCTGACGGCGCCGGCCGGAGAGGCGCCGTACGCCCAACGGTCGCCTGCCGGTCGCCTGCCCGTCGCCTCGTCCGCGGCACCGCCGGTGCGAGGATCACCCCATGGCAGATCCCGGAGCACAGGTGCTGACCCCCGCCCGGGACGACGCCGACACCCCGCCCGCCCCGCCCGCCCCGGCCGAGTCGCCCGCGGCACCGTCGACGGGCAACGGCGACGCCGGCGGAACCGGCAGCCGACCGCGCCGGACGGCCGCCCGGCGGACACCGGCGCGCCGGCCGGCCGGCCCGGACCAGGCGGCCGACGCAGCGGCGGGGAACGGTGCCGGTGCCAACGGAGCCGCGGGCGGGGGTCCCGAGGAGCCTCCGGCCGACCCCGCTGACCCCGACGCCGCTGACCCCGACGCCGCTGACACCGACGCCGCTGACACCGCGTCCGACGACGCCGACCCGGCGGCTCCCGCGGCCGTCGACCGCCAGCCGCTGCCGGACGACCGGTTCAACGACCGCGAGCTGAGCTGGCTGCAGTTCAACACCCGCGTGCTGGAACTGGCCGAGGACGACACGATCCCGCTGCTGGAGCGGGCGCGGTTCCTGGCGATCTTCACCTCCAACCTCGACGAGTTCTTCATGGTCCGGGTGGCCGGCCTCAAGCGCCGGATCACCGCCGGCGTCGCCGTCCGGTCGGTGAACGGGCTGTTGCCGCGCGAGACGCTGGAGAACATCTGGTCCGCCGCGCGGGACATCCAGGAGCGCCACAACACCTGCCTGCACGAGGACGTGCTGCCGGCGCTGGCCGAGCACGGCATCGAGATCGTCCGGTGGGCGAACCTGGAGGACGCCGAGCGCGCCGAGCTGCACCGGCTGTTCCGGGACCGGATCTTCCCGGTGCTGACGCCGCTGGCGGTCGACCCGGCGCACCCGTTCCCCTACATCTCCGGGCTGTCGCTGAACCTCGCGGTCGTGGTGGCCAACCCGCACACCGGCGCCGAGCACTTCGCGCGGGTCAAGGTCCCGCCGTCGCTGCCCCGGTTCGTCCGGGCCAGGGACGACCGGTTCGTGCCGCTCGAGGACGTCATCGCCGCCCACCTGGACCAGCTGTTCCCGGGGATGGAGATCCGTCAGCACCACACGTTCCGCGTCACCCGCAACGAGGACCTCGAGGTCGAGGAGGACGACGCGGAGAACATCCTCGCCGCGATCGAGAAGGAGCTGCTGCGCCGCCGGTTCGGCCCGCCGGTGCGGCTGGAGGTCGAGGACACCATCGACCGCCACGTGCTGGACCTGCTGGTCGGCGAGCTGCGGATCTCCCCGCAGGAGGTCTTCGAGCTGCCCGGCCCGCTGGACCTGACCGGGATGCACGCGATCGCCAACATCGACCGGGCGGACCTGAAGTACCCGGTCTTCGTCCCGATGACGAACCCGACGCTGGCCGAGGTGGAGACCGCGACGCCAGCGGACATGTTCGCCGCGATCCGCCAGCGCGACGTCCTGCTGCACCACCCCTACGAGTCGTTCGGCACCTCGGTGCAGCGGTTCGTCGAGCAGGCCGCGGCCGACCCGCAGGTGCTGACGATCAAGCAGACGCTGTACCGGACCTCCGGTGACAGCCCGATCATCGACGCCCTGATCGACGCCGCGGAGGCCGGCAAGCAGGTGCTGGCCATCGTGGAGATCAAGGCGCGCTTCGACGAGCAGGCGAACATCAGCTGGGCCCGCAAGCTCGAGCAGTCCGGCGTGCACGTCGTCTACGGCCTGGTCGGGCTGAAGACGCACTGCAAGCTGTGCCTGGTCGTCCGGGAGGAGGCCGACGGCATCCGCCGCTACGTGCACATCGGGACCGGCAACTACAACCCGAAGACCGCGCGGATGTACGAGGACCTCGGTCTGCTCACCGCCGACCCCGAAGTCGGCCAGGACCTGACCCACCTGTTCAACAACCTGTCCGGGTACTCGCTGCAGACCTCCTACCGCAAGCTGCTGGTCGCGCCGCACTCGGTGCGCCTCGGGCTGCTGGAGCGGATCGACGCGGAGGTCGAGCACCACCGGGCCGGCCGGCCGGCGCGGGTCCGGATCAAGGTGAACAGCCTGGTCGACGAGGCCTGCGTCGACGCGCTGTACCGGGCCAGTCGCGCCGGCGTCCCGGTCGACGTGCTCACCCGCGGCATCTGCGCGCTCAAGCCGGGCGTGCCCGGGCTGAGCGAGACCGTCCGGGTCCGCAGCATCCTCGGGCGCTTCCTGGAGCACAGCCGCGTGTTCAGCTTCGCCAACGGCGGCGACCCGGAGGTCTGGATCGGCTCGGCGGACCTCATGCACCGCAACCTGGACCGCCGGGTCGAGGCGCTGGTCCGGCTGCGCTCGAAGACGCACCGGACCGAGCTGGAACGGATGCTGGACATGGCCTTCGATCCCGGCACCGCCAGTTGGCACCTGCGCCCCGACGGCTCGTGGGACCGGCTCGCGTTCGACGCCGACGGCAAGCCGCTGCGCGACCTGCAGCAGTACCTGATCGACACCCGGCCCCGGCCCCGCACGGCGCTGACCGACGTGGTCGGCGCCCTGCCCGGCGGCGCGCTGGGTGCCTACGGCAACTCCCCGAACTCCTGAGCCGGGCCAGGGCCCGCAAGCCCGCCAAGCGCGCCGGGCCCCCTGCGGCCGCCGAACCCGCTGAACCCGCCCCACCCGCGGCGCCCGCCGAACCCGCTGGACCCGCGTCGCCCCTCGAACCGCCGAAGGACGGGGCCGACGACACCGAGCTGACCGATCTTGGACCGGTCGACGACGGCCGAACGCCGATCGTGGCGGCCGGGGCGGTGGTGCTGCGACCCGGCCCCCGGGGCGTGCAGACGCTGCTCGTACACCGGCCGCGCCTGGACGACTGGAGCGTTCCCAAGGGAAAGCTCGGCGAGGGTGAGCACCCGATGACCGCGGCGGTCCGCGAGGTCGCCGAGGAGACCGGCGTGACCGCCGCGCTGGGCCGGCGGCTGGCGCCGGTCCGGTACCGCGTCGGCGGGACCCACCCCAAGCTCGTCCACTACTGGGCGGCGACAGTGGCGGCGGAGGTGCCGCACGAACCCGACGACGAGGTCGACGAGGTCCGCTGGCTCGGCCTCGCGGAGGCCGCGGCGCTCGCCACGCACCGCTGGGACACCCGGATGCTGACCGAACTCGGGCGGGTGGCCGACCCCGCCGACGGGGTCGTCGCCGTACCGCCGGTCGTGCTGGTCCGGCACGGGAAGGCCGTCGCCCGCAAGGGGTGGACGGCGGAGGACCCGCTGCGCCCGCTGTCCGCGGACGGCGAGCGGCAGGCGCTGGCGCTGGTGCCCCTGCTCGCCGCGCTCGGCCCGGGCCGGGTCGTCACCAGCCCGTCGGCGCGGTGCCGGCAGACGATCGTCCCGTTCGCCCGGGCGACCGGCCGGGCGGTGGCCGCCGAGCCGGCCCTGTCCGAGGAGGGCTACGCCGCCGATCCCGCCGCCGCCCACGCCCTGGTCGACGCGCTGTTGGCGGCCCGGGAGCCGGGCGGCCTGCCGACCCTGGTCTGTACCCACCGGCCGGTCCTGGAGGGCCTGCTGCACCGGCTGACCAGCCGCGGCCACGACCCGAAGCGGCTGGCTCCCGCCGAGTTCGTCGTGCTGACCGGCTCGGCGCACCGCCCGCACCTGGACCGGTACCCGGTCCCCGGATGACCGGTCGGTCCGTCGGCCGACGTGGCGGGGATGCGTCGGCGCGGGGCGATCTGGTTCAGTGAGGCCGCCGACACCCGGGGTCAGCTCGTCCCGGTACCGCGGCGACGGAGCCGACGAGAAGGCGGTGGGTGGCCGATTCCGGACAGGACGACACCGGACAGCCCGAACCGCCGGTAGGCCGCCACCGTCGGGAGCCGAGCGACTCCGCAGCGTCGAGCTGGTGGGGTGGCCGGGAGTCGACGGGCTCGACCGGGTCCAGCGGTCGCGGCTTCCTGCAGATCGCGGTGGCCGTCGTGGTGGCCCTGCTCGCGGTGGGCGCCCCGGTCGCGGTGTCGCTCGCCCGGGACAGCCGACCGCCGACGAGCGGCACCGCTCCGGCGGCGGGCACCGCCACCCGATCAGCGGCGGCCGCCCCGCCCCTCGCCGCCGTGGCCCCGTCGGCCGCCGCTCCGTCACCGGCGGTGACCACCTGGACCGCGCCGCTCCCCCGCACGCGGACCAGCCCCACCTCGGCTGGTCCCAGCCGGGTGCCCGGGCCGGCGGGGACCGCGCGCCCTGTCCGGTTCCCCCGGGCGAGCGCCGCCCCGACCGACTCGCCGCGGGCCACCGCGACCTCCCCCGCCGAGCCGACCCGGCGCCCCCGGCCGGCCCCGACGTCCTGGCCGACACCTGCACCGCCGCGGCCGACCCCCGCCCCGCCCCGGCCGACCCCCGCCCCGCCCCTGCGGACCCCGGCCCCGACCCCGACCTCGCCGCCCAGCAGGCCCCCCGCTCCGACCCGGTCCCCGGCCTCGACGCCGACCGGCACCGCACGCCCCTCGCCGACGCGGACTGCTCCCCCGACCCGTCGTCCGCTGCCCACCCGGCCGCCGCCGTCGTGGACCCGCCCGCCGCGAGCGACGTCCACCCCGGTCCCGCCGACCTCGACAGCGAGCCCGCCGGG
>CAXTBU010000098.1:7908-9832 GCA_964242885.1 uncultured Actinomycetales bacterium
CTGGGCCGGATCCCGACACCTCACGTCCCTAGCGTCCGGGTCAGCCCGGTCAGGCCGCGGGTGCGGGAACGACCCCGCCACCCGGCTGGCCGGACTCCACCGATCAGGAAGGTCCACCACGTGAAGCGCAGCACCCTCGGACGAATCGCGGTCCCCGCGGCAGTCGTGCTCTCTCTCGGCCTGACCGCCTGCGGCGCGTCCAACGAGGAGGAGTCCAGCGGCGGCAGCACCAGCTCCACCAGCGGCGAGCAGGTCAGCGGAACGATCGCCGGGGTGGGCTCCAGTGCCCAGACCGCGGCCATCGCGGCGTGGAAGGCCGGCTTCGAGAGCGCGAACTCCGAGGCCACCGTCAACTACGACCCGCAGGGGTCCGGCGCCGGGCGCAAGCAGTTCCTCGCCGGCGGAGCGGATTTCGCCGGCTCGGACGCGTACCTCGATGACGAGGAACTGGCTACCGGCAAGACCCGCTGCGTCGGCGGGGAAGCCTTCAACATCCCGACCTACGTCTCGCCGATCGCCATCGTCTACAACCTCCCCAGCGTCACCGACCTGAAGCTGTCCCCTGCGACGGTGGCCGGGATCTTCCTCGGCACGATCAAGACCTGGAACGACCCGAAGATTGCCGCCGACAACGCGGGCGTTCAGCTCCCGTCGACCGCCATCACGGCCGTACACCGGTCCGACGACTCCGGCACCACGGAGAACTTCACCGAGTACCTGAGCGCTGCCGCCCCGGCGGTGTGGACTGCCGAGCCGGGCGACGCTTGGCCGATCAAGACCGGTGAGGCCGCGGCCCAGACCTCCGGCATGATCTCGGCCGTCAAGGCCGGTGCCGGTGCCATCGGGTACGCCGACGAGAGCCAGGCCGGCGACCTCGGCACAGCGCAGATCAAGGTCGGCGACACCTTCGTCGGCCCGACCGCGGAAGGGGCGGCGAAGGCGCTCGAGGCATCCAAGCCCGCGACCGGTCGCCCGGCGGGTGACCTGGCCCTCAGCCTCGACCGCAAGACGACCGTTGCCGGCGCGTACCCCGTGCTGTTGGTCTCGTACGAGATCGCCTGCACCAAGTACGCCGACGCCACCAAGGCGACGCTGGTGAAGTCGTTCCTCAACTACGTCATCAGTACCGAAGGCCAGGCGACCGCAGCCGAGAACGCCGGCTCTGCGCCGATCCCGGAGACGCTCGCGACGCAGGCCAAGGCCTCGATCGACTCGATCACCAGCGGCAGCTGAGTTTTCGCGGGGAGGGGCCGGGGGGCGGGCGGGCACCGGAAGGTGTCCGCCCGCCTACCGTCCGCCTCAGGACACCGCGCCGGTTCCTCCACCCGATACCCTGCGGTCGCAAGAGCCGCGGATCCCGCGGGGATCCACGTCGGTGCTGCCGCCCCGACACCAGGTCGTCCCGGTCCGGGACGGTTGCACCAGCTCTCAGCCGGGCCCACGGGTGTGCGCGGCGCACCGATCGACGGAGACGCAGTGACAGCACTCACCACTCCCCCGCCGAAAGAGGTCCGGCGTCGGGGCGACCGGGCGTTCGCCGGGATCTCGACCGGCGCCGGGGTCGCGATCCTCGTGATCCTGGCCGGGGTCGCCCTCTTCCTGATCGTCCAGTCAATCCCGGCACTGACCGCCAGCGCGGAGGAGATCCCCGGCGGACGGGGCCTGACGCGCTACCTCGGACCGCTGGTCTTCGGGACGTTGCTGGCCGCCGTGATCGCGCTGATCGTCGCGGTGCCGCTCGCCATCGGGATCGCGCTGTTCATCTCCCACTACTCCCCGCGCCGGCTCGCCCAGGGCCTCGGGTACCTGGTCGACCTGCTGGCCGCGGTGCCGAGCGTCGTGTTCGGTCTCTGGGGCATCTTCTGGCTGGCGCCGAAGCTGGTGCCCCTCTACCGGTGGCTGTCGGACAACCTCGGGTTCCTAC
>CAXTBU010000099.1:0-9636 GCA_964242885.1 uncultured Actinomycetales bacterium
CGTCGCCTCGGACTGCCGGACCTGGACGCCTCGGCGCTCACGGCAGCGCAGCCGCGGGAGCTGACCCAGACGATCGCCCGGTGGCTGTACCGGAACCCGGCCGACCCGGGTGGGCGAGCGGTCGACGGGGTCCGGTTCGACTCCCGCCACGGGGACGGCATCGGGTTGTGGGCGGTGTTCGAGCAGCCCGGGGACCCTGCCGTCAGCCCCCACCTGACCGACCCTGTCGAGCACGCGCTGACCGACACCACCCCCGGGCTCGTCGAGGTGTTCGCGACCCATCAGCTCGCCTGGGCCGACTAGTCGGCCGCCACCGAACCCGGCGCGGGTCCGCCGCTTACCCGCCCGCCGGGGGCGTGGCGGCCGGTGGTGCGGGTCGAACGTGCGGTTGGACCTGGAAGTCGCCTGGACCGCGGGTGAGTTCGGTGATGGCGACGCCGGTGATCGCGTGGATCGCGCGACGGATCTGCTCGAGGTCGACGGGGCGGGACTGGTCGAAGGGGAGGTACTCGACGTTGATGCCGGTGCCGTCGGGGGAGGGGTAGACCGTGCCGCGGCTGATGCCGACAGTGGCGAGGGCGGCGGTGGCCGAGGGTGTGAGCAGTGCTCGGAGCGCGGCGTCGAGGGTGGCCTGCTCGTAGGGGGCGGTCCGCAGGGTCACCTGCAGGCCGGTGGCGGTGAGCCGGTCGGAGAGCTCGGTGGGGACCGGGCCGTGCCAGTAGACGGTGATGGACTCGGTGGGCTCGTCGACCGCGAGGGTCGAGTACCCCGAGCCGGGATGAGCGCGCACGTACTGCCGCACGACGTTCACGCCTCGGCCGACCTCCTCCTGCTGGCCGGTGGTCGCGGTCGGGCTCAGCGGTGAGTGCCCGGCGGCGGCGAGCGCGGTTCCTCCGCCGACCGCGACGACGATCGCCAGTCCGACCCGAAGCGCCCAGCGACGGCTGGGTAGGCGGCGACGGCGGTTCGGCGGGCGGTTCAGGTGTCGGGCGACGTCGTGCGCGTGAGCGTCTCTCATCGGGTCTCCGGTGACGCGTTGGAACGTCGGGTTGGTGGGGGCCGACGCTTCGCCTGGGTGGCCGTCCAGGGCGTCGGACAGCGCCCGGCGGGCGCGGTGCAGGCGGACCCGGGCGGCCGTGGTCGAGCAGCCGAGCGGATCGTGCTGCAGCGCCCGGGCGCGATCCGGGTCGCGTCTTCGGGTGCGCCACCATCACCTGGCGGAGTCGTCGGCTACCGCTGGACCGGCGGTGGTGGGTCGGGGCGGTTCGCCGTGTTCGAGGTGGACGACCGGGACACGGGTGATGTGTTCGATGGCGCGGCGGATGAGGTCGGCGGCGGCGGCAGTCCGTCCGGGCAGCGTGGCGTAGGAGACGTTGACGCCCTGTCCATCACTGCTGGGGCCACAGCTGTGGACGGCGATGCCGAGCGGGGTGAAGGTCGCGGTGCCGTACGTGGCATGTAGCCGCTGGGTGGCGCGGTGCAAGGTGGTCTGTTCATAGGGGGCCGTGTGGAAGGTCGCGGTGACCCGGGGCGCGGCGGTGGCCAGTTCACGGCGCAGGGCCGCAGGGACCGGGCCTTTCCAGTAGACGGTGATCGTGGCGGCGCGCCCGTTGACGATGACGTTGGTGTAGCCGGCCGCGGCGTGCGTGTTGGCGTACCGCGTGACGATGTTGGCCGCCACGAGGACGCGTTCCTCGGCGGCCCAGTCGATCGGCGGCTCCAGAGACGGTGTGACCGTCGGGCTGGCGGGTGTCGAACGCTCGGCGGATGCCGTGGATGGCGGCGGCGTGGACGTTCCACCGGCCGCGATGGTCTGGCCGCAGCCGGTGGCCGACACACCGAGCAGGGCGGCGACCACGGCCGCACTCGAGATCGCCCGGCCGACCAAGAGGTGCGGTCGCCGAGGCAGGGCTCCGATGACCAGTTCATCGACACCTGTCACGGCGACACCTCTCGCTTGGCCCAGCTGTGCTCCAGCTCATCGGACGCCGCGGGCACAGTCCCGGTTCCACCCGGCGGCCAGCTACGGGTCGGTCGGCGGCTCACCGGCGAGCTGCGCGGTCGGAGCCGCTGCGGTCCGGTCGTATGGGCGGTGCCCATCGCTTGGACGGACGTGTTGTGTCCGGCGAGCGCTCCCGTGGTCAGTGGACGTCGAGGGCCTGAGCTCGGGTTTCGGCGGCGTGCAGTTCTGTGGTGAGGGTGTGGATCGGTTCGCGGTCTCGGTCGACGGCGGCGGTGAACCAGCGGTCCTCAAGGATCTGCCAGCGGTTGGCGTAGTCGACGCGCTCACGGCAGCTCACGTCGGCGGTCGCGAGAGCGCGGTCCTGTGTCAAGGCCTCGGCGTCCGGCAGCCGTCCGTAGCCGTGCTGTGCCTGCTGCTGAGCCAGCGAGGGTGTGTCCAGGTCGGGGTGGCCGGTCGCTGTCATGCAGGTCGACCAGTCGGTTTCGAGCTTCGACGCGTCGGGGCTGCCGCTGAGGGCGAGCAGGGTGGCGTTGGTCAGGTTCGCACCGGCGCCGCTCTGCAGGACGGCGTTGTCCAGCGTCCCGTAGAGCTGGGTCGCTGCCTGGCTGACGCAGCCCTGCGTGGACTGTTCGGCGACGGCGCCGTCGGCGAGGTGGACGGTGGCCCGGGGTCCGTCGTCCGGGCCCTGGAGAACGGTGAACCACCGCGTGCGCTCCGCGCTGGACAGGTGGGCGATCTCTGCGGGCGGCGTGTCTCCGCCGGCGGCTGGGTCCGGTCCGCGGCCGTACCCGGTGGTCGCGGCGATGCGAGCGGTCAGCGCAGGGATCAGCGGTTCGCGGTGCGAGTGGACGTTGAGCGCTGTGTAGGGGAGTCCGTGGGCGGTCATGCACCGCTGGACCAGCTGCTCCTGCGCGCCGTCGAGGCGTTCGGTGCGGGCCCGCAGTGCGTCCAGGACGGACCGTGCTCCCGGCCGGCCCATGGCCGGGACGTCCAGCGGGGACTGGACAGTGGTGGACTCGGCCCGCTCCGGGGCAGGCGAATCGGCATCGGGCCCGCAGCCTGCCGCGGCCAGAGCGACCGCGACGGTGGCGCCGGCGAGCGCGGTGCTCGTCACCCAGCCCGGCCCGCGGTGTCGGCGCCGGTGGGTCGTCGGGGAGCTGGTGTTCCGGTTCACGCCGGGTCCTCCTGGAGTGTCTGGGCAGCTGTCGATGTCCGGGCGCGGCTGCGGGGACCTGGCGCGCCGCCTCACGGCTGCTCCCCGACCGCGTCCACGAGGCTGTCGGTGCTGGTCTCTCGGCCGGGGGCCGGGTCCCACGTACCGTTCGGGTGCACGAGCCCCGTGCGGGTCTCGAGGAACGTCGCGGTGGCGGGGTCGAAGACGAGCTCGATCCGGTGGCCGCTGTCGGTCGTGAGGTCGACGGACACCCCTGCCCGACCGAGCAGGTCGGTCGTGTGTGCGTCGAACCCGACACCGGCGACTCGGGCCGCGACCTGGTAAGCGGCGCTGACCAGCGCCGGCGGCGCATCGGCGGACAGCAACCCCGCCAGGACATCGAGGGTCTCGTAGGACGGTGACGGCCCCCGGTTCTCCCCGGCCCGGCGGACGACATCCGACAGGGCATCCGGATCAGTGCTCACCTCCTGGAACGCCGAGTACGGCGGCAGTCCCGGTTCGCTCAGCGAGGACTCGTCGGAGGGAACCGTCCGTCGGTCGACGTGGCCGGCCGGGTCGATGAGTCCCTGTCGGCGGAACCTGTCGGCGTCCGAGGCGGTGGCGAATCGCGGGTGTCCCTGCGTCGTGACCTCCAGGCCGGCGCCGTGGCCGTCGACGGGCGTCCACCGCTCGACGGTGACCACCACCGTCAGGCTGTACCCGAGGCCCCGTCCGGCGAGGCGTCCGGTCGGGTCCATCAGGGCGCTGGGGAACGAACTCGGCCGCTCCTCGATCGTCCGGACGTACCGGTACTGGCCGGGGCGTGCCACCTCAGCCGGTCGGCCCGCGGCGACCCGACTCGCGGTCAACAGCGCAGCCCGGGCGTCGGCCTGCGCGGTCGGTGTCCCACCGGGCACCTCCACGACGAGGACCACGGCGAGCAGTGCCCCTGCTGCGAGTGCGCCCACCCCGACACGGCGCCGAACCTGGCCGGCGGGGTGACCCGCCTGACGGTGTGGCCAGCGGGTCAGCGACCGCTGTCGACGCCGCTCGTGCGCCTCGTCCGCGGCAGCGAGCTCGATCAGCGCCGAGCGGGCTCGCGCCGTCGCCGAGGGGTTCGGCCGTGCGCCGTCGGGGATCAGCCCGGCGACGTCGGATCGAAAGAGGGGATCGAGGTCCGTAATCGTCGCACCGGGTCGGGGATCACTCATGACACACCTCCGCTCGGACGGTGGGAGCGGTGATGGGCGCCGGTTGCGCGACGGCTCCGAGCAGCCGCCGGCAGCGGCTGAGCCGGGACCGGACCGTTCCCACCGGCACCCCGAGTGCGGCGCCGACCTGGGCGTAGGTGAGGTCACCGAGTGCGTAGAGCAGGAGCGTGTCCCGGTCCGGTCCTCGCAACCGGGACAGCTGCCCGTGCAGCCGAGCGACGTCAGCCCGAGCGCTCTGCTGGTCGTCGACCAGGTCGGCGTGGTCCTCGGCCTGCACGTCGGCGCCCGACACCCCCCGCGCCATCCGCGCCAGGTGCCGTGCCTCGTCCCGGCGGTGCCGCCGCAGCACGTTCGTCGCGATACCCAGCAGCCACGGGCGGGCGTCGGGAACCGACCGGTCGTAACCACTCCGGGAACGGAACGCCATGAGGAACGTCTCGCTGGCCAGGTCGTCGGCCACCGAGGCCCCGGCACGACGGGTCAGGTACCGGTGAACTTCGGGGTGGTGGCGATCGAACAGCTCGCCGAACGCCACCGACAACCTGGTCCGGTCGCTGATCAGGTCAGCGTCGGTCCGCGACCGCGCCTCCCCGGTCTGCGGGCCGCCACCCGTGTCGTCTCCCACACCCCTAGTTGCCCACGAGCGGCCTGTCCGGTTCACGATGACGCGACGCCATCGCCAGCTGTGCCCTCCCGACGAGCACGGTGGATCGATCCCGCGCTGGTTGGAGTCGCCGATCGGGTGCTATCTCGTCGTTGCGGTCACCGTGATGGTGAACGGTTGACTGCGGAGCACCCCGTACTTCGAGGTGTCGTTCCCGGAGTAGTCGGCAACGTAGGCGTAGATGGTGTATCGGCCGGGTGGGAGCAGCTACCGCGACGCCGCCTTCGTACTGACCGACCACGTCCGTGCCGCGAGCGATGACGGGAAGGACCGGCGCGTCGCTTGAGAGGAACACGGAGGACCTGTCGGTGCCGGGACGCATCGACACGGTCACAGTCGCGTGGAAGACCGATCCCGTGGCCAGCTCGCTGGGGGCCCCGCCACGTGCACCTGAAGAACGTCGCGCAACTGACCGGTCGACGGAGTGACCTGTCCGCAGGTCTTCAAGGATCCCTGGGTGGGTTGCGCTGCACCGCTGGGTGGTTCGCCAGGGCTGGCCGGAGAAGCTGAGCCCGCCGCGCACCCCGCCATCGCCAGGACCACGGCTGCGCCGACGGCCATCCGGGCCACGGTCGGTGTCATGCGGCTACGACGTGGCGACGGAGGCGGCGGTTCCCCTCGGCCGAGATCTCCTCGGCAACGGCGGGACGGCGTCCCAGATCGACTCGTGCCCGCGACTGGAGCGACTGGGATCGAGCCCACGCGGCGATGATGGACCGCTTGGCCGGTCCTGTCACCCAGCCGGTACCAACGGCCTGACGACGAAGGCCGGGGACCGTGTCGATCCGATCATCAGCGACACGGCCAGCGCGTCCTCGGCACGACGAGCGAGCGGCAATGACGTGACCGGTGCCCCGCGACGGAGACCGCCGGGCTGCACCGGCTGCCACGGTCCACACCTGACGGGCGCGCCGTCGGCCACCGGGCGGGGCGACTCAGGGGGACCCCCGGTAGCCTGAGCGTGACCGTTTCCCCTCGGAAGGACCCTTGATGACTGCTGTTGCCGACCTGTCCACCTCGACCGGGACGCCGCCGCCGTTCAAGGTCGCCGACCTGTCGCTGGCCGAGTTCGGCCGGCACGAGATCCGCCTCGCCGAGCACGAGATGCCCGGCCTGATGGCGATGCGGGAGCGGTTCGGCGAGAGCAAGCCGCTGGCCGGGGCCCGGGTCACCGGGTCGCTGCACATGACCGTGCAGACCGCGGTGCTCATCGAGACCCTCGTCGCGCTCGGCGCCTCGGTCCGCTGGGTCTCCTGCAACATCTTCTCCACCCAGGACCACGCCGCCGCGGCCGCCGTCGTCGGCCCGACGGGGACTGTCGAGGAGCCCGCCGGCGTCCCGGTGTTCGCCTGGAAGGGCGAGACGCTCGAGGAGTACTGGTGGTGCACCGAGCAGGGGCTGTCCTGGCCGACCACCGGTCCTGACGGCCAGCCCGACGGCGGCAGCCAGGGCCCGAACATGATCCTGGACGACGGCGGCGACGCGACGCTGCTGGTCCACCTCGGTGTCCAGTTCGAGGCCGCCGGCTCGGTCCCGGACACCCAGGAGACCGACACCGAGGAGTTCGCGGTCATCCTCGACACGCTGCGCCGGTCGCTGACCGAGGACGCCCAGCGCTGGACGACCCGCGCCGCCGACATCGTCGGCGTCACCGAGGAGACCACCACCGGGGTGCTGCGCCTCTACGACTTCGCCCGCGAGGGCAAGCTGCTGTTCCGGGCGATCAACGTCAACGACTCGGTCACCAAGAGCAAGTTCGACAACAAGTACGGGACCCGCCACTCCCTCATCGACGGGATCAACCGCGCCACCGACGTGCTCATCGGCGGCAAGGTCGCGGTCGTGTGCGGGTACGGCGACGTGGGCAAGGGGTGCGCGGAGTCGCTGCGCGGCCAGGGCGCCCGGGTCCTGATCACCGAGATCGACCCGATCTGCGCGCTGCAGGCGGCGATGGACGGCTACCAGGTCACGACGCTGGAGAACGCGCTGCCGACCGCGGACATCATCATCACCGCGACCGGCAACAAGGACGTCGTCTCCGTCGACCACGTGGCCTCGATGAAGCACCAGGCGATCCTGGGCAACATCGGGCACTTCGACAACGAGATCGACATGGCTGGCGTCGCCAAGGTCCCCGGCATCACCCGGACCCGCATCAAGCCGCAGGTCGACGAGTGGACGTTCCCCGACGGCCACAGCGTCATCGTGCTCAGCGAGGGCCGGCTGCTGAACCTCGGCAACGCGACCGGGCACCCGAGCTTCGTGATGTCCAACTCGTTCACCAACCAGGTGCTGGCCCAGATCGAGCTGTTCACCAAGCCCGACGAGTACGGCCGCGAGGTCTACGTGCTGCCCAAGCACCTGGACGAGGAGGTCGCGCGGCTGCACCTCGGCGCGCTCGGGGTCGAGCTGACGACGCTGACCAAGCAGCAGGCCGAGTACATCGGCGTGCACGTCGAAGGCCCGTACAAGTCCGACCAGTACCGCTACTGAGCCGACTCGGCTGATCCCGATGGGCCAGGCCGGCGCTGCCGGCCTGGCCCATCGGCGTCAGTGGAGCCCGTGGGCGTGAGCAGTGCCGGTCAGCGTCCGACCGGGTCCGTCTCGGCCGGCGCGGCCTGCGCCGCCGGCGCGGCCTGCGCGGCCGGCCCGGTCCCGACGGGCTCGCGGACCGGGTGGGCGAGCACCGCGTCGGCGCCCTGCGGCGCCGAGGTGCCCCGAGCCGCGCGGCCCCGCCGGTTGCGCAGCCACCGGCGGAACAGGCGCTGGCTGGGATGCTCGACCAGCCGCCACGACACCTCGGCGCAGGCCAGCCCGAGCAGCGACCCGACGAGTCCGTCGACCACCCGGCCCTGCCAGTGCGCGAGGCCGTAGGCCGACACGTAGACGAAGGGGAAGTGGTACAGGTACCACCCGTAGGACCGGCGCCCCATCCAGGTCAGGACCGGCCAGGTCAGCCAGCCCCCCCGGGCGGTCAGCCCGCAGACGAGCAGGACCGCGCCGGTCAGGCCGAACAGCAACGGCGCCGTCGTCCGGCCGTACCAGGTCTGGTGGTGCACCTCCAGCCAGCGGGGGAGCAGGTCCAGTCCGACGGCGGCGACGGCGAGCGGCACCAGGGGCGGCACCCGGGGCAACCGGGGCACCCGGTCCACGAACGCGGCCAGCGTGGCGCCCAGCGACAGTCCCCAGAAGTTGGTCTGCAGGCTCCGGGTCAGCATCAGCGAGTTCGGGTCGGTCACCCCGACCCGCAGCCGCACCGCGACGCCCACCAGGGTGACGCCCAGCAGCCCGAGCGCCAGCACCCGGCGGGGGACCCAGCGCAGCGCCGCCAGCGCCAGCAGCGGCCAGACGACGTAGAACTGCTCCTCCACCGACAGCGACCACGTGTGACCCAGGTAGTCCAGCGGCGTCGACACATCGGCGTAGTTCGCGTAGTAGAAGAACACCGGGATCGACACCTCCACCGCCGACCGGCCGGCTCGGGTGAAGCCCAGCAGCGTGATGACCGTGCCGCTGACCAGCAGGAACGCCCACAGGGCCGGGAAGAGCCGGACGGCCCGGCGCGCCCAGAACATCGGCAGGCTGATCCGGCCGCCGCGGTCGTACTCGGCCAGCAGCAACCGGGTGATGAGGAACCCGGAGAGCACGAAGAAGACGGTCACACCCCCGGCGCCACCGGCCCGCGGGCGGGTCAGGCCCGAGTGCTCGAGGACCACCAGCACGATCGCGAGGCCCCGGACGCCGTCCAGACCGCTGATCCGGCCGCCGCCGGCGGTGGCGGGTGCGCGCACCGGGCGGGCGGGCGACATGGGACCGGACGGTACCCGTCGGCCCGCCTCGGAACGCGCCCGGCCAGCCGCGGCGCGGGCCGGTCGGCCCCGAGGCGGGCCGGTCAACGGCGCGGTGTCGTCCGTCGCCCCGCGAGGACCGCGGCGAGGTAGTCGGCCGGCGGGGTGCCGGGCGGTGGCGGGGTGACCCGGGCGGCGACCGCGTCGGCGAGCTGGCGGCCGAGCCGGTCGTCGGCCTCCGGGGAGAGCTTCGCTCGCCGGTCCAGGTAGGAGCGGACCCGGCTGGCGAGGGCGTCGTCGAGGCCGACGAGGTCCGATCGCGCGGTCCACGGGGTCAGCGAGGCGGGCGCGACGACGGTGTCGTTGCGCGGGCGGCGCGGTGCCCGCTCGCGGACGACGAAGGTGCCCGCCAGCCGGTCCCCGATCCGCTTGTCCCGGTCGGACAGCACCGCGGAGACGAAGGCCCCGGACCACGCGGTGAGCGGGAAGTCGACCAGCCCGGCGATCCCGCGGACGAGCGCCTGGCCGAAGGTGACCGCGCCGCCGTCGTCGCGCACCGTCCGCAGGCCGAGTGCCATCTTGCCCAGGGTGCGGCCGCGGTTGAGCGTGTCGAAGCCCACCGGGTAGCCGAGGAAGACCAGCACCAGCCCGGCGATCACCGCGGCCGCGGTCGCCGACTCCGAGAGGTCGTCCGCGACGGCGGCGGCCACGGCGAACAGCGCGATCGCCAGCGCTCCCTGGACCGTGATGTCGATGAGGTAGGCCAGCATCCGGGTGGGCACCCGCGCCACCGGGAGCTCCAGGACGACGCCGTCCCCGGTGACCAGGCCGGCGTCCGGTTCCCACGCGCTGGACAC
>CAXTBU010000100.1:0-1642 GCA_964242885.1 uncultured Actinomycetales bacterium
CGGCTACGGCTTGGCCAGCGAGGTCGCGCGGGAGCGCGCCCAGGACAGCAGGACCACGGCGAGGAGCAGCTCGCCGACGAGGGCGACCCCACCGTCGGACCCGCGAAGCAGCGGGACGACGACCGCCGGGACGACCGGCACGACGGCCGCCAGCAGGCCGCGCAGGTACCAGAACACGACCTGCACCGGTCCGGTGTTGCCCACGGGGGAGTCGACCCCGACCAGCAGGCCGACGGGGACCTGGCCGCGGTAGGCCCCGACGAGCGCGCCACCCACCAGGGCGGGGGTGGCGACCACCAGCAGCAGCCCAGGCAGCACCGCCCGACCGCTGATGCCGACAGCGACGACGCCGGCGATGCCGACGACCGCGAGGATCGCCACCGGCAGCACCGCGTGCCGCATCGCCAGCGTCCCGGCGGGGAACGGCAGCTGCACCGAGCGGTGGCGGTCGTCGGACTCCAGCCGGGCCGGCTCGACCAGCACGGCCGCCGCGCGGTAGGCGGCCAGCACGGCTGGCACCGTGAGGGCCAGGGCGCCGAGGCCGGTGCGCGCGACGGTCTCCACGGCCAGCTCGCCGAGGCCGAGACCGACGCCGAGCCAGACCACGGCCCCGGCCAGCCGGCCCGGTTCCCGCAGCAGGTGGGTGGCGTCGCGCCACAGCACGGCGAACTCCGCCGTCCGGGGCACCGGCAGCCGCAACCGCGGCCGGGAGCGCCGGCGCCCGCCGCGGGCCGCGTCGACGCTGGTGCGGGCCAGCCGGAAGTCGAAGGTGCTCACCCCGCCGCTGACGTCCTGCCAGGTCGCCGCCCGGGTGCGCAGCGCGGACCCGGGGATCGCCGTCACCCGGCGGCCGGCCGCGACCGCGAGCGCGACCGCCGCGACGGCGGCCGCGGCCAGCCCGATCCCCCAGCCGGGCGCGTCCTCACCCGCTGCGGCGAGCAGCGGCTGCACCGCCCACCCCCACGGGCCCGACCAGCGGTCGACGGACTCCAGCGCGCCGACCCTGCGGCCGTCGGCGGCCAGCAGCGACTGCGCGAACAGCAGCACCGCGACGAGCCGGACCGCCCAGCCCCAGCGGGCGACCCCCGCCGCCAGCCGCCCCGAGGCCTCGACCAGCCCGCCGATGCCGGCGGCGGCGACCCCCAGCACCAGCCCGGCCGCGGCGCCGGCGGCCAGCGCGGCTCCCGCGTCCGCGACCCGCAGCGCCGCCAGGACGAGCCCGAACACCGCCCCGGTCGCGGTTCCGGCAGCAGCGGACAGGGCCAGCGACAGCCGCCACCGCGGCCGGGTGACCACCGACCAGCGGACGGGCAACGGGAGCAGCCAGCTGACGGTCGCGCCGTCGAGGGTGACCGGCCCCCGCCAGCTGCCGGTGGTGGCGGCGGTCAGCAGCACCAGCAGCGCCAGTCCGGTCAGGCCGGCCGGCAGCGCCGCGGACAGCGCCTCCGGCGTCGAGCCGCCGCTGCGCCCGCCGGACCGGACCGCGTAGGCGATCAGGCCGCCGCCGTAGACGAACAGCACGAGGAAGGTGACGTAGGCGTTGTAGGCGGACTCCACCGCTCGCCGTCGCCGGTGCGCGGCCCGCAGCCCGCGCAGGGTGGCCAGCGCCGCGGTGGTCAGCTCGTCCCAGTACGGGTCGCGC
>CAXTBU010000100.1:1742-9622 GCA_964242885.1 uncultured Actinomycetales bacterium
GCCGGTCACGAGGCGGCGAGTGCCGCGGCGACGTCGGCGGCCCGGCCGTCGTGCACGACGTGGCCGTCGGCGAGCACCAGCACCCGGTCGGCGACCTCCAGGGCCAGCGCGTGGTCGTGGGTGGCGAACAGGACGGCCGTGCCGTCGGCCTTCTCGGCCGTGATGCGGTCGACCAGGCGCGCGCGGGCGCCGGGGTCCAGCCGCTGCTCGGGCTCGTCGAGGACCAGCAGGTCGCGCGGCCGGACCAGTGCGGCGGCCAGGCTGAGCGCCTGCCGCTGGCCGGAGGACAGCGCCGAGGGCAGCGCGTCGGCCCGCGAGGTCAGGTTGCGGTCGGCCAGCGCCCAGCTCACCCAGTCGGCGGCGTCCGGGACGCCGTGCGCGGCCGCGACGAACTGCAGGTGCTCACGGACGGTGAGGTCGGGGTAGTGCGAGCCGGTGTCGAGCACGACGGCCATCCGCGCGCGCACGTCGAGCCGCTCCTCGGCGACCGGCTCCCCGGCGAAGGTGACGGTGCCGGTTGTCGGGGTGTCCCGGCCGACGGCCAGGCGCAGCAGTGTCGTCTTGCCGGACCCGTTGACGCCGACGACGGCCAGGCACCGGCCGGGGGAGAGCCGGAAGCTGACCGGGTGCAGCACGGTGCGGTCGCCGTAGCTGCGGGTGACGGCCTCCGCGACCAGTAGGGGCTTGCCGCGCCGCGGGGCCGGTGCCGGTGCGGCACCCGCCTGGTCGCCGGCCGACGTTCTCGGCGCGGCGGTCGCGGACCCCGTCGCCGCGCCGGTCGCCGCGGTCTTGGCCGCCCGGGTTCCCGGGCGGGGCGGAGTCGCGGCCGACGCGCGGGTGGCACCGCCCGCCGGGGTTGCCGGAGCGCGGTCCTGCCGCTGGCGTCTGGTCATCGGTCGCGGCTGTCCCTGGCTCGGTGTCGGAGGTCCCTGCGGGACGCTAGTGCCCCGGTCCGGCGGGACGACGGCCGGCGGGTGCGGCGGGGGGCATCATGCGGTCGTCGACGACCCCCGGGAGGCACCGTGACCACCAGTCCACCGACCCCGCCCAACGACGCCCCGCCGAACGACGCCCTGTCCAACGACGCCCCGCCCCCCGATCCGCGACCGGTCCTGGACGCCGCCGTCGGCCAGGCCGCCGCGCGGATCGCCGAGCTGGGACCCGACGACCTGGCGCGGCCGACCCCGTGCCCGGAGTTCGACGTGGCGACGCTGGTCGGCCACCTGATCGCGGTGCACCGGCGGCTCGCGCACGTCGCGACCGGCGGCCGGGCGTCCGACGTGCCGTCGCTGGTCGACGACATCCCGCCGGCGGAGCTCGGGCGGGTGTTCACCGCCGAGCGGGCTGCGCTCGCGACCGTGCTCGCCGACGACGCGGTGCTGGACCGCACCTTCCTGGTGCCGTGGGGCGAGGCCCCCGGGCGGGCGGCGCTGTTCGCCTACGTGCAGGAGTACGCCGTGCACGCCTGGGACCTGGCCGCCGCGACCGGGACCACCGCCGCCCTTGACCCGGCCGCGGCCGAGACGGCGCTGGCGCTGGCCGTCCAGTTCCTGCCGGCCGAGCCCCGCGGCGGGCCGATCCCGTTCGGCCCGGCCGTCGACGTGCCCGCCGACGCCGGGACGTACGAGCGGCTGGTGGGCTGGCTCGGGCGGGACCCCGCCGCCTGGCGCTGAGCTGACCGATCCGCCGCGAGCCGGGGCGGGCGGGGCAGGTGGTCAGCGCAGGCGCGCGGTGACCGCCCGCTCGACGGCCGCGACGAGCACGTCGCTGAGCTTGCCGAGCAGTCCGAGCAGCACGATCGTCCCGACCAGCACCGGCACCCGGCCCGTGTTCTGGCTGTCGACGAGCTGGAAGCCGAGGCCGATGGAGGACCCGACGAGCTCGGCGGCCACCAGGAACAGCCATGCCTGCGCCAGGCCCAGGCGCAGCCCCGTCATCAGCGACGGCGCGGCGGCCGGCAGCAGCACCCGCCGGATCAGCCCCACCCGGCCCAGGCCGTTGGCCCGGGCGAGCTCGCGCCAGGCCGGGTCCACCGCCCGGATGCCGGAGACCAGCGCGGCGAGCACCGGGAAGAACGCCCCGATCGCGCACATGACGACCTTGGGCAGCTCGGAGATGCCGACCCAGAGGATGAGCAGCGGCACCCAGGCCAGCGACGGGACGGCCCGCACGGCGGCCAGCGTCGGGGAGACGACCGCGTCGGCGATCCGGCTCAGACCGGTGACCAGCCCGACGACGACCGCGAGCACGGACCCGATGAGGAAGCCCAGCAGCACCCGCTGGACGCTGATCGCGACGTTGCGCCCCAGCGTGCCGTCGGCGGCAAGGTCCCGCATCGCGTCCCACACCGATCCCGGGGCGGGCAGCACCGAGGTCGACACCACCCCGCCCCGGACGACGAGGTCCCAGGTCGCCAGCAGCGCCAGCGGTAGCAGCAGACCGAGCCCGAGCCGGCCGGCCCGGGCCGCGGTCGACGGCCGTCGACGGCGGGCACCGGTCGCTGCCGGGACCGCCGGTCCCCCGGCGGGGATCGCCGTCACGAGGCACCCGACGGCGAGGCGGCACCCGACGGCGAGGCAGCGCCCGCCGGCGAGGCCGACCCCGCCGGCGCCGGCGATGCCGACGCCGCGGTCACCGCAGCGCGGACCGGGTCGGGCAGGAACAGCGCGCCCAGCGCCGTGTCCGCGTCGGCCCGCGAGCCGACCTGCTTGTTGGCCACCAGCGTGGGCAGCAGGCGGGTGAGCACTGCTCGCTGGGCTTCACCGGGGACGGGGTCGGTCCGCAGGTTGGTGCGGTCCCGGAGCACCGTGGTGGCCACCGCGGGACTCAGCTTGGCCTCGCGGGCGAGGATCGCGACCGCCTCGGCCCGGTTGGCCTCGATCCACGCCCGGGCCCGCTCGTACTGCGTCAGCACCGTCGTCAGCACGTCGGGGTGGGCGGTGGCGAAGTCCTCGCGGGCGTTGAGCACGCTGTAGGTCGCGCGGCTCGGGTCGCGCACGATCAGCCGGTCGCCGTCCTCCGCCTGTGCCGCGGCCATGATCGGGTCCAGCCCCATCCACGCGTCGACGTCGCCGCGGGCCAGCGCCGTGCGACCGTCCGCGTGCTGCAGGTTGACGACCTGGACGTCGGTGGTGGTCAGTCCGGCCGCGGTCAGCGTCTGCAGCAGGAAGAAGTACGGGTCGGTGCCGAGCGTGGCGGCGATCTTCTTGCCACGCAGGTCCTCGACGCTCCGCGCCGTCGACTTGGGCCCGACCACGACCGCGGTCCACTCCGGCTGCGCGAGGACGTCGACGATCTTGATCGGCGAGCCGTTGCTGCGGCCGAGCAGCGCCGCCACCCCCGCGGTCGAGCCGAGCTGGACGGCGTTGCCGCGCAGCAGCTCGTTGGCCTTGTTGCTGCCCGCCGAGAACTGCCAGCTGACCGTGGTGCCGGGCAGGGCGTCGGCGAGCCACCCCTTGTCGCGCAGCACGAGGCTCGCCGGGTTGTAGTAGGCGTAATCCAGAGAAAGGGCCGCCAGCCCGCCGGGCGTGCTGCCCCCGCCCGAGCCCGCGTTGGCCGACCCGGTTCCGGACTCGCCCTGGGCGCAGCCCGCGGCGGCGAGCACGAGGGCGGCGGACGCGGCGAGCACCGAGCGGCGCGACGGTCGGACGGATGACGGCATGGCGGTTCTCCTGGGCTTCTGGACGGGTGGGACAGGCAGGACAGGACGAAGCGGGTCGAGCCAGGCTCAGGGCAGCAGGCCGGCGTGCCGGAGCAGCTGCCGGCGCAGCGGTGCCAGGGCGGCAGCGGTCGCGGGGTCGCCGCTGTCCCGGGGCGCCCGGCCGTCCGCGCGCGAGGGCAGGTCCACCACGTCACAGGTGCCCGACCCGGCCGGGCCGAGGACCGCCACCCGGTCGGCCAGCCGCAGCGCCTCGTCGACGTCGTGGGTGACCAGGACCACGGTGGTGCCGAGCGCGGCCGTCAGTTCGCCGACGAAGTCCTGCATCGTCAACCGGGTCAGGGCGTCCAGGGCGGCGAACGGCTCGTCGAGCAGCAGCACCCCGGGCTTGGAGATCAGCGCTCTCGCGACCGCCGCCCGCTGGGCCATGCCCCCGCTGACCGCGGCCGGGCGGGCGTCGGCGAACCCGGCGAGCCCCACCCGGTCGAGCAGCTCGCGGACCTCGTCGGCGTTGCCGGCGCGGCGGTCGGTCCGCCGGCGGCGGGTGGCACCGAGGGCCACGTTCCCGGCCAGGGTCAGCCAGGGAAGCAACCGTGCCTGCTGGAAGACGACGGCGACCCGGTCGTCGACGTCGGTGACCGGCTGGTCGCCGACCTCCACCGCGCCGGTGTCCGGGTGGTCCAGGCCGGCGACCAGGCGCAGCAAGGTGGACTTCCCGCAGCCCGAGGGGCCGACGAGGGCGACGGTCTCGGCCGCCGCGACGTGGAGGTCGATGCCCTGCAGCACCTGTCGGCCGTCGAAGGAGCGGGACACCCCGGCCAGCCGGACCGGCATCGCGTGGCGGACCGCGGACGCCGCCGCTTCGGTGCCCGCGTCCGAGACGCCATCGCGGATGCGCGTTGGCACAGCAGTCGCCATGGGACCTCCATCGAACCTGGCGGTAGCACCCACGCCCGCTCGCACGGGGGGTTGCTGCAGCGTCGACGAGCCAGGACTCTCGGCCGCTCTGGATGGTCCTGTCAGCGTAGCCGAGCCCGTCCCACCTGGCGGACCGGGGTCTTCCCTGCTGGGACGGCCGCGAACCGCGTCACCGGCCCCAGTCGGTGGGCAGGGTGTAGGACCAGCCCTGCTGCCAGACGAACGGCGCGGCGACGGCGTCCGCGAGGTCTCGGCCGAGGAGGAGGTGGTCCAGCGCCCACCGGTTCGCGGAGTGCGCGATCACCAGCAGGCGGGAGCCGTCCGGATGTGCGGCGAGCTCCTGGAGCAGGTCGCGGGTCTGCTCGACGACCTGGCGGTAACTCTGCCCACCGGGCCACGGGAGGTCGAGGTGCTCCAGCCGCTCGGCGTGCAGGCGGGTCGTGGGCATGCCGGTGAGGTGGCCGTAGTCGCATTCGCGTAGTCGGCGGTCCTGGTGGATCGGGACGCCGGTGTGTCCGAACGCGAGCTCCGCGGTGTCCACGGCCCGGGCCAGGTCGGAGGCGAGGACGGCGGCGAGGCCGTCGTCCCGGCGGCGTCGGCCGAGGTCGACGGCGAGCCGCCGGCCCTGCTCGGACAGCCGGCCGGGCCGCCAACCCGTCGCGATGCCCGCCTCGTTGTCGGTGGTCACCGAGTGCGTCTCGTAGACGATCTCGACGCTCATCGGGTCAGCGGATGGCCGTCTCGAGCAGAGCGCGGTGCCGCAGCATCCACGACGCGCTCCTCGTCCGCCAGGTCACGGCCCAGAGCACCGGGTAGCCGGTCGGGCTGACCGCCGCGGCGCTGTCCGGGCCGATGTCGTGGGCGACGGCCTCGGCTCGGGCCTCGTGCACCGCGAGGGCGATCATCTTGTCGACGAAACCGACCCGGTCTCCAGCAGCCAGCCCGTAGCCGTCGACGATCAGCCGGGCCTGCCGGGCACGGTCGGCGGCCGGCGGCAGGCCGACCCGCTCGGCGATGTCGTCGTCGTGCAGCTGGGCGTTCAGCCAGGTCGCGTGGGCGAGCTCCCACACCGCGTCGACCGGCCCGGCGAACTCCCAGTCGAGGAAGGCGTAGGGCTGGCCGTCCCGCGCGACGACGTTCCACGGGCCGAGGTCGCAGTGCCCGAACACCGGGTTGTCGCCGGCGAGCTCGCGACCGAACCACGGCCGCCACGCGGCGTCCGGCGGAGCCACGAACGACGCGGCGGCGTCGTGGGCCTCCCGCAGCAGCCGCCCGACCTCACCGACCGCTGTGTCGGACCAGGCCCCGGGGTGCGGACTGGAGCCGGGCAGGAACGTGACGATCTCCCGGCCGTCCGGTCCGAACCCGGTCCCCACCGGCCGTGGCGCTCCCTCGAAGCCGACCGCCTCGAAGTGGCGCAGCAGCGCGAGCACTCCCGCGCTCCACGGTCCGCTCTCGCGCAGCACCGTGTCCTCTCGGCGGCGGGCCTTCGACGGTTGCTGCCCGCTGCCCCAGGCGACCAGCGCTGACTCCGCCCCGCCGTCCTCGGTCACCAGGACAGTGAAGCCGCAGCCCAGGCGCGGATCCGCGGATTACCGACTCTGCGGTCGCCGCCGGTCGTGGCGGGCCGGCTCGAACGGTTCCAGCGGACCCAGGAGCTGCCGTCGAGCGGTTTCCTGGTCGGTGACCCGGTCGATGACCTCTCGACAGATGCCGGGCACGCGGTCGGTGGCTTCTCGACGTTGTTCCTCGGTGGCGTCGCGGTGGCCGAGGGACAGCCACATGCTGAACGCCAACCAGTTGGCGGCCGACCCGACGACCCGGGCGAGCGCGACAGCGCTGGTCGGCCCGATCCGCCCGCCGGCGTCGAGGTAGGCGGCCAGCAGGTCCGGGGCCTCGAAGCTGGCAGCGGTGCTGACCGTCTCGAGCCAGGCGATGTCGGGTCCGGTGTAGCCGAAGTCGCAGAGGACCGGACCGTCGTCGGTGTGCAGCACGTTGGGCGGGTTGACGATCCCCGCCGGCCAGGTGCGCCGTCCCGGCGAACGCGGCTAGTAGGGCGTCGCGGTTGTCGTGGTTGCCGGTGGCCAGGTACACCGGCAGGGGGATCTCGGCCAGCAGCTCGCTGAGCTGGTGGTAGCCATCGGGGTGGCCGTGGTCGGTGAGGTCACCGGTGATGACGGCCGCGTCGGGGCGGGTGGGCAGCCCGAGCAGGCGACCCAGCGCGGCGTGCAGTCCGGCGGCGGGACCACTGCCAGTGGGCCTGTGGTCAGGTGGGGATCACTGAGATGGGCCAGGAGCGCCAGGCAGATCATGCTCGGCTCAGGTCGCGACAGGAGGTGGGTGGTGGTGGAGCTCGACGGGTCGGTGGTTGCTCGGTTGGGCGGCGAGCGGGTGGGGTGGTTGTCCACGCTGCGCCCGGACGGGTCCCCGCACCTGACTCCGGTGTGGTTCGTGTACCTGCTGGGTTCGCTGTGGGTGGGGACCTCGGCGAACACCGTGAAGGTCCGCAATGTGAGCGGTGATCCGCGCGTGTCCTTCGCGTTGCAGGACGGGAACGCCCCGGTGGTTGCGGAAGGTACGGTCGCGGTGTTGCGCTCCAGGTCCCCCGCCGAGGTCGTCGGCGCGCTTCTGAGCAAGTACGGCTGGGAGTTCGGGGCGGTGGCCCAGGGTCCGGCACCGGTGCTGCTGCGGATCACCGTCGGCCGGTGGCTGATGACGGGTACCGCCCGGTGACCGTCAGGATCAACGGTCCGGGATGAGAGTGGCGCCGGGCGGGCGTGGCCGCCGCCCGGCCGGTCGACCTCGAAGCTCGACGCGCATTCCCTGGCTCGCACGTGCGGCTCCGGGGTTGACTGCCGGGGTGTACCAGCCCCTGCTCCGCCCACGCAAGGCGACGCCCGGGGACAAGGTGGCGGTCCTGTCGCCCTCGCTCGCCGCGCCGGCGGTCGCGACCGCCGTGCACGAGCAGGCGATGAGGCGGCTCGAGGAGACGACCGGGCTGGTGCCGGTCGAGTACCCGACGACGCGCCGCCTCGGTGCTGCGGCTCGGGACCGGGCTGCCGACGTGAACGCGGCGTTCGCCGACCCGGAGATCCGCGCCGTGCTGGCAACCGTCGGCGGTGAGGACCAGCTCACGGTGGTGCCGCACCTGGACCCTGCCGTCGTGCGTGCGGACCCGAAGCCGTTCCTCGGGTACAGCGACAACACCAACCTGCTCAGCTGGTTGTGGAGCCACGGTGTCGCCGGGTTCTACGGGGGCTCCACGCAGGTCCACCTCGGGCCCGGACCCGCCGTCGACGAGGTC
>CAXTBU010000101.1:0-7106 GCA_964242885.1 uncultured Actinomycetales bacterium
CAACCTGACCGGCGGCAATGCCGGCGACGGTTCGGTGCCCAACGGCTCGGCCGAGTCGGCCGCGTCCGCCGGCCCGACGCCGGACGCGGTTGCCGGTGCGGCCGCCGCGGTCGCCGCGGCTGCCGCCGTCTCGGCCGAGGCGGCGACGGCGGCGGTCAGCGCCGGTGACGTGGCGCCCCAGCTGGCGGCTGCGCCGGCCGTGTCCGCGGCCGCCGAGGTTCCCGTCGAGCACACGACCGATCCCACGGGCGCCTCGACGCCGGGCGTCTGAGGGCTGCAGACCTCCTAGGCCGCCGAGGCGGACTGCCCGGCTGCGGGCACGTACCGGCCCACCAGCGCGGCCCAGCCGCAGTACAGGCAGGCGAGTTCGTCGTCGCTGGCGTCCGGAAGGCCGACCGGCACGACGAACTCGGTGTGATCGCGGCAGCCGGCACACCAGGCGATCGCCGTACCCGGCCGGTAACCCGCGACCACAGGGCCAGCGGGTGAGCTGGCCGGGGTCCCTGCCGCACCGGTCCGGTCGATGTCGGCGCCGGTTCCGGCGGCCGTGCGCGCTGTCCTGTTCTCCACGAGAACTCCTCTCCGAGAGCCCCACCTTGACCCCGGGGTCCGACAGAACACCGGCAGCCACGCCGCCGTCCCGCTGTACGTGGGCGTCGTCGCTGGTCAGAATGGGTCTGCGGGCCGGTCGCCGGCCCGTTCGGCAGCGCCCGGTCACTCGACGCCGGCGGCGGGCCGGCGAGCGCGGGAGCTGGTTGTGCAGACGGTCTGGAAGGGTTCGGTCAGTTTCGGGCTGGTGTCCATCCCGGTCCGCCTCGTGTCCGCCACCGAGGAGCGCGACCTCAGCTTCCACCAGGTGCGGGCGGCCGACGGCAGCCGGGTCCGCTACAAGCGGGTCGCCGAGGCCGACGGCCAGGAGGTCTCGTACTCCGCGATCGCGAAGAGCTACACGACCCCGGACGGCCGCGAGGTCGTCCTCACCGACGAGGACCTGGCGGCGGTCAAGACCCCGTCCAGCCGGACCGTGGAGCTCATCGGCTTCGTGGCGGCGGCGGAGATCGACCCGTTGACGCTGACGAAGAGCTACTTCGCCGAACCCGCCGCCGACGACCGCAAGCCGTACGCGCTGCTGCGGGACGCCCTCGTCGCGAGCGAGCGGGTCGCGGTCGTCAAGATCACCCTGCGCAACCGTGAGCGCCTCGGCGTGCTCCGGCCGCGGGGCGACGTCCTGGTCCTGCAGACGATGCTCTGGCCGGACGAGGTGCGGACGCCCGACTTCGCCACCGACGCGAACAGCCCGGTCCGCCCGCAGGAGCTCACGATGGCCGAGTCCTACATCGAGGCGCTGTCCGGGGAGCTGGACCTCACCGAGCAGAGCGACCAGTACCGCACGGCGCTGCTGGAGCTGGTGAACGCCAAGGCGGCGGGGATCGAGCCGGCGCCGGAGCAGGACACCGACGCGGACCGGCCCGGCGCGCAGGTCGTCGACCTGGTCGAGGCGCTGCGCCGGTCGGTCGAGGCCGCGGGCGGCCGCCGGCGCGGTGCGGACGGCGGGGCGGCCCCGGCGGCTCCCGTCGCCCAGCCCGCTGAGGAGTTCGACGACCCGCCCGCCGAGGCAGCTGCGCCCGCCCGCAAGCGCGCACCGGCGAAGAAGGCCGCGGGAGGTCCGCGGAGCAAGGCCGGATCCGGCGCGGCCGGCGCCAGCCCGACGAAGGCCGGGCCGACGAAGGCCGGGGCGCCGAAGGCCGTGCCCCCGGCGACCACGTCCCGCCGGACTGCGGCGGCCAGGGCGAAGGCGGCGGCGCAGGAGGAACCCGTGGAGGCCGCGCCCCGCCGGCGCGTCAGGAAGTCGGCCTGACCGGTCGCCGCAGCTCCCACAGCGCGAGCGAGGCGGCCACCGCGAGGTTGAACGAGTCGATGTCCGGCGACTGCGGGATGGTCACCGTCGGTCCGAGCGCGGAACCGGCGGCGTCCAGCCCGGCCGCCTCGGGTCCGAACACCAGCGTGGCCGGGCTGGCGAACGACACCGCCCCGAGCAGGTGCTCCCCGTCGGTGACGAACGGGTAGAGCGTCCGGTCGCGGAAGCGGGCCGCGTAACCGGCGGCATCGCTCACGGCGGCGACCCGGACGGAGAACCGCGAGCCCATCGAGGCCCGGACGACCCGCGGGTCCCAGGGGTCGACCGCCGGCGGAACGACGGCCAGGTCGTGCACGCCGAGGCCGGCCATCGTCCGCAGGATCGTGCCGAGGTTGCCCGGGTCCGCGGGCTCGACGAGCAGAACGTGATCAGTGCTCGCGTCCAGGCTGTCCAGCCACGGCTCAAAGGCGGCCACCACCCAGGTGTTGCCCTTGCGGGACAGCGATTCAACGGTCCGCGCGTCACCGACCACCTCGATGCCGCGTCGCTCGCAGGTGTCCCGGATCCGTCGGACACCCGCGCTGTCCGTCGCCGCCGGGTCGACCACGACGAGCCGGATCGAGCCGGGGCGGCGGGCCAGCAGCTCCAGCACGCAGAACGCGCCGAAGGCGTAGGACAGCGCATCGCCGGACCGCCAGCGCTTCAGGTCCCGCGCCCTCATCCGTCTCCTCCCGCCGGTGGCGCCGGCCCCGGGCAGGCCATCACCAGGTGACCGGGCAGGTCCCGGGCAGGTCCGAGGCTGCACCGCGGTGTGCCCCGGGAACAGACCGGGACCCTCGGCGTTAGTCTGGGTGCGCGGCCAGATGGTCGCCTCTCTCCACGGGCGAGTCGCCCGTGCGGTCCGATCCAGCGGTCGACCTCCCCGTCGCGAAGCAGCGGCGGTCGTCTCCGGCCGGCGAAGACCGGTTGTCGATGACGGAGTTCCCGCATGCCCCAGCCCGAATTGGGCCGTTCCCGCACGTCCCGACCCGCCCGCGCCACGGGTGGTCGGTCCTTCGACCCGCGCTCGACCGGTGGTCGCCCCGTCGGCGGCCGTCCCGGCCCCGCACGGCGTTCCGGTGGTCAAGCCGGTGGCGCGCCCCGCCGTCCCCGCGGTTCGTCCGCGCCGGCCCGTCCCAGCGCACCCAAGCTGTCCGCACTGGAGACCGGCCTCGCCGAGGCGCAGGCCCGCCCGGCCCCGGAGCAGCGCTCCTTCGCCGAGCTCGGCACGCCCGCCCGGCTGGTGAGCGCGCTGGACCGGCACGGCATCAAGGAGCCGTTCGCCATCCAGACCCGCGCCCTCCCCGACGCGATGGCCGGCCGGGACGTCCTGGGCCGCGCCCAGACAGGCTCCGGCAAGACGCTCGCCTTCGGTATCCCGCTGCTCACCCGCCTCGTCGAGGACGAGAGCCCCGTCGGCCGTCCCGGCGCCCCGCGCGGCCTGGTCCTGGTGCCGACCCGCGAGCTCGCCCTGCAGGTCAACGAGGTGCTCGAGCCGCTGGCCCGCGCCCTGGGCCTCAAGACGATCACCGTGTTCGGCGGCGCCCCCTACGGCCGGCAGATCGATGCCTTCCGTCGTGGCGTCGACATCGTGGTGGCCACGCCGGGCCGGCTGATCGACCTGCTCGACCGCCAGGTCGCCGACCTGTCCGCGGTGCGCGTCGCCGTGCTGGACGAGGCGGACTTCATGGCCGACCTCGGCTTCCTGCCCGCCGTCCGCCGGATCCTCGGCGAGACCCCGGACTCCGGTCAGCGGCTGCTGTTCTCGGCGACGCTGGACCGCGGCGTGGAGAAGCTGGTCACCGAGTACCTCACCGACCCGGCGCTGCACGCGGTGACCCCGGCGACCTCCCCGGTGGAGTCCATGGACCACCGGGTGTTCACCGTCTCCCGGGACGACAAGATCGACGTCGCCGGTCAGATCGCCACCCGCCCGGGTCGGACGCTGTTGTTCGTCCGGACCAAGCACGGCGCGGACCGCCTGGCCAAGCAGCTCAACCAGCGCGGCGCGGACGCCACCGCGATCCACGGCAACCTGAACCAGAACCAGCGCCAGCGCGCGCTGGCCGGGTTCCAGGCCGGCAGCCCGCGGGTGCTCGTCGCCACCGACGTCGCCGCGCGCGGCATCCACGTCGACGACGTGGACCTGGTCGTGCACTTCGACCTGCCCGCGGACCACAAGGACTACCTGCACCGTTCCGGGCGCACCGCTCGCGCCGGCGCCACCGGCACGGTCATCGCGTTCGCCAGTCAGGACGAGATGAACGCGGTCCGCGACCTGCACCGCCAGGCGTCGGTCAGCGCCACGACCACCGCGGTCCAGCCCGGTCACCCCGCGGTCACCGAGGTCGGCGCCAGCGGCACCGCCCCGGTTCTGCCGGCGGTGCCGGTGCGCCCGGCCGCGGGACCGGCGCGTCCGGAGGGCTCTCCGCGTCACCGCGGTGCCAACGGGGTCCGCTCGCACTCCGCGGGCGGCGCCGGGGCTCCCCGCTCCGGTGGCTCGCGCAGCGGCGGATCGCGCGGCCGCACCGGTCACGGGCAGGACGGTGGGCGCCGTCCCGCCGCCCGTCCGGCAGCACCGAAGAGCTACAGCACGTCCTCGACGCCCCAGAACTGAGGCGCCGACCCCGCCGCCAGGACCCCGGTCCGGCGGCGGGCCGACGAGAGCACCGCAGCGAGCAGGGGGCGACCGGCTGAGGCCGGTCGCCCCCTGCTCTGCGCCTCAGGCCTGGCTGGTGTCCGGCGCCGCCCCGGCGGGCAGCTGCTCGGAGGAGCGCCGGCCGGCGCGCATCACCAGCGAGATGACCACGGCGGCGACGGTGCCCAGCGCGATCCCGTTGAACGACACGCGGCCCAGCGTCAGCGTGTAGTCCGCGGCGCCGACCACCAGGGCGACGGCTGCCGGGAACAGGTTGGCCGGCTCGCGGAAGTCGACCCGTGACTGGATCCAGATCCGGGCGCCGACGACCGCGATGAGCCCGTAGAGAGCGGTGGTCGCGCCACCGAGCACCCCGGCCGGGACGGTCGCGACCAGCGCGCCGAACTTCGGGGACAGCGACAGCACGAGGGCCGCGGCCGCGGCAACGACATAGGCGGCGGAGGAGTAGACCCGGGTCGCCGCCATCACGCCGATGTTCTCCGCGTACGTGGTGGTCCCGGAGCCGCCGCCGGCGCCGGCCAGGGTGGTGGCGAGCCCGTCGGAGAGCAGTGTCCGCCCGATCAGCGGGTCCAGGTCGCGGCCGGTGACCGCACCGACCGCCTTCACGTGGCCGACGTTCTCGGCGACCAGGACGAGCACCACCGGGATCGTCAGCGTGAGCGCGGTCAGCGTGAACCGGGGCGCGGTGAAGTCCGGCAACCCGACCCAGGCTGCGTCGGACACCCGTCCGCGCGCTGCCGGGTCCAGGCCACCGGTTCCCGCGGCGACCGCCCAGCCGACCGCCACCCCGACCAGGATCGACAGCCTCCCCAGGAACCCGCGGACGAACGCGGTGACCACGACGATCACCGCCAGCGTCAGCGTCGCGGTCCACGGCTGCACCTCGTAGTTGTCGCGGGCGGCGCCGACCAGGTTCAGCCCGATCAGCGCGACGACCGCCCCGGTCACCACCGGCGGCAGCAGGACGTCCACCCACCGGGTGCCGAACGCCTGCACGGCCAGCCCGACGAGGGCGAGCACGACTCCGGTGGCGAGGATGCCGCCCAGGGCGGGCGCGATGTCGCCACCGACCGTGCTGGCCGTCACCGGCGCGATGAAGGCGAACGACGAACCGAGGTAGCTGGGCACCCGTCCGCGGGTCACCGCCAGGAACAGCAGCGTCCCGACGCCGGAGAAGAACAGCGTCGCCGGGACGGGGAACCCGGTCAGCACCGGCACCAGGAAGGTCGCCCCGAACATCGCCAGCACGTGCTGGACGCCGACGCCGATCGTGTAGGGCCAGGCCAGCCGCTCGTCCGGCGCGACCACCTCGCCCGGCAGCACGTGCCGACCGTCCCCGTGCAGCCGCCATACCGATCCCGCCATCGAGCTCCCTCCGCCGTGTCCGGTCGCCGGACCCTACGGAGCGCGGGGCAGCCGGGGCCACCGCGGGTCCGGACGGGCGAACCCACCCCGGCGTCAGGGGTCCGGCCCGGTCAGGCGCGACCACCGGTCCGGCCGACGCCGCGCCGAGCCCGAGGACTCAGCGCGGCGCCGGCACGCCGACCGGCACGTCGACCGGCGTCAGCACCACGGTGGTGCCCGGCCGGTCGGCGGTCTGCAGCGTCCGCAGGGCCAGCAGCGCCGGGTTGTCCGCCAGCACCCGGGCCACGTTGGCCATCGACCGCAGAGCGGCGCTCTCACCCCGCGCCCGCTCGAGTGCCGCCAGGCCCTCCTGTCGGGCCAGCACCACGGCCGCCGCAGCCCGCCGCAGCTCCGGTGGGAGCACGACGTCCTTGACGGCCGCGGACTCCACCGTGAGACCGAGGTCCGACAGCCGGGTCGCCACGGTCTCGGCCATCCCGTCCGCCAGCGTCGACCGCTCGGCGAGCACCTGGTCGCTGGTCCGTTCCGCGACCAGGTCGCGCAGTGCCAGCTGCAGGACGAGGTACAGCTCACCGGCGGTCGACTCGGCCGCGGTGAGGAACGCGACCGGGTCGGTGACCCGCCAGCGCGCCGCGACGCTCACCTTCACCGGGACGCCGTCGGCGGCGACGATCTCCTGGGCGGCGACCGTCAGGGTCCGCAGGCGCAGGTCGACCACGACGACCCGGGTGCGCCGCCGGCGGAAACGGAGGCGGCCCGGGCCGACGACGCCGGCCAGGCGGCCGTCGCGGAAGCGGACGGCGCGCTCGTGGTCGAGGACGGTGACGGTGGCCATCGGTTCGGTCTCCTTCCGGCGGTCGTGGACGGTCGGGCGTCGGGCGTCGGGTGGTGGAGCGCCTGGGGGGAGCGGTGGTGAGCGGACCGGCCCGCGCGCGACGCCGGCCGGCGGGGACCCTGCGTCCACAGAGCCGGCCAGCGACACCGACAGGCAACGGGCACCTGACGGCGAGCGCGCGGGACGGCCCCGAGGGGACTCGAACCCAGAGGTGCCGAAGACCTTCCGGGAACGGGCTACGCGGAGAACAGGCGAGAGCAACGCTCCCGACAGCTCCTGCCCGATCCCGCCCTCCGGGAGGGTGCCACCCGGCGCGCACGGGCGCACGGGGTTTCTCATCGCACGGGGTT
>CAXTBU010000101.1:7206-9382 GCA_964242885.1 uncultured Actinomycetales bacterium
CATCGCACGGGGTTCCGTCGCCGCGGGTTCGGCTCAGCGCAGCTCGGCGCTCAGCGTCCGGTCCGGCTTCGCGGGGCCGGGCGAGCCGGCCGGGTACTCCAGCAGCGGTGCGGCGCCGGCCGCCCAGGACCTCAGCACCGGCTCGACGATCCGCCAGGCCTGCTCCGACTCCTCCCCGCTCACCGAGCGCGCGGTCCCGCCGGTCAGGACGTCGGTGAGCACTGCGGTGTACGCGGCGAGCTCACCGTCGGCCGGCGGTTCGACCAGGGCCACCGGCTGCGGTCCGGGTCCGGCAACGTGCGCGGCGTCCAGGGGGATCCACGCCCGATCGGTGTGGACGGAGCCGGTGCGGACCGAGCCGGTGCGCGCGGAGCCGGCGCGGACGGAGCCGGGCAGCTCCACCGGCTCGCGGAAGTGCAGGAGGACGCCCTTGCGGTCCGCGGCGAGGGCCTTGCCGGCGCGCAGCACGAACCTCGTGCCCGCCCAGCGCGGCTGGTCCAGCTCCAGCACGAGTTCGGCGAAGGTCTCGGTGTCACGGGTCGGGTCCACCCCGGTCTCCACGGTGTAGTCCGGCACCGCCGCACCACCCGCCAGGCGGCCGGCGGTGTAGCGGCCGCGACGGGTCGACGCGGCGACGTCGGCCGGCGACAGCGGCCGGACCGAGCGCAGCACGTCGAGCTTTGCGTCGTGGAACTGCGTCTCGGTGGGGTCCGCCGGCAGGTCCACGGCCACCATCGCGAGCACCTGGAGCATGTGGTTCTGCAGCACGTCCTTGACGACGCCGGCCCGGTCGTAGAAGTCCGCCCGGCCCTCCAGCCCGAGCGTCTCCTCCCAGAGCACGTCGACCTGCTCCACGGCGTTGCCGTTCCACAGTGGTGCCAGCGGGCCGCCGTGCCGGTGCAGCCGGAGCAGGTCCTGCACCGTCGGCATGCCCAGCGCGTGGTCGACGCGGAAGGCGGTCTGGTCCGCGGCTGCGTCGGTCACCCGGTCGAGCAGGGCGTTGAGCGCGACAGCGCTCGCCAGGTCGTCGCCGAACGGCTTCTCCACCGCGATCCGGCTCCCGCGCGGCAGGCCCGCCTCGCCCAGCGCGCCGATCGCCGCCGGGAAGGTGGCGGGCGGGAGCGCGAGGTAGGCCGCGACCGGGGGATCCGGTGACCCGTCGGCAGATGCGAGGCTGCGGACCGCCGCGGCCATGCCGGCCGGCTCGGCGAGGTCGACCACCCGGTAGCGCAGCCGGCCCAGCAGGTCCCGGCTGACGTCCGCGGCCACATCGCCGGCGTGCTCCCGCAACCGCTGTGCGACGTGGTCGAGGAATCGGGCGTCGTCCCAGTCCTGGTGTGATGCCCCGACGACCTGCAGGTCGTCGGGCAGCTGGCCGGCGGCGTGCATCCGCGCCAGGGCCGGCAGCAGGAAGCGCCCGGCCAGGTCACCGGTGGCGCCGAGCAGGAGCAGGCGGGAGATCACGGGCCCTCCGGTGCTGGCAGACGGTGGCGCGCCGGTCCGGTGCCGGAGAGGGCACGGGACCCGGACGTCGGGGTCCGACCCTCCCACGGCCGCTCGCCGCGATGGGCCGTGGCCGCCCGCTACGCGCGAACCGACGCGGTGACCTGGCCGCCCGGCAGGCCCAGGTCCTGGACCCGGCCGGCGAGTTCCTCGGCGGTGTCGCCCCTGACCTCGCGCACGAGCGCTTCCGGCGGCCCGTCGGGACGGGTCAGCAGGGTGGTGAACCGTTGCACCCAGCCGTTGCCCCGGCGGGTCGGTGACTCGTTGATCCAGGTGAGGCGTTCCATGTGAGGAGCCCACCAGGCCCGCTCGGGCAGCGTGCGGCTCCGAAGGTGATCTGGGAACAACTCTGCGCGCTCAGCCCGCGTGGCGCTGCAGCGCTCAGCGCGCGTGGCGCGGCAGCGCTCAGCCCGCAGGGCGCGGAACGGGCGCGGCCGGCATGCCCAACCCGTCGACCTGCTCGTCCAACTGGGCGAGCGTCGGGGCGGTCACCTCCCGCAGCAGCAACTCGGGTGATCCGTCGGTTCCGGTGGGGGTGGCGTACAGCCGCGACCGCCAGTGGTCGACGACCCACTCTGCCGACCCGGACACCCGCAGCTGCTCCATGTCTTGATCACAGCAGGTCCGCGGCCGCGGGGGGCGAGTGCGTGTCCTCCTGGTGACAACCGCGTCC
>CAXTBU010000102.1:0-3183 GCA_964242885.1 uncultured Actinomycetales bacterium
CTTCCCCAACCACGAGGCGAACCCGATCGACCCGGCCAACCTCGTCGACCTGCAGAAGGCCGTGATCGAGCACGGCGCGGATCTCGGGCTCGCGTTCGACGGCGACGCGGACCGGTGCTTCGTCGTCGACGAGCGCGGCGAGCTGGTGTCCCCGTCCACGCTGACCGCGCTCATCGCGACCCGCGAGCTCACCCGGTCCCCGGGTGCGGTGATCATCCACAACCTGATCACCTCCCGCGGCGTGCCGGAGATCGTCCGCGAGCACGGCGGGGAGCCGGTGCGGACCCGCGTCGGGCACTCGTTCATCAAGGCGACGATGGCCGAGCGGGACGCGGTCTTCGGTGGCGAGCACTCTGGCCACTTCTACTTCCGCGACTTCTGGTTCGCCGACTCCGGGCTGCTCGCGGCGCTGCACACGCTGAGCGCGCTGGGCACCGCCGACGGGACGCTGTCCGAGCTGCTGGCCCGGTTCGCCCGGTACGCGGCGTCCGGGGAGATCAACACGCAGGTACCGGACCCTGCCGTGGTGGTCGCCCGGGTGCAGCAGCACTACCAGGGGATGTCCGGGGTGGAGCTGGACCACCTCGACGGGCTGACCGTGAGCGGGCAGGACTGGTGGTTCAACCTGCGCCCGAGCAACACCGAGCCGCTGCTGCGGCTCAACGCGGAGGCCCCGGACCGGACGCGGACCGACGAGCTCGTCGCGCAGGTGCAGGCGCTGATGGTCGGCGGCCGATGACCGACCAGGCGACAGCCACCCCGCTCGGCGTGGACGACGACCTGCTGGCGATCCTGCGCTGCCCGGTCACCAGGAGCCGCCTGACGCCGGTCGTCGACGGAACCGGCGCGACCTGGCTGCACAACGAGTCGGGTTCCCGCTACCCGGTGACCGACGGGATCCCGGTGCTGCTCCCGGACGCTGCGGTCCCCGTGCCGGGTGGTCCCGTGCCGGGTGGTCCCGTGCCGGGTGGTCCCGTGCCGGCCGGCGCAGCGGGCCCGGCGTGACCGCGACGTCCTCCCCGGGAACCGCGCTGTTCGACGAGACCCTGCTCGACGACCCGGCGGCGCTGCGGGCCGCTGACGCGACGCTGCGCTCGCTGGCCGAAGCCGGGTCGCGGGTCCGGCGGGAGGCCTCGGCGAGTTCCACCGCCCTGTCCGGCATCCACCGCCTCGGCCGTCCGCGCGCGATCGTCGCCGCCGGCGCCGACGCCCGGCTGCTGCGCGCCGTGCTGGAGCCCTGGTGCCCGGTCCCGTTCGTGGCCTGGCCAGCACCCGGCCTGCCCGGGTGGGCCGGCGCGAACGACCTGGTGCTGGTCCTGGCACCGGACGGCACCGACGAGGACGCGGCCTCGACCGTGGCCGAGGCGCTGCGCCGGGGAGCGCCGCTGCTGGTCGCCGCCCCTGAGGGCAGCCGCGTCGCCGACGGGCTCGGCAGCCGGGACACGGTGCTGCTGCCGTCGGAGACCGGCGACGTCCTGGCCTCCGCGGTCGTCGTGCTGCAGTCGCTGTGCGAGCTCGGGCTCGGCCCGGAGGTCGACACCGACACCGTCGCCGCCGCGTTCGACCAGGTCGCGATCCGCTGCTCGCCCGCGCGGGACCTGACCGTCAACCCGGCCAAGGACCTGGCGCTGGTCCTGGCCGACTCGCTCCCGCTGCTGTGGGGCGGGACGGTGCTCGCCGCCCGCGCCGCCCGCCGGGTCGTGGAGGCCCTGCGCGACGCGACCGGGCGGGCTGGGCTGGCCGCGGACGCCCGGCACCTGCTGCCGGTGCTGGAGGCGGTGCCACCGGCGGACCTGTTCGCCGACCCCTTCGCCGACGGCGGCGCGGGACCGGACCGGCGGCCGGCGCTGGTCGTCCTCGACGACGGTTCGCAGGACCCACAGGTCCGGGCCAACCGGGCACGCCTGCTGGCCACCGCCGAGCGGCACGCGGTCCGCACCTCCGTGCTGGCCTGCGTCGAGGGCCCGGAGATGGCCCGCTACGCCGCACTGCTGGCCGAGGGCACCTACGCCGCGACCTACCTGGCGCTGGGCCTCGGCCGGTTCGCGGACGCCCCGCGCGACGGCGGTGGACCGCGGACCGGGGACGACCCGGGCGCCGCCAGCGGCGCCAGTTCCGCCTGAGGAGAGTCGTGCACCTGCTGCGGAACGCGGTCCAGTACTACGACTGGGGGTCGACGTCCTCGATCCCCGCGATGCTGGGGATCGAGCCCGACGGCCGCCCGCACGCAGAGCTGTGGCTCGGCGCCCATCCGCAGGCCCCCAGCTCCCTGGCCGCCACCGGGCGCCGGCTCGACGAGCTCGTCGCCGCGGACCCCGTCGCCACCCTGGGCGCGGACGCCGCCGCCCGCTACGGCCGGTTCCCGTTCCTGCTCAAGGTGCTCGCGGCGGCCCGTCCGCTGTCCCTGCAGGCGCACCCGTCGGCCGACCAGGCACTGACGGGTTTCGCCCGCGAGGAGCTTGCCGGCCCGCCCCGGGACGCACCGGACCGTACCTACCGCGACAACTGGCCGAAGCCGGAGATCACCTGCGCGGTCACCGAGTTCACCGCGCTGTGCGGGTTCCGGCCGGTGGCGGAGTCGGCGCCGGTGCTGCACGCGCTGGACCGGGCGATCGGCGCGCTGCACGTCGGGTCGCCGGGCGCGCTGCTGCTGTCCGACATCGTCCGGTCGCTCACCGATCCGCCCGGGGACGCCGCCGCGTCGCCCGACGAGGCGGGCCGGCTCGCGGTGGCCCTGCGGGTGCTGCTGTCCCTGGGCGCCGCCGACGGCGAGGCCGTCGCAGCCGCCGCCCTGGACGCGGCACGGTCGGCCCGGCTGCAGCCCGGGCTCCCTGCCGCGGTGCTCGCGGACCTGGACCTGCTCGACGAGGTCGCCGGCACCCATCCCGGTGACCCCGGCATCGTGGTGACCCTGCTGCTCAACCACCTCCGGCTGGCGCCGGGCGAGGCCGTCTACACCCCGGCGGGTGTCCTGCACGCCTACCTGGCGGGGACCGCGGTCGAGCTGATGGCGTCCAGCGACAACGTGCTGCGCGGCGGGCTGACCACCAAGCACGTGGACGTCGCCGAGCTGATGTCGGTGCTGGACACCACGCCGGGCCCGCCGCACCGCGTGGTCGGAGTCCCGGTCTCGGCGGTCGAGACCGAGTACCCGGCGCCGGCGCCGCAGTTCCGGCTGTCGCG
>CAXTBU010000102.1:3283-6434 GCA_964242885.1 uncultured Actinomycetales bacterium
GCTGGCCGACCCCGGTGGCCCGCAGCTGTTGCTGTGCGTGTCCGGAGCCGTCCGGGTCAACGGCGCCGGGGAGCAGCTGCGGCTCGCCACCGGCCAGGGCGCCCTGCTGCCTGCCGGTACCGGCCCGGTCGGGATCGCCGCCGACGGCGGCGCGGCCGTCGCCTTCCGCGCCCGGGTCGGCGACCCGGCCTGACCCGTCGGTCCCGCGTCAGCGGGGGCCGCGCGCCAGCTTCGAGGGCCACCAGATGATCCGGCCGATGTCGTGGGCCAGCGCCGGGACGAGCACCGATCGCACGAGCAGCGTGTCCAGCAGGACGCCGAACGCGACGGCGAACCCGATCTCGGCGAGGAACACCAGCGGGAGCACGCCCAGCACGGCGAACGTCGCCGCCAGCACGATGCCCGCGGAGGTGATCACCCCGCCGGTGACGGTCAGGCCGCGCAGGATCCCCTCGCGGGTGCCGTACCGCAGCGACTCCTCGCGGACCCGGGTCATCAGGAAGATGTTGTAGTCGATCCCCAGTGCCACCAGGAAGATGAACGCGAACAACGGGAAGCCGGGGTCGGCGTTGGGGAAGTCCAGCACGTGGTTGAACACCAGCGCGCAGACCCCGAGGGTCGCGGCGAAGCTGAGCACCACCGTGCCGACCAGCAGCAGCGGCGCCAGGATCGAGCGCAGCAGCAGCCCGAGCACCAGCAGGATCACGACCAGCACGATCGGGATGACCAGGTTCCGGTCGTAGCGGCTGGCGTCGTTGGTGTCCAGGTTGGTCGCGGCCTGACCGCCGACGAGCGCGTCCGCGCCGTCGACCGCGTGCACGGCGGTGCGCAGCCGTTCGACGGTGTCGTAGGCGGGCTGGGTGTCGTAGGCCGCCGTGAGCTGGGCCGAGACCAGCAGCCGGCCGTCGACCGGCTTCACCTGGAACTGCGCCGGCGGGCAACCGGCGGCTCGGTCCGCACCCCCGGCCGGCGCCCCGCCGGCTGCGGCGGCCTTCGCCAGCGCCGCGAAGTCGGTCTGGACGCACACGGCACCCGGGGTCCGCGCCACCCCGTCCACCGCCGACGCGGCGGCGATCACCGCCGGGGCGCGGTCCGCGGCGGTGAGGATCGTCGCCGGGGCACTGGCTCCCGCGTCGAACTCGGCCTCGTAGATCCGCTCGCCGATCACCGCGTCAGGGGAGTTCGTGAGGCCCTCGACCGTCGACAGCCCCGAGGTGCGCAGCCCGCCGACAGCGGACACGCAGGCCAGCAGCAGGACCGTGGACAGCACCCAGCTGCGGCGCGCGTTGCGCCCCAGGACCGCGGCGAAGCGCCCCCACAGGCCACGCTCGGCGATCGAGGCGGCCACGACGCGGTGGTCCGCGCGCGGCACCCGGGGCCAGAACACCCAACGGCCGACCAGCAGCATCGCCGGCAGGACGGTCAGCATCACGCACAGGGTCGCGGCGATCCCGATGGCGCAGACCGGGCCGAGGCTCCTGTCGGAGTTCAGTCGACCGAGGGTCAGGCACATCAGGCTGACGATCACCGTCACGCCGGAGGCGGCGATCGCGGGTGCGGAGCCGCGCCAGGCGGCCGTCATCGCGACGAGGCGGCTCTCGGAGGCGTGCAGCTCCTCGCGGTAGCGGCTGACCAGCAGCAGCGCGTAGTCGGTGCCCGCACCGAGGACGAGCACCGAGAGGATGCCCTGGCTCTGGCCGTTGAGCGTGATGGTCCCCCGGTCGGCCAGCACGTACACCACCAGCGCGGCCAGCCCGAGGGCCAGCACGGCGCAGAACAGCGGGAAGAACCACAGCACGGGGCTGCGGTAGACGACGAGCAGGATCAGCACGACGACGCCACCGGCGGCCAGCAGCAGGATCCCGTCCAGGCCGGCGAAACTGTCGATGAACGCGACCAGCAGGCCGCCGGGCCCCGCGCTGTGCACGGCCAGGCCGGCCGGCGCGCCGTCCCGGGCCCGGGCGATCACCGCCTTCTCCCGGTCGACGAGGTCGTCGCCGGCCACGTCGACCCCGTTGCTGCTGGCGACCAGCGGGACGGTCACCGCGGCGGTGGTGCCGTCCTGGCTGAACTGGGCGGCACCGACCTGGTCGGCCGCCACGCCCTCCTGGGCGCGGAGCACGGCCGGGGCGGCGGTCACGAACGCCCGGTCCTGCGCGGTGAGCGCCGGGTTCCGCTGGTAGACGACCACCCCCGGGATGGTCTGCACCGAGCTGAACGCGCCGCTGGCGTCCGCGACCCGGGTGGACTCCGCCGTCGCCGGCAGGAACGCCGAGTTGTCGTTCTGCTGGACCTCCGACAGCCGGCCCTGGTACTGCCCGCCGTAGCCGCCGACCAGCAGGAAGAGCACCGCCAGCAGGCCGAGCACGTAGACGGCGACCGGGCGGCGGCGGCCACCCCGACCGCCGCGGTGCGAACCGCCCCCCGCCGTCGGCGTCGTGGTCATCGGATCCCCGCTCGTCGACGCGTGCCCCCTGGGTTGCCCCACGGGCGGCCCGATCGCGCCGCGTTGATCAGTTTGCCGGGCCGGATCTCCGAGTTCCCGGGGGGTCAGCGCAGACCCGGCGCGGCGACGGCGAGTCCCGCTTCGGCCGCGGCGTCGAGCAGTCGGGTGTCGTAGGCGACGAGCGCCCGGAAGTCGGGCGTCGCTGCGGCGACCAGCTGGGCGCTGGCCAGGTGGATGGCGTCGAGCGAGCGCAGAAGCGCGTCAATGGACCCGGCCGCCACCGGGTGACGGCGTCCGGACGTAGCGTCGGCACGTGGCCAGCTCACCCGCCGTCTCGCCGGCGACGCCGTCCGTGGACCCGGACCGGCACGTCTACGGGAACCCCGAGGCGGCGGTCACCGTCGTCGAGTACGGCGACTTCGAGTGCCCGTACTGCGGCGCGGCGGCCCCGGTGCTCCGCCGGCTCGTCGACGGCTCGGCCGGCCGCGTGCGGCTGGTGTGGCGGCACTTCCCGCTGTTCACCAAGCACCCGTTCGCCCTGACCGCCGCCCTCGCCGCCGAGGCCTCCGGCGAGCACTTCTGGGCCATGCACGAGCTGATGTTCGCCGACCAGGAGCACCTGGCCGACGCCGACCTGGCCGCGTACGCCCGCCGGGCCGGCGCCGGGGAGGTCACCGGCGAGACGGCCCAGCGGTTCCGGCCGGC
>CAXTBU010000102.1:6534-9041 GCA_964242885.1 uncultured Actinomycetales bacterium
GTCGGGTCCCGCCACGGCCCGGTCGGCAGCTCGGGCAGGCCGGGGCCGTCGTCGAGCGAGCACAGCGGCAGTCGTTCGCCCAGGTAGCGCAGCGCCAGCGAGCCGAGGACTGCTGCCAGCAGCGACCCGGCCAGCACGCCGATCTTCGCCTGCTGGCGCAGCAGCGGGTCGTCGAACGCGAGGTCGGTGATGAACAGCGCGATGGTGAAGCCGATCCCGGCCAGCAGCGCCCCGCCGAGCAGGTGGCCGTAGCGCACCCGGCCGGGCAGGTCCCCGAGCCCGGCCTTCAGGGCGACCGCCGCCGCACCGGTGATGCCGAGGGTGTTGCCGACCAGCAGCGCGACCACCACCCCGATCGTCACCGAGGAGGTCGCCGCCTCGCGCAGGGCGTGCGCATCCACCTCGACACCCGCGTTGGACAGCCCGAACAGCGGCACGACGACGTACGCGCTCAGCGGGTGCAGCGCGTCCTGCAGGCGGTCGTTGGTCGGCACGGTCGCCCGTGCCGCAGCGGTCGCCAGCCGGGCGCGGCGGGGGTCGGCGTGCTCGATGACCGCCCGGCCGTAGTAGCGCAGTCGCTCGCGCTGCTCGGGGCCCACCCGGGCCGCCGGCAGCACCAGCCCGAACAGCACCCCGGCCAGCGTCGGGTGCACGCCGGAGGCGAAGACGGCGCCCCACAGCCCCAGCCCGACCAGGATGTAGGGCAGCAGTTGCCACACCCCCGCCCAGCGCAGGACGATCAGCACCGCGACCAGCACCGCGGCCAGCAGGAGCGCGGGGACCGACACGGAGTCGGTGTAGAACACGGCCATCACCACGATGGCGCCGATGTCGTCGACGATCGCCAGCGTCAGCAGGAACAGCCGCAGCTGGTCCGGGCAGCGCGGACCGAACAGGGCGAGCACTCCGACGAGGAAAGCGGTGTCGGTGGACACCGGGATGCCCCAGCCGGCGGCGGCCGGGCCGCCCGCGTTGAAGGCCGCGAAGATCAGCGCCGGCAGGGCCAGTCCGCCGACCGCGCCGAGGGCCGGGACCATCACCGCGCGCGGGTTGCGCAGCTCGCCGACGGTGACCTCACGGCTGATCTCCAGGCCGACGACGGCGAAGAACACCGCCATCGCGCCGTCGTTCACCCAGTGCCGCAGGTCCAGCGACATCGTCGCGTCCCCGACCAGCACGGCGGCCTCGGTCTCCCAGAAGGTCTCGTAGCCGGCGCCGGGGACGTTGGCCCAGACCAGGGCGACGACGGTCGCCACCAGCAGCAGCACCGCGGAGCCGGCCTCGGTGGACAGGAACGTGCGCAGCGGCAGGGACAGGTGCGGCAGCGCCACGGACAGCCGCGTCGACGGTCCCGGCCGCGCGGGCAGCGGCACGGTGCTCGGGTGGCTCATCTGCTCTCCCGCGATCTCTGCGCGATCGGGTTCCGTCCAGCGGGTCGGCGACGACGGGTCGGACGGACGCCGACCGTAGTGCGCCGCACCGGGCCGGCCGCAACGGCCGTCGGAGGTCTCGCCGAGTGGGGCACATCGCTCGCCGGGTCTGTGAACGGGGGTGTGATCGGGGCGGGCGCGGCTAGTGTCGTCGCGGGATGGCGGCGGTGAGCTCGGCGCGACCGGACCTGGCCGCGCACGCCCGCGCCATGCGCTCGGAGCCGGCGGCGGTGGTCGCGGGGTTGCGGGAGCTGCTCGGTGCCCGGCTGGTCGCCTACCTGGGTGGGGTGCGGGAGACCCGGGCGGTGCGGCAGTGGGCCGACGGGACGCGCGCGGTGCAGGACCCGACTGTTCAGCGGCGGCTGCGACTGGCGTTCCAGGTGGCGGGGCTGCTGGTGGAGCGGGACAGCCCGGCGGTGGCGCAGAGCTGGTTCCAGGGGATGAACCCGGCGCTGGGGGACCGGGCGCCGGCCCGGGTGCTGGTCGAGGACGAGATGGACGAGGCCGGCCCGCGGGTGCTGGCCGCGGCGCGGGCGTTCGCCGCGACCGGCTGAGTGGACACCGGCTGGTACATGTTCCCTCCGGACCCGGGTGACGCGGTCACCGTCCGCGGTCTGCAGCTGCAGGTCGACGTGGACCCGGGCGTGGTGTGGCGGGTCGGGTACCGGCCGGACCCGTGGGGGTGGACCCCGTGGCAGTACGCGGTCGACGGCCGGTTCGGTGGCCAGTGGGATGACCCGGCGGGGGAGTTCCGCACCGTCTACGCGGGCGGGTCGCTGCTGGGGTGCCTGCTTGAGGTCCTCGCCCCGTTCCGCCCCGACCCCGCCCTGGCCGGGATGCTCGCCGGGATCGAGGAGGACCCGGCTGACGCCGAGCAGTACCCGACCGGCCTCCCCGGGCGGGTGCCCCGGGACTGGCTGCGCCCGCGGGCCGCGTCGACCGCGCGGCTGTCCGGCCGGTACGTCGCGGTCAGCCGCATCTACTCGGTGGCCACGTTGCGGGGTCGGTTCCGTCAGCTCGCCCGTCGCCTCGGACTGCCGGACCTGGACGCCTCGGCGCTCACGGCAGCGCAGCCGC
>CAXTBU010000103.1:0-1242 GCA_964242885.1 uncultured Actinomycetales bacterium
CGCAGCAGGGTCTTGATCGACCGGCGCTCGTCCATGCCGGCGTAGGCCTCGGCGACCTCGTCCAACGGCAGCTGGCGGTCGAAGACACGGCCGGGCTCGATGGTGCCGTCCAGCACGTCCGGCAGCAGCTCGTCGATGTAGGCCCGGACGGACGCGACGCCGCCGGCGACGTTGAGGTTGTCGCCGAACATCTGCCGCATCGGCAGCTCGGGCCCGCCGGAGGGGACCCCCACGTAGCCGACGAAGCCGCCGGGGCGGGTGGTCGCCAGCGACTGCTCCATCGACTCCTTCGTGCCGACCGCTTCCAGCACCGCGTCCGCGCCGATCCCGTCGAACAGGTCCTTGACCGCCGCGATGCCCTCGGCGCCCCGCTCGGCGACGATGTCGGTGGCACCGAACTCACGGGCCAGCGCCTGGCGGTCGGCGTGCCGGGACATCGCCACGATCCGCTCCGCACCCAGCCGCTTGGCGGCGATCACCGCGCACAGCCCGACCGCGCCGTCCCCGACGACGACGACCGTGCTGCCCGGACCGACGCGGGCCGAGATCGCGGCGTGGTGGCCGGTGCCCATGACGTCGGACAGCGTCAGCAGCCCCGGGACGATCTCGTCGGACGGCATCTCCGGCAGCGCGACGAGCGTGCCGTCGGCCTGGGGGACGCCGACGTACTCCGCCTGTCCGCCGCCGACCGGGTCGCCGTGCTCGTCGGTGAACCCGTACGCCGCGCCGTGCAGGCACGAGGTGTGGACGCCGTTGCGGCAGTTGACGCAGGTCCCGTCGGACACCGCGAACGGGGAGATGACGAAGTCGCCCTCGGTCAGCGTGGACACCGCGGACCCGGTCTCCTCGACGATGCCGACGAACTCGTGGCCGACCGGGTGCGGCTGCCGGACCTTCTGGATGCCGCGGTAGGCCCAGAGGTCGGAACCGCAGACGCAGGAGGCGACGACGCGGACGATCGCGTCGGTGGGGCGCCGGATCGTCGGGTCGGGCACCTGCTCGAGCCGGATGTCGTTCGGGCCGTGGATGACTGTCGCGCGCATGGTTCTCCTCGCTGGTCGGCCCCGGGGCCGACAGGAACGGGCTGCTGATCGGAACTGCTGGGGCGGGCGCGCTGCACGGGCGGTGGGCAGGAGCCGACGTCCCATCGAACCGCGTCCGGCGCACCCGCTCTGCCGCGGCCGCTCAGCCGGACGGCGGGTCGACCGCTGCGACAGCAGCCGTGTCCACCGCTGCGACAGC
>CAXTBU010000103.1:1342-8774 GCA_964242885.1 uncultured Actinomycetales bacterium
ACCGCTGCGACAGCAGCCGTGTCCACCGCTGCGACAGCCGGCGGGTCCACCGCTGCGCCCGCCGGCGGGTCGACCGGGTGGAACCCGATGGTCACCGGGGCCCGGTGCGGGCCGACCGGCTCGCCCGGGCCCGGCGGCGGGAGCACGTCGTCGAGGAAGCCGTAGTCGGCGGCCAGCCGGCCGGCCTCCCCGCTCCCCCCGGCGCCGGCGCGCACCGCCCGCCACCAGGCGTCCACGTCGGGCCAGCCGGGCGCGGACAGCGACCCGCCGAAGTGCCGGACGGCCAGCGCGGCGGTCAGGCACCCGAAGCGGACGCGCTGCACCAGCGGCCAGCCGGCGAGGTGGGCGGTGGTGTACCCGGCGACGAAGACGTCGCCGGCACCGGTCGCGTCGAGCGCCTCCACGGCGACCCCGTCGACCGTGCACTCCTCGCCGGTGACCTGGTCGACGGCGAGAGCGCCACCCGGCCCGAGGGTGACCACGGCGACCGGCACCCGGTCGGCGAGCCGGTGCAGGGCGTCGCGCGGGGAGTCGGTGCGGGTGTAGAGCATCGCCTCGGCGTGGTTGGGCAGGAACGCCGCGCAGGAGTCGAGCTGGTCCAGCACCGACGCCGGCCAGCTCCCGGTCGCGTCCCAGCCGACGTCGGCGAACACGTCGGTGCCCGCGGCGGCGGCGTGCACCGGCCAGGAGTCCGGCTGCGCCCGCAGCGACACCATCGCCGCCCGGGCCCTGGGCGGGGTCCCCACCAGCTGGTCGCTGGTCAGCGGCGGTTCGTGGCCGTGGGTGATCATCGCCCGGTCGGTGTCGTAGGCCAGGGAGACGGTGACCGGGGTGTGCCAGCCCGGCGCCCGCCGCGACAGCGACAGGTCGACGCTCTCCTGGTCGGCCAGGGTCTCCCAGCAGTAGTCGCCGTACTGGTCGGTGGAGAAGCACGCCGCCAGCCCGGTCCGCAGGCCCAGGCGCCGCAGGGCGACGGCGAGGTTGGCCACGCCACCGGGCGAGGACCCCATCCCCGACGTCCACAGCTCACGGCCGGGCATCGGCGGGCCGTCCAGGCCGGTGAACACCAGGTCGTAGAAGACGGTGCCGGCGCACAGCACGTCCAGCTCCGGTGCGCACGGCCCGTCCCGGCGGTCCGCCAGTGGGTCACGGTCGGCGACGCCGAGCGACCGGCCGAGCTCGTCGGTGCCCGGGCCGCCGCGCGCCGCACGGTGCCACGGGTGCGTCGGGGCGTCCACCCGCCCAGCGTCGCCCATCGCCCCGTCGGTGAGGCGGTCCCGCTCGCCGCACCGCCGGAACACCGGGCGCGCCGACCTGTTGGGAACCGGTATGAGCCGACTGTTCTCCCCGCTGTCCCTGCGCGGGACGACCATGCCCAACCGCGCGTGGATCGCCCCGATGTGCCAGTACTCCTCCGTCGACGGGCGGCCGACCGCCTGGCACCTGGTGCACCTCGGCGGCCTGGCGCGTGGCGGCGCCGGCCTCGTCATCCAGGAGGCGACCGCGGTCGTGCCCGAGGGGCGGATCACGCCGGCCGACGCGGGCATCTGGACCGACGAGCAGGCCGCGGACTACGCGCGGATCAACGACTTCGTCCGCTCGCAGGGCGCGGTGCCCGGCATCCAGCTGGCGCACGCCGGCCGCAAGGCGTCCACCCAGCGCCCCTGGGACGGCGACGGCTACGTCGAGCCTGCGGACGGCGGCTGGCAGACCGTCGGCCCGTCGGCGCTGGCCTTCGGGAACTGGCCCGCCCCGCGTGAGCTGACCACCGACGAGGTTCGGGCCCTGCCGCAGGCGTTCGCCACCGGAGCACTGCGCTCCCTGCAGGCCGGCTTCGACGTCGTCGAGCTGCACGCCGCGCACGGGTACCTGCTGCACGAGTTCCTGTCCCCGCTGAGCAACCTGCGCACCGACGAGTACGGCGGCGACCTGGCCGGCCGGAGCCGGCTGCTGGTCGAGGTCGTCGACGCCGTCCGGGGGGTGTGGCCCGACGACAAGCCGCTGTTCGTCCGGTTCTCCGCCACCGACTGGGTCGAGGGCGGCTGGGACGTCGAGCAGACCGTCGAGGTGGCCAAGGACCTGGCCGGCCACGGCGTGGACCTCGTCGACGTGTCCAGTGGTGGCCTCACCCCGGACGCGCAGATCACCGTGGGCCCCGGCTACCAGGTGCCGTTCGCCCGCGCGGTGCGCCAGGGCAGTGGCCTCCCGGTCGCCGCCGTCGGGATGATCACCGAGCCGGTGCAGGCTGAGGGCCTGCTGGTGGACGGCTCCGCCGACGCGGTGCTGGTCGCCCGGGCCGCGCTGGCCGACCCGTCGTGGCCACAGCACGCCGCCGCGCAGCTGGGTGGGGACGTGCACTGGCCGGACCAGTACGTGCGCGCCCGCCGCTCGCGCCGCTGAGGCCCGGCGGAGGGTAAGAAGCGGGGCTGTGCCGGCCACTACCGACGTGGACCCCGCGGCTGAGCGCTACGCCCGGATGCGGGCGGAGACGGTCGACCGGGTCACCGCGTACGCCCGGAGCCGGGTGCTGCCCGAGGAGGCCGCCGACGTCGTCGCGGAGACCTACCTGATCGCCTGGCGCCGCTTCCCGGAGATCCCGTCCCGGCCGCTGCCGTGGCTGCTCGTCGTGGCGCGCAACACCATCTCCCAGCAGCGGCGGGCCGCCGGCCGCAACGCGGCCCTGGTCGCCGAGATCGAACGCCTGCACGAGCTGCGGACCCCGGCCGACCCCGACATCGCGGCCGAGGTCACCGAACGGCTCGCCGTCCTCGCCGCGCTGGACTCCCTGTCGCCCGCGGACCGCGAGCTGCTGATGCTCACCGTCTGGGACGGGCTGTCGACCCGCCAGGCCGCGACGGTCCTCGGCTGCTCCCCGCCGGCCGCCGCCGTGCGCCTGCACCGGGCGCGGACCCGGTTGGCGGCGGCGATGACCGCTCAGGACGCCACTGACCCCGGCCGGCCGCCCCCCGCGTCGCCGCCACCGCCCGGGCCGTCCGCGCTCGACACCGCACTGAGGGAGACACCGTGACGAGCACGCGCCAGGCCGTGGAGCGGATGGCCGCCCAACGCATCGGGGACGCGCCCGACCAGCACGGCCAGGCGCGGCCCGAGGTGGTCGAGTGGGTGATCGACCGGCCCCTCCGCCGGGCGCCCCGTCGCGGCCGGCTGCCCGGCTGGCTGGTGCCGACCGCGGTAGCGGTCACGGTCCTGGTCACCGCGGGGGTCGTCGCCGACCGGGCCAGGTCGGCCCTGGACCGGCCGACCGGGCCTGTCGGCGCCAGCAGCTCGACCGCACCCGAACGCCTGCCGGTCGCGGCAGGATGGCAGCGGATCAGTTCGCTCGGTGTGGAGGTCGACGCGCCCGCGAGCTGGCCGGTCAACACCTGGTCCGAGTGCTCCGGCTCCGGGAAACCGCCGCCGGCGGCGCTGGTCACCCGAGGGGGGACGGGGGGTCGACGTGCGTGCCTCAGCCGAACGGTGCCCGCGTCCAGGCTGACGATCGAGCAGTCGGCACTGACCGTCTTCGACAACGTCGCCCCGACCCGGGACGTGGTGACAGCGGACGGCACCCCGGCGGTGGTCGTGCCCCGGCAGTACCGTGGGCGAGCCGAGACGGTCCTGGTGGTCGCGAGTCGCGGCGTGACGGTGACGGTCGCTAGCCCGGACGCCACGGTCGTCGACCGGATCATCGCGTCGGTCCGTGTCGTCGACGTCGACAGCGCCGGCTGCCGGACCGCCTACCCGGCCGCACCTGCCTGGGACCGGCGTGCCGCGGGCCCGAAGGTGGCGGCCGGCGACCCGGAGTCCATCGGGGTCTGCGTGTACCAGAGCGCCAGCCTGGGCCCGGTCGTCGGCGCCTCGACCACCCTGACCGGTGCTGCCGCCCGCACGGCCGCGGCCACCCTCGACGCCGCCCCGGCCGGCGCCCTTCCCGACGTGGTGGGCACGTGCCCTCCCGGCGCGCCGTCCGGCAACCCCGTCGTGCTGCACCTGCGGTACGCCGACGGCCGCAGCGTCGAAGCCCGGGTGCACTTCAGTGGCTGCGCCGACCGCTGGGTCGCCACCCCCACCGGCATCTCCCAGGTCACCGTCGACCAGCTCGAGGCGCTCGCCGGCCCGCTGGGGATCGGCGTCGGCCGTATCACGAGCCTGCCGACCCCCTGACCGCACCCGGAGTCGCGGGAACCGGTCGCGAGCCGTTCGGACGGACAGCCGGTCGACCGCTCACGAGAGCACGTGTCTCCGGTCAGGCGTTCAGAGCAGGTCGGGCCCGTCCACGCGTGTCCGTGACCAGGGGCAGTGAGCGTCGCTCTCTGGTCAGCCCAGCGCCGCAAGGCGGGGCTGATCGCCAGTCAGGCCAGCTGGTTGGCGCGCGCGAGGTCCTCCTCGGAGTCCACCTCGACGGCCGTGAACGTCGAGATGTCGAGCGGGCGGAACCGCACGCCGTACTCGGCGATGGCCGCCTCCATGCCCCGCTCGAAGTAGTCCTGATCGGCACACGCGGACAGCTCGGCGACCAGCGCAGGCTTGTCTGCGGCGGCGACGTAGTTGATGCCGACCGCCTCACCGAGCCCGCCGACGACCTGCTTGGACAGCTGTGCGACGTAGCCGTGCCCGTCGACGGTGTACTTGACCTCCTCGTCGGCGACCGCGGCCGTGTTGACGCAGACGAAGCTCTCGTCGGCGTCCAGCCACGGCTGGACGAACTCGAGGATCCGCGGGTCGAACACCACGTCGCCGTTCATCCACAGCACGCCGCCCGGGTGGGACGCGCGCAACGCCTTGAGCAGGCTCTTGGAGGTGTTCGTGCTGTCGTAGACCTGGTTGTAGACGAACACCAGGTCGGGTGCGGCCTCCATGACGATCGTCGCCTTGAAGCCCACGACCAGCGTGATCGGGACGTCCGCGCCCAGCACGAGGTGCAGGTTGTCCACCTGCTGGTGGAGGATGGACCTGCCGTCGCGGAGCACGGTGAGGGGCTTGGGGAGCGGCCGTCCCAGACGGGTCCCCATCCCGGCGGCGAGGATCACGACCTGGACGTTGCGCATCCGAGCAGGGTAGGGGTCGCCCGACCCCCCGCCGAGCCGCGATCCGGTGGACGAAACGGCGCTCCGGGGCGCATCGGCGAGTGGGCGAGAGGGTGTGTCGATGAAGGTCGTGTACAGCAGCTTCAGCGGTCGGTACTCCGACAACCCGCGCGCCATCTACGAGGCCCTGGCCGCGACCGGGCGCCCGATCACCCATGTGTGGGAGGCGGACCCCGTCCACCGGCACGGTTTCCCGGTCGGCATCCAGACCGTCGCCGCGGGGAGTCGGGACCTGGTCGCGGCACTGGAGGACGCCGACGTCGTGGTCTCCAACACCCACCTCGACCTCGACTGGGACAAGGCGCCCGGCACCGTCTACCTCCAGACCTGGCACGGGACGCCGCTCAAGCGCATCCACTTCGACGTCCGCTGGGCACCGGAGGGACGGCTGGAGCGCCTGACCGAGGACATCCGGCGGTGGGACGCACTCCTGTCCCCCAACGCCGCGAGCACGGCGAGGCTGCGCGGCGCGTTCGGCTTCTCCGGCGAGGTGGCGGAGTTCGGCTACCCCCGCAACGACGTGCTGACCGGGCCGCGCGGCGACGCCATCCGGCAGCGGCTGCGGCGGGAGCTCGAGATCGCCGACTCCACGACGGTCGTGCTCTACACCCCGACGTGGCGCGACGACCTGGTCCTGGCCGAGGGCGGGGACCAGTTCGCGCTGCAGCTGGACCTGGACGACATCGCGCGCCGTCTCGGCGACGTCGTCGTGCTGCTGCGGGTGCACTACCTGGTGTCGCGGCACCTGGACCTGACCGGCCGGCCGGGCGTGGTGGACGTGTCCCTGCACCCGGACATCAACGAGCTGTACCTGGCCGCGGACGTGATGATCACCGACTACTCGTCGACGATGTTCGACTTCGGGGTCACCGGGAAGCCGATGATCTTCTTCACCTACGACCTGGCCGACTACCGGGACCGGCTGCGGGGGCTTTACATGGACTTCGCGTCCATCGCCCCGGGGCCGCTGCTGTCGACCAGCACCGAGGTGGTCGATGCTCTCGCCGACCTGCCGTCGGTCGTCGCCGAGCACGAGGCGGCCTACCGGCGGTTCCGCGACCAGTTCTGCCACCTCGAGGACGGTCATGCCACCGACCGCGTGATCGCCCGCTTCTTCCCCGACGACGCGACCTCGACGCGCGCGTTCGTGGCGGCCGGCCCGCGCATCGAACGCGAGCCGTCGCCCGGCGCGGACCTGGCGGTGCCGTCCAAACCAGCACCGTGACGCAGGACTCCGCGAACCGGCTCGGCATCGGCATGGTCGGCTACGCCTTCATGGGCACCGCCCACTCCCAGGCGTGGCGGACCGCCGGCCGGGTCTTCGACCTCCCGCTGCGCCCGGAGATGGCCGCGCTGTCCGGCCGGGACGCGGCGGCGGCGACAGCCGCCGCCGCCACCCTCGGCTGGGCGGCGGTCGAGACCGACTGGCGCGCACTGATCGCCCGCCCGGACGTCGACCTGGTGGACGTCTGCACGCCCGGTGACACCCACGCCGACATCGCTCTCGCCGCGCTGGCGGCGGGCAAGCACGTCTTGTGCGAGAAGCCGCTGGCCAACACGGTGGCCGAGGCAGAACAGATGGCCGATGCGGCGGACCGGGCCGCGGCGTCCGGGATCCGCTCGATGGTCGGGTTCAACTACCGGCGGGTGCCGGCGATCGCGCTGGCCCGCGCCCTGGTGCGCGACGGGCGGATCGGCACGGTCCGGCACGTCCGCGCGCTGTACCTGCAGGACTGGATCGTCGACCCGGAGTTCCCGTTGGTCTGGCGCCTGCAGAAGGACCGGGCCGGGAGCGGTGCTCTCGGCGACATCGGTGCGCACATCGTCGACCTCGCCCAGTTCGTCGTCGGTGACCTGCTGACCGGGGTGTCGGCGGTGACGGAGACGTTCGTCGAGGAACGGCCGCTGGCCGAGTCCGGTGCGGGTCTGGCCGGCAGTGCCGGCACCCGACGAGGACCGGTCACCGTGGACGACGCGGCGCTGTTCACCGGTCGGTTCACGTCCGGTGCGCTGGCGTCGTTCGAGGCGACCCGGTTCGCGACCGGCCGGAAGAACGCGCTGCGTCTGGAGGTCAACGGCTCGGCCGGGAGCCTCTCGTTCGACTTCGAGTCGATGAACGAGCTGAGCTTCTACGACGGCTCCGAGGACCCGCTGACCGCCGGGTTCCGGCGGATCCTGGTCACCGAGCCGGAGCACCCGTACCTGTCGGCGTGGTGGCCGGCAGGGCACCTGATCGGGTACGAGCACACGTTCACCCACCAGGCCCGGGACCTGGTGGAGGCGATCGGCACCGGTCAGGGCCCTACCCCGTCGTTCCGCGACGGGCTGCAGGTCCAGCGGGTGCT
>CAXTBU010000104.1:0-8631 GCA_964242885.1 uncultured Actinomycetales bacterium
ATCGCCGACAAGCAGGACCGCGAGGCCGAGCTGGACCGGGTCCGCGACCTGGCCACCGACAAGGTCGCCGGGCAGTTCGCCGGCCGCGAGAAGGAGATCGGCGCCGCGCTGCGGTCGCTGACCAAGAAGCTCGTCCGGACCCGGGTGCTGCGCGACGGCGTCCGGATCGACGGCCGCGGCCTGACCGACATCCGCCCGCTGTCCGCGCAGTCGCACGTGCTGCCGCGGGTGCACGGGTCGGCGCTGTTCGAGCGCGGCGAGACCCAGATCCTCGGGGTCACCACGCTGAACATGCTCCGCATGGAGCAGCAGCTCGACACCCTCTCGCCGGTGACGAAGAAGCGCTACATGCACAACTACAACTTCCCGCCGTACTCCACCGGCGAGACCGGCCGCGTCGGTTCGCCCAAGCGCCGCGAGATCGGGCACGGCGCCCTGGCCGAGCGGGCCCTGGTGCCGGTGCTGCCGACGCGTGAGGAGTTCCCCTACGCGATCCGCCAGGTGAGCGAGGCTCTCGGCTCCAACGGCTCCACGTCGATGGGCTCGGTCTGCGCGTCCACGCTGGCGCTGATGTCGGCCGGCGTGCCGCTCAAGGCCCCGGTCGGCGGCATCGCGATGGGCCTGATCTCCGGCGAGGTCGACGGTGAGCAGCGCTACGTCGCCCTCACCGACATCCTCGGCGCGGAGGACGCGTTCGGGGACATGGACTTCAAGGTCGCGGGGACCTCGGAGTTCGTCACCGCCCTGCAGCTGGACACCAAGCTCGACGGCATCCCGGCCTCGGTGCTCGCCTCGGCGCTCACCCAGGCCAAGCAGGCCCGCACGAAGATCCTGGCCGTGATGGCCGAGGCGGTCCCGGGCGTCGGCGAGATGTCGCCGTTCGCGCCGCGGGTGCTCACCGTCACGATCCCGGTGGACAAGATCGGCGAGGTGATCGGGCCGAAGGGCAAGATCATCAACCAGATCCAGGACGACACCGGTGCGCAGATCAGCATCGAGGACGACGGCACCATCTACATCGGTGCCACCGACGGCCCGTCCGCGGAGGCCGCCCGCCAGATCATCAACGGCATCGCGAACCCGACGATGCCCGAGGTCGGCGAGCGGTACCTCGGCACGGTCGTGAAGACGACGACCTTCGGCGCGTTCATCTCCCTGCTCCCGGGCAAGGACGGCCTGCTGCACATCAGCAAGCTGCGCGCCCTGGCCGGCGGCCGGCGCGTGGACAACGTCGACGACGTGGTGTCGGTCGGGCAGAAGATCCAGGTCGAGATCACCGAGGTCGACCCCCGCGGCAAGCTGTCGCTGTCCCCGGTGGTCGAGGCCTCCGAGCAGGCCCCGGCCGACGCGACCGCCTCCGCGTGAGCGACGTCCAGCTGTGAACAGCAGCTCATCGACCGGGTCCGGCGCTCAGCGCCGGGCCCGGTCGGCGTCCGGCGGCCTGCAGGCGACCGACCAGCCGGTCGGCTCGACGCGGACGGTGCTCACCGAGCGGGACCCGGCGGGTGCGGTGTCCGGACTGGTGAAGCGGACCGTCCTGCCGGGCGGGCTGCGGGTTGTCACCGACGCGGTGCCCGGTGTCCGGTCGGCGGCGTTCGGGCTGTGGGTGGCCGTCGGTTCGCGCGACGAGCGGCCGAGCCAGGCCGGGTCGACCCACTTCCTGGAACACCTCCTGTTCAAGGGGACCGCGCGGCGCACCGCGCTGGACATCTCCGCCGAGCTCGACGCGGTCGGCGGGGAGAGCAACGCCTTCACCGAGAAGGAGTACACCTGCTACCACGCGCGGGTGCCGGACGCCGACCTGCCGCTGGCCGTCGACGTGGTGTCGGACATGGTCACCTCCTCCCGGGTGACCGCCGCCGACGTCGACGGTGAGCGGTCGGTGGTGCTGGACGAGATCGCGATGCGCGACGACGACCCCGGCGACCTCGTGCACGACGTGTTCGCCGAGCAGCTGTGGGGCGACACCCCGCTGGGCCGGCCGATCCTCGGTTCGGTGGAGTCGATCACCGGGATGGCGCGCAGCGTCGTCAACGGCTACTACCACCGCCGGTACACGGCGCCGCGGGTCGTGGCCGCGGCCGCCGGCAACGTCGACCACGCAACCGTGGTGCGCCTGGTCCGCGCGGCCTTCGCCGGCTACCTGGGCGGCGACGCCGGCCCGGAGTCGCCGCGCACCGGGACGCGAGCACCGCTCGCACGCCCGGGCGTGACGCTGGTCGACCGGAGGACCGAGCAGGCAAACCTGCTGCTCGGGATGCCCGGCCTGGCCCGGACCGACGGGCGCCGGCACGCGCTCGCCGTGCTGAACGCCGTCCTCGGCGGCGGCATGTCCAGCCGGCTGTTCCAGGAGATCCGCGAGAAGCGTGGCCTGGCGTACTCGGTGTACTCCTTCGCCGAGCGTTACGCCGACGCCGGCATCCTCGGGGTGCAGGTGGGCTGCCAGCCCCGCAAGGCCCGACAGGTGCTCGGCATCTGCCGGGAGGTCCTCGCCGACGTGGCGACGGCCGGCATCACCGCCGACGAGCTGCGCATCGGCAAGGGCCAACTGCGCGGTGGCCTGGTGATGAACCTGGAGGACACCGGGTCGCGGATGAGCCGGATCGGGGCGTCGGAGCTGCTGCGCGGCCGGCACGTGTCGGTCGCGGACACGCTGGCGGAGATCGACGCGATCGAGCTGGACGAGGTGCAGGCGCTGGCCGCGGAGCTGCTGTCCGCGCCGCCGTCGCTGGCCGTCGTCGGCCCGTACCGCGACGACAGCGCGTTCGCCGACCTGCTGTGAGCACTGCTCCGGGGTCGGACGGCGCCCCGCTGCGTGTCGCGGTCTTCGGCGCGGGCGGCCGGCTCGGCCAGGTCATCGCCGCCGCGCTGGACGCCGACCCGCGGACCGAGCTCGTGGCCCGGCTCGGCCGGGACACCCCGCGAGCGCTGCTCTCTGAGAGCGGTGCTCAGGTCGCCGTTGACGTCACGGTTCCGGACGCCGTGCTGGCCGACGTCGACGCCTGCCTGGCCGCCGGCGTCCACGTCGTCGTCGGCACCTCCGGGCTCGGCCCGGACCGGCTGACCGAGGTCGAGGCCCGGCTCGCCGGCTCCCCCGGCCTCGGGGTGCTGGTCGCGCCGAACTTCGCGCTCGGCTCGGTGCTGGCCACCCAGCTCGCCGCGACCGCCGCCCGGTACCTGCAGTCCGTGGAGATCGTCGAGCTGCACCACGACCGCAAGGTCGACGCCCCGTCGGGGACGGCCCGGCGGACCGCCGAGGTCGTCGCCGCGGCCCGGGCCGGGGCGGGGTTCGGGCCGGTGCCGGACGCGACGACGACCGACCCCGACGGTGCCCGCGGCGCGACGGTGGACGGCATCCACGTGCACGCCGTCCGGCTGCCCGGCCTGGTCGCGCACCAGCAGGTGCTGTTCGGCGGCACCGGGGAGCTGCTGACCATCCGGCACGACTCGACCAGCCGCGCGTCGTTCGCGGCCGGGGCCGTGCTCGCCGCGCTCGCCGTGCCGTCGCGGCCGGGCCTGACCGTCGGGCTCGAGCACGTCCTCGGGCTGGCCTGAGCCGGCGGGCGTGCGCACCCGGGTCTTGGCGGTGCTCGCGGTCGCCGCGGTCGCCGCCTACGCCGGGCTGGTGGGTTGGCGCGGGGTGCTGCTGGTCGCCGACGGGCGACCGGTCGCCGTCGCGTTCGGGCTGGGACTGCTGGTCTTCCCGGTCGTGGGCGTCGGGGTGGTCGCCGCCGAGCTCCGCTTCGGGCTGCGCAGCTCCCGGCTGGCGGACCGGCTCGCCGACGAGGGCGGCCTGCCCGAGGACCTGCTGCCCCGGACGCCGTCGGGACGGGTGGTCCGGGCGGCCGCCGATGCCGACTTCGACCGGTGGCAGGCCGAGGTGACCGCCTCGCCGCAGGACTGGCGCTGCTGGTACCGGCTGGCGCTGGCCTACGACGCCGCCGGTGACCGACGGCGAGCCCGCGGCGCGACCCGCCGGGCGATCGCGCTCGCCGGCTGAGCTGCGGAGCCGACCCGTGTCCATGATCGTCGCCGAGTACTTCCGCGAGCTGGGCGGACTGGTGGTGCCCAAGGAGCTGCCGCCGCTGGCGCACCAGCAGGTGGTGGTGGTCGACTTCGCTCGCGGGATGGGGGCGTTGCTCGTCGTCCACGGGAGCGCCTACTCGTTCTGGGGGTTGGAGCTCGAGCGGGTCGGTGGGTGGTCGGTGGCCAACGGCAGCGACGGACTGGATCTGTCACCGCCGAACTACGACGGCCAGGGCGACGCGCTCCTGCTGAACAGGGCGGCAAGTTCCTGGTTCCCGCCCATGTCGGGGGAGAGGATGACCGCGGCGTTCCTGTGCGTCGCCGCCGAGGTGGTGCGTCTCGAGCTGCGCCAGCCGTCCGGGACGACGTCGACCGACGACCCGCGGCGCTTCGTCGTGGTCGCCGCCCCGGCGACCAGCGATCTCACCGCCGTCACCGCGGCGGGCGTCCGGTACCCGATCAGCCTCGACTTGTTGCGAGCCCTGCCCGGCGACGCGGTGAGCCCCACGGCCAGGCCAGGGGCAGGAGCCGGTCGTGCGGTGTCGCGAACAGGTCCCCGGCCGGGGGAAGCTGGGGCCGACCCGGCGGGTTGACCGGGGCCGAGTGGGGGGACGCGGCGTGGCGTGCCCGCACGGGTGAACCGGGCGTCGTCGCGACGCCCGTCGACTGCGGCGGACCGCCGCCGGGAGGGTGCGTCCATGCCTGAGAGCACGTCCGAGCTGGAGAAGACCGTCTTCGTGCTGTACGGCGCGACCGGCGACCTGGCGCACCGCCTGGTCCTGCCGGCGCTGTTCCAGCTGGCGGTCGACGGTCTGCTGCCGGCGGACTGGCGGCTGGTCGGCAACGGCCGCGGCGACGTGAGCCACGAGGACTTCCGCGGCCGCGTGGAGAAGAGCCTCAAGGAGTTCGGGCCGCAGCCCGACGGCGAGGTCTGGCAGGACTTCGCGTCCAGGCTGCTGTTCGCCGGCGGCGGCTTCAACAAGGACGACCCGGGCACGCTGCTGGAGGTCCTGGAGCAGGCGCACGACCAGCTCGGCGAGCGCGGCCAGATGATCCACTACCTGGCCATCCCGCCAAAGGCGTTCCGCGGCATCACCGAGGGCATCGGGCAGCACGGCCTGGCGAACTCCGCCCGCGTCGTCTACGAGAAGCCGTTCGGTACCTCCGCTGCGGAGTTCGAGGAGCTCAACGAGCTCGCGCACTCGGTGTTCGAGGAGTCCGCCGTCTACCGGATCGACCACTTCCTCGGCAAGGAGGGCGCCCAGGACATCGACGTCGTCCGGGCAGCCAACAGCCTGTTCGGCGCGGTCTGGGACCGGCACAGCATCGAGTCGGTGCAGATCGACGTCCCGGAGACCCTCGACGTCGGGACCCGCGCCCAGTTCTACGACGGCACCGGCGCGTTCCTGGACATGATCGTCACCCACCTGTTCCAGCTGGCCGCCCAGGTCGCCAAGGAGCCGACCGGGTCCGACCCGGAGGAGGCCGCCGCCGCCCGTGAGCGGGTGATCGGCGCCTTCCGGCCGCTGTCGACCGACGAGGTCGTCCTGGGCCAGTACGACGGCTACCTCAAGGCCGACGGGATCGACCAGAACTCGCAGACCGACACCTTCGTCGCCGCCCGGCTCTGGATCGACAACGACCGCTGGCAGGACGTGCCGTTCCTGCTGCGGACCGGCAAGGCCATGGCCGAGAGCCACCAGCGGGTCAGCCTGGTGTTCCGTCGCCCGGTCGACGCCCCGGCCGGCACGAAGCCCGCGGTCCTGGCGTTCGAGCTGTCCGGCGAGGGGTCGCTGTCGCTGACGGCGACCGGCAAGAAGCCCGGCCCGGGCGAGGACATCGGCCAGGCCACCCTGCAGGTGTCGCTGCCGGAGTTCGGCGGCAAGCCGCTCCCGGCCTACGCGCGCCTGGTGCACGACGTGCTCCGCGGTGACCGCGCACAGTTCACGACGCCGGAGGGACTCGCGCACGTGTGGGAGGCGGCCGGTCCGGTGCTGGCCGACAGGCCGAAGCTGCAGTCCTACGCCTACGGCTCGTGGGGTCCCGAGGCCGCGGCCGCGCTCGCCGGCGACGCCGGCTGGCTCGCCGGCCAGTGAGCTGACCGCACCCGGCCAGTGAACTGACCGCACCCGGCCAGTGAACTGACCGCACCGGGTCCCGCGCGGACCCGGTGCCGTGGCAGGACGCGTCCCGGGCCGGCAGCTGCCGGCCCGGGACGTCGTCGTCCAGCCTCAGGAGAAGGCGGGCTCGTGGTCGTCGTCGGCGAGGCCGGTGTGCACGCGGACCTGGGTCAGCGCCCCGCGGTCCCGGCCGCCCCCGGCCCCGCCGTCCCGGCCGCCCCCGGCGGCGTCGTCCCGGCCGCCCCCGGCGGCGTCGTCCCGGCCGCCCCCGGCGGCGTCGTCCCCGGCGGCGCCGTCCCCGTTCCCGAGGTCCAGCTGCCGGTAGGCGCCGTCCGGCGTCCACCCGGCCTCGTCCGCGACCCGCCGCAGTGCGTCGTCGGTCGCCGACACCCACAGCTGGCCCCGGGTGAACCCGTCGGCCTCCAGGGTGTCGGCCGCGGCGGCCAGCAGGGCCGAGGCCAGCCCGTCGTCGGGGCGGGCCGTGTGCAGCGCGATCACCTCGCCGTCCTCGCCGGCGGTCGCGTCCGGGTCGTCGGCGGGGCCGGTGGCCGCGAACCCGACGACGGGCGCGCCGCCCGCGGTCCCGAGGTCGGGCGCCGCGATCACCGCGGGTCCGCCGACCGCCGCGCCGGCTGCACCCGTGTCCGCGGCGCCGATGCCCTCCGTGGCGACCAGCACCCGGTGCCGCGCCGTGGGTGGCCGGGTCACCGCGGCCCGCCACGCCGCCGCCAGGTCCTCGACGGCCAGCTCGCCCGCCACCTCGGCCGGCATCGTCGCACGCAGTGCGCCCAGCTGGATCTCGGCGATCGCCGGCACGTCGGCCGCCCACGCCAGCCGGACCGTGCGCTGCGGAACAGGCTGGGAGGTCACCGCGACAGGGTCCCACCGGGCTGCCCGGGCGGCGGGGCGGGCCCGGGGTCCGCCGCGCCGCAGCCCTAGGGTGGCGCCCGTGCGACTGGCGGTGCGGGGCGTCCTGTTCGACCTCGACGGCACCCTGCTCGACACCTCGGGCCCGATCGGCCGGAGCTGGACCCGCTGGGCCGGCGAGCACCAGGTGAGCGCCGCCGACTTCGTCCGGGTCGGCTCGCACGGCCGCCGGTCCGTCGACCTGGTCGCCGCCCTGGTGCCCCCGGACCGGGCCGTTCCCGCGCTCGCCCGCATCCGGGCGCTGGAGCTCGCCGACGTCGAGGGCATCGTCGCGATCCCGGGGGCCGTGCGGCTGCTGCGCGCGCTGCCGGCCGACGCCTGGGGGATCGTCACCTCCGGGGACCGCTCCCTGGCCACCGCCCGGCTGCGGGCGTCCGAGCTCGCGTTCGCGGTCGACCGGCTGCTGGTGACCGGCGACGAGGTGCACGCCGGCAAGCCCGACCCGGCGCCCTACGCGGCCGGTGCCGCGGCGCTCGGCTTCGACGTGGGGGACTGCCTCGTCGTCGAGGACGCCCCGGCCGGGATCGCGTCCGGCGTCGCCGCCGGTGCCCGCACGCTGGCCCTGACCACGACCGTCGCCCACGACGAGCTCACCGCAGCCGACGTGGTCGTCGACGACCTCGCTCGGGTCAGCGTCCTGTCGGTGGCAGAGGTCCTGTCAGTGGGGACGGGCATCGTCCTGGACATCGACGGCACGCCGGTCGCCGACCCCGTGCCGTCCCCCCGCAGCCGAGGAGCCCGCCCGTGAAGACCGTCGAACCCCAGGTGTTCCTCGTCGCCCGCCCGGAGCTGGACCACGCGGCGCTGGGGGAGTACCTCGCCCAGGTCGGCGGCTCCGACTGGCTGGCCCGCCTCGACCGCGGCGAACTCGACGACGGCACGGGCCCGGCCGGCGCGGACGCCCAGGACCTCGCCGAGGCCGCCGGCCGCATCTGCTACCGGTCGTGGGAGCCGGGGCTGAACCCCAACGTCACGAAGATCCGGACCGACCAGACCGCGTACCTGCGCAACGTGCTCGCCAGCGCCCACGGGTCCGTGCTCGAGCACGCCAGCTTCAGCTTCGTGCTGCACGACGTCTCCCGGGTGCTGACCCACGAGCTGGTCCGGCACCGCGCCGGGGTCGCGGTCTCGCAGGAGTCGCTGCGCTACGTGCGGCTGACCGAGCTGCCGTTCTGGTTTCCGCAGTGGGCGCAGGAGGACCCGGAGCTGCTCGAGCGGGCCAGCGCCGTGCTCACCGGCCTGGAGGAGTTCCAGGAGTGGATGACCGGTCACTTCGGCCTCGAGGAGCCCGGCGTCGACTTCGCCGAGAAGAAGCACAAGACCTCGTTCATGCGCCGGTTCGCGCCCGAGGGCCTGGCCACCGGCCTGGTGTGGACGGCGAACGTCCGGACGCTGCGCCACGTCATCGCCATGCGGACGGCGCCGGGGGCCGAGGAGGAGATCCGGCTGGTGTTCGGCCAGGTCGCCCGGTTGATGGTGACCGAGGCGCCGGCGCTGTTCGGGGACTTCGAGGAGAGCGACGGCACCTGGGAGCCGCGCTGGCGCAAGGTCTGAGGCC
>CAXTBU010000105.1:0-6347 GCA_964242885.1 uncultured Actinomycetales bacterium
TCGAGACCCGTGTCACCGAGTACCAGTCCGGCGGCGGCCTCAAGTGGTGAACGCATCTGAGCCGGGCAGTGGGACTCGACTCGTCCGCTCTGAAATCGAGACACGTGGAGCATGAGCGGGCGGACGTGGTGAGAGCGCGGAACAGCTCGAGTTGGTCAGGTCGCTCTTGTCGGTGCAGACCGTCACGGTACTCCGACTGCTCGGATCCAATTTCAGGGAAGCGATCGGCGAACCGTTGACTGATGTGGTGAAGGGGGTGATCTGCAAGCTTGCGCCAGCAGGACCAGTCCATCAGGGACAGTTGTTGCCCGGACCGTCCCACGCATCGAGCGCGGCGCGTCGGTCCCCAAACGGCAGATCATGCTGACGTTGCCTGGATGAGTGCGAGGTGGTCGCGCGCCTGGGCCGGCGGCTGGAACCCCGCGGTCGTCATCGACCGCTCGGTCGTTCCCTGAGGGGCCGCTGCGCACCCCAACGGAGTCCACGCACCGTCGCGCATGGCGCAATGTCCTAAATATTGCGCCACCCGCCCGGCGGGCGTAGGGTCAGTGTCCCAATGATGAGGACATAGCGACATGGCTGCCGTGTTCACCACCCCCGCTCTCGACCTGGACGACCAACGCGTCATCGAGGACGTTCATGCGCTCCGGGAGGAGATGGCCGCTTCACTGCGGACACCGCGTCGCTGGACGGGCGGGCTCCGCCGGACCGCTCAGGCGCGCGCGATCCAGGGCTCGAACAGCATCGAGGGCTACTCCGTCACAGACCAGGACGCCCTCGCCGCCGTGGAGGACGAGGCGCCCCTGTCAGCGGACCAGCAGACGTGGGCTGAGATCGTCGGCTACCGCCGAGTCTTGACCTACGTGCTCGGCATGGCGACCAGCCCAGGCTTCCAGCTCGATGCGATGACCCTGCGGTCGATGCACTTCATGCTCTTGGAACACGACCTGAGCAAGGCGCCCGGCCACTACCGGACGGGGCCGGTCTTCGTGCACGACGACACACGCGGTCAGTCCGTCTACGAGGGTCCCGATCACGCCATGGTCAGCGGCCTGGTCGAAGCACTGGTCGGGACCATGGGTGACGAGCGGGAGCTGGACCCGCTGGTCCGCGCCGCGATGGCACACCTGAATCTGGTGATGATCCACCCGTTCCGCGATGGCAACGGACGGATGGCTCGCGCCCTGCAGACGCTGGTGCTGGCGCAGGACCAGGTTCTGGAGCCGACGTTCTCGAGCATCGAGGAGTGGCTGGGCAGCAACACGGGGGACTACTACCTCGTCCTGGCTGCCACCGGGCAAGGCGCCTGGCACCCTGACAACGACGCCCACCTGTGGCTCGCGTTCAACCTGCGTGCCCATCACATCCAGGCGCAGACCCTGCGGCGCCGCTTCCAGGAGGCGGACGTGTTGTGGCGGCGTCTCGACGAGCTCGCCGGCGAGCACCTCCTACCCGAGCGCGTCTCCGACGCGCTGTTCGATGCCGCTCGGGGACTACGGGTCCAACGCGCCACCTACGTGAGGCGGCTCGGCCTGGAAGAGCGAACGGCGACCCGGGACCTCGGTCGTCTCGCCGACGCGGGGCTGCTGCGAGCGGTCGGTCAGACCCGTGGCCGCTACTACCTGGCCGGGGAGGTGCTGACCGGGTTGTACCGGGACGTCAGGTCGGCGCGCCCTCCAGTGGAAGATCCGTACCCCACTCTCATGGACGAGGTACGCGCCGGTGTGCCGGGCCGTTGACCGTCCCGCTTCGCCCTCGAGCAGCTCGTCGGCGACAACCTGGCCGGTCGCGGTGCCGTTCCCCGGGTGTGTGGTCAACCGGCACCCGGCGCCGTCGAGCAATTCTTCGCCCGTCGCCAGCAGGCCGGCCAGGTCACGACGCTTCCCTCTCGCTGTCCGCCAGTGGCCCCAGTCAGCCGCCCTGGCGCGCGGTCACGGCTGCGGCGACGGTGGGTCCTCGCCGACCAGGCCGTCCACCGACTCGCGGATCAGGTCCGCGTGGCCGTTGTGCCGGGCGTACTCGTCGATCAGGTCGACCACGATCCGCCGCAGATTGGCGGGACCGCCGTCCCCGTCGGCGACCTCGGTCAGTTGGCCCATGTCCCCGCGGTGCAGCACCTCGGCGACGTTGGCCCGCGACCGCGCCACCGCCGCCTGCCAGTTGGCGAGCAGCTCCTCCGGCGACTCGTCGGGCGCGGTGCGCCAGGCCCAGTCCGGGTCGCCCGCCCAGTCGAGGGTGTCCCACGGCGAGGCCGGTCTGCGCCCCATCAGCCGGTAGGTGAAGTAGAGCTCCTCGACCCCGGTCAGGTGCTTGAGCAGACCGCCCAGGGTGACCGCGGACGGCCCGAGGGTGGCGCGCATCCCGGCCGCGTCGAGCCCGCCGCACTTCCACGCGAGGACGCTGCGGGTCCGGTCCAGGACGGCGAGCAGCAGGTCGGCTTCGTCCCCGGCCACGGGCGGTTCGCGGGAGGTCGTCGCGTCCATGATCGGGACGCTACGGCCGACCTCCAGCGGTTCACCAGACCCGGCCGGGCCGTGGTCGGTCCGGACGACGGTGTCGGCATCGGCGTGTTGGATGGAGCCATGGCAGAGCTCAGCGCACCCGAGATCGACCCACCCGAGGGCCCCGCACCCACCGACCTGCAGATCACCGACGTCGTCGTCGGCGACGGCGCGGAAGCCGTGCCCGGAGCGAACGTGCAGGTCCACTACCTCGGCGTCGGCTACGACTCCGGCGAGGAGTTCGACTCCTCCTGGGGCCGCGGCCAGCCCATCGACTTCCCGCTGCAGGGCCTCATCCAGGGGTGGCAGGACGGCATCCCCGGGATGCGAGTGGGCGGTCGCCGCCAGCTCGTCATCCCGCCGCATCTGGCCTACGGGCCCGCCGGCTCCGGCCACCAGCTGGCCGGCCAGACGCTCGTCTTCGTCATCGACCTGCTCGCGGTCCGCTGACCGACGGCACCGGGAGGCCGGCCGGCCTCCCGGTGCCCGTCGGCCTCCCGGTGCCCGGCTCGAACCCACAGCGGCTGTCCTCGACCAACCGGCCCCCGCGGAGCATCATCGGAGCGGAACCGGGAGTCCCGGTGACCCCGGGCCGGGGGCGCGGACGCGCTGCCGGATCGGGCCGTCCGCACACGAGACAGTGAGGTCTCCCATGCCCGACGCGCCCTCGCGCATCCTTCCCGAGTTCCTCGCCGAGTTCCTCGGCACGTTCATCCTGATCATCTTCGGCGTGGGCGTGGTCGCCCAGGTCGTCGCGTCCGAGAACGGCGATGCCAACTCCATCCACTTCGCCTGGGGTTTCGGCGTCATGTTCGGCGTCTACGTCGCGGCACGGGTCAGCGGCGCCCACCTCAACCCCGCCGTCACCCTGAGCCTCGCCCTGTTCCGGGGCTTCGCGTGGGCGAAGGTCGCCCCGTACGTGGTGGCGCAGTTCCTCGGCGCCTTCACCGCCGCCCTCGTGGTCCGGTGGAACTACACCGAGGCGATCGGCCGGTTCGACCCCGGGCACACCATCAAGAGCCAGGGCATCTTCTCCACGCTGCCGGACACCGCCCACGGGGTGGGCACCTGGGGTGCCTTCCGCGACCAGGTGATCGGCACCGCGATCCTGCTGATCGTCATCGCCGCCCTCACCGACCTGCTCAACACGGCGCCCGCGGCAAACCTGGCCCCGATGCTCATCGGCTTCCTGGTGGTGGCGATCGGGATGGCGATCGGGTCCAACGCGGGATACGCGATCAACCCCGCCCGCGACTTCGGACCCCGCGTCGCGGAGTACATCACCGGGTACAGCGGCGCGATGCGCGACGGGAACGGCAACCTCTTCTTCTGGGTGCCGATCCTCGGGCCGCTGATCGGCGGGCCGCTGGGCATGTTGATCTACGACCGCTTCATCGGCGGGAACGTCAACCGGATGTTCGGCACCGCCGGCCAGCCCGACGAGGTCGGGGAGGTGCCCACCGGCGACACCACGCCCGGTCGGTCCGGCCGCGGCGAGGCGGCACCCGGCGCGACCCGCGCGTGAGCACGCCGCGCCCAGCGCCGGCCCGAGGGCCGGCATCCAGCACAGACCGCACCAGCTCCGTCAGAGAGGACGCGACACATGGCTGACTTCATCGGCGCCGTCGACCAGGGGACCACCAGCACGCGGTTCATGATCTTCGACCACGGCGGGAACGTGAAGGCCATCCACCAGCTCGAGCACGAGCAGGTGCTGCCCCAGGCGGGGTGGGTCGAGCACGACCCGGTGGAGATCATCGAGCGCACGGAGTCGGTCATCCGCACGGCGCTCAACCGCGCCAAGCTGCAGACCTCGGACCTCGCCGCGGTCGGCATCACCAACCAGCGGGAGACCGCGGTCGTCTGGGACCGGACGACCGGGCGCCCGCTCTACAACGCGATCGTCTGGCAGGACACCCGGACCGACCGGATCGCCTCGGCGCTGGACCGGGACGGGCGCGGCGACGTCATCCGGCGCAAGGCCGGGATCCCGCCGGCCACGTACTTCAGCGCCGGCAAGGTCCAGTGGATCCTGGACAACGTCGACGGTGTCCGCGCCGCCGCCGACCGCGGAGACGCGCTGTTCGGCAACACCGACAGCTGGCTGGTGTGGAACATGACCGGCGGGGTCGACGGCGGCGTCCACGTCACGGACGTCACCAACGCCAGCCGGACGATGCTGATGGACCTGGACACCCTGGACTGGGACGAGGAGCTGCTCGGCTTCTTCGGCATCCCCCGCTCGATGCTGCCCACGATCCGACCGAGCTCGGACCCGTCGTTCTACGGCACCACCACCCGGACCGGCCCACTGCGGGGCGAGGTCCAGCTGGCCGGGATCCTCGGCGACCAGCAGGCCGCGATGGTCGGCCAGGTCTGTTTCGCCCCCGGCGAGGCGAAGAACACCTACGGCACCGGCAACTTCATGCTGCTCAACACCGGGACCGAGAAGGTGATGTCCAAGGCCGGGCTGCTGACGACGGTCTGCTACAAGTTCGGCGACGAGGCACCCGTGTACGCGCTCGAGGGCTCGATCGCGGTCACCGGCTCCGCGGTGCAGTGGCTGCGCGACCAGCTCGGGATCATCTCCGGAGCCGCGGAGAGCGAGACCCTCGCCCGGCAGGTCAGCGACACCGGCGGCATGTACTTCGTGCCGGCGTTCTCCGGTCTGTTCGCGCCCTACTGGCGCTCGGACGCCCGCGGCGCCATCGTCGGGCTGTCCCGGTTCAACACCAACGCCCACCTGGCGAGGGCGACGCTGGAGTCGATCTGCTACCAGAGCCGCGACGTCATCGAGGCGATGGAGAAGGACTCCGGCGTCGCCCTGGACGTGCTCAAGGTCGACGGCGGGATCACCGTCAACGACCTGTGCATGCAGCTGCAGTCCGACATCGTCGGCGTCGACGTGTCCCGGCCGGTGGTCGCGGAGACGACCGCGCTGGGCGCGGCCTACGCCGCCGGGCTGGCCGTCGGGTTCTGGAAGGACACCGACGAGCTGCGGGAGAACTGGAACGAGGGCAAGCGGTGGACGCCGGAGTGGTCCGACGAGCAGCGCGAGGGCGGCTACGCGGGCTGGAAGAAGGCTGTCGCGCGGACGCTGGACTGGGTGGACGTCGGCTGACCCGACCGGGCCGGCGTCGGCCGGGAAGTCGGCCCACGGGGGCAGCGACAGCCCGCTGTCCCCGTGGGTCGCCGGGCCCGCGGCCACCCGGGTGCCCTACCCTCCAGGGGTGCTGAAGAGCCTCTTCCTCCGGCTGTGGCGTGAGGCGGCGGCCTTCGGGATCGTCGGACTGATCAACTTCGGCGTGGACGTCGGGCTGTTCAACCTGCTCCGGCACACCGTCTTCGAGGACAAGCCGCTCACCGCGAAGGTGCTGTCCACGGCGGTCGCGGCGACCTCGTCGTACTTCATGAACCGGCACTGGACCTGGCGGGACAAGAGCCGCAGCGGCATCGGCCGGGAACTCCCGCTCTTCCTGCTGCTGTCCGCGATCGGCCTGGGCATCAGCACCGGCTGCCTGGCGATCTCCCACTACGCCCTGGACTTCACCAGCGTTCTGGCCGACAACATCTCCGCCAACGGGATCGGCCTGGTGCTCGGCATGCTGTGGCGGTTCTGGTCGTTCAAGAAGTGGATCTTCCTGGCCCCGACCGACGAGGCGGAGCCCAGCGCCCTCGAGGACGCGGTCCGGACCACCGTCTGACCCGCCCTGCTGACCCGCCCGGTCAGCCCTGCCCGTTCAGCCCTGCCCGGTCAGCCCTGCAGGTGGGCGAGCACGGCCAGCACGCGACGGTGGTCGTCGGTCGACGGCAGCAGCCCGAGCTTGGCGAACACCGACGAGACGT
>CAXTBU010000105.1:6447-8445 GCA_964242885.1 uncultured Actinomycetales bacterium
CGGTGGTCGTCGGTCGACGGCAGCAGCCCGAGCTTGGCGAACACCGACGAGACGTGCTTCTCGACCGCACCGTCGCTCACCACCAGCTCCCGGGCGATCGCGGCGTTGCTGCGACCCTCGGCCATCAGGCCCAGCACCTCCCGCTCCCGCGGTGTCAGCGACGCGACCGGCGACCGGCGGCCGGCGACCAGTGCCGCGACCACCTCCGGGTCCAGCACCGTGCCGCCGGCCACCACCCGGTCCAGCGCGTCGACGAGGGTGTCCAGGTCGGCCACCCGGTCCTTGAGCAGGTAGCCGACGCCCCCGCGCCCGTCGGCGAGCAGGTCACCGGCGTAGGAGGCCTCGACGTACTGGCTGAGCACCAGCGTCGCCGTGCCGGGGACCAGCCGGCGGGCCTGCACCGCCGCACGCAGGCCCTCGTCGGTGAACGTCGGCGGCATCCGCACGTCGACCACGGCGACGTCGGGCCGCTCCTGCTCGACGGCCGCCACGAGGTCCGGTCCGGAGGCGACGGCGCGGACCACGGTGTGGCCGGCCTCGGCGAGCAACCGGACCAGGCCCTCCCGCAGCAGCACCGAGTCCTCGGCGAGCACGACCCGCACCGCTGCCACCTCCACCGTCGGGTGCCGTCGGGCCGACAGCGCTCAGAGCGGGACGACAGCCCCGAGCACCGTCGGCCCGCCGACCGGGCTGACGAGCTCCAGCCTGCCCTCGACCGCGCGCAGCCGGTCGGCCAGCCCGGCCAGCCCGTGGCCCTTCCCCAGGTGCGCCCCGCCGCAGCCGCCGTCGGACACCACGATCCGCAGGACCTGCCCGTCGAGGCTGACGCTCACCTCACAGTCGGCCGCGCCACTGTGCTTGGCGACGTTGGTCAGCGCCTCGGCGACGACGAAGTAGGCCGTGGTCTCGGCGCGCTCCGGCAACCGGGGGAACTCCGGGACGTCGACGGTGAGGTCGACCGGCACCGGTGACCGGGCCGCGAGCCCGGCCAGCGCGGCGGCCAGCCCCCGGTCGGCGAGGACCGGCGGGGCGATGCCGCGCGACAGGGCCCGCAGCTCGGCCAGCGCCTCCCGGGTCTGCACGAGCGCGTCGTCCAGCAGCGGGGCGGCCGCCGCCGGGTCGTCGGCCAGCCGGCGCCGGGCGCTGCCCAGGTCCATCGAGAGCCGGACCAGCCGCTGCTGAGGGCCGTCGTGCAGGTCCCGCTCGAGGCGCCGCAGGGCGGATGCCTCCGCCTGGTAGCCGGCCCGGTTGCTCTCCTGCAGAGCGCCGACGCGGTGCTGCAGGGTCGCGGTCGCCGGTGCGACCAGCAGTCGGGCCAGCCCGGTCTGCAGCAGCGTCAGCCCGTGCACCACCCGGGTCAGGGCCAGGGCGAACACGACGCCGAACGCCATGGTCAGCACGATGTCGGCCCAGGCCTGGGGTGCGCCGAGGACCGCGGCCAGCCCCTCGTTGTCCGACGGCAGCGCCCAGCGCCACAGCGGGTAGGTCAGCCCGCCGACGGCACCGGCCCACCAGGTGACGGTGACGGAGAACGAGACCAGGGCGACCGGGAACACGACCAGGCCGTGCAGCGCCTCCAACCAGGTCTGCCCGTCCAGCAGCGGGGCGACGAGCCGGCGCCAGCGGTTCCCCGCGACCGGCGGCCGGCGCAGCTCCCGCTCGTCGGGAACGTCGGTGCGCACCGTCCGCAGCCGGGCGCGCTCCGCCACGGCGAAGCCGCGGCCGGCCAGCAGGGTGGCCACGGCGATCGGGACGCCGACCAGCGAGACGAGGGTGCCGGCCGCCGCGGACAGGCCGGTGACCAGGACGACGAACGAGGCGACGGCCAGCGGGAACCCGACCAGCAGGTAGCCGCTCTCGACGCCCAGCCGGTGCAGGCGGCCGACGGCCGGGGGGTCTGCGGGCCGGGGTGGCCGCGCCGTGGTCATGGACAGAAGTGTCATGCCGCCCACGCTGCCGGGCGGCGAGCGCCCGGCCCAGCCGGTGAGCCGGTGGCCC
>CAXTBU010000106.1:0-3782 GCA_964242885.1 uncultured Actinomycetales bacterium
CCGCGCAGGTCCGCCAGCCGCACGCCGGCGATGCGCAGGTTCTCGAACTCGTTGTACCTGCCGACCGCCGCGAAGGCGATCCGGTCGTAGATCTCGCTGACCTTGTGCAGCGCCCGGCTCGGGTTCTCGGCCACGAACAGGATGCCCGCGTCGTACTGGGCGACGACGACGCTCCGGCCGCGGGCGATGCCCTTGCGGGCGTAGTCGGCGCGGTCCTTCATCACCTGTTCGGGTGCGACGTAGAACGGCATCGTCATCGCGGACGGGAGTCCTCTCGGTCAGGTGCTGGTGGCTCGGGTCGACCCGGAGCACTCCCACCGGCGGGTGCCGGCGGGAGCGGGCCGCTGGGTCAGGAAGCGGCGTCGAGCCGCGCGAGCGGTCCGTCGGGCCGGCCCCGGCGGGCCTCCAGCACGGCGCTCGCCACGGCGATCAGCTCGGTCTCCGGCACCCGGCGGTAGCCGTCGGCGGTGACCACCGACACCACGGGGTAGATGCCGCGGAAGACGTCCGGCCCGCCGGTGGCGGAGTCGTCGTCGGCGGCGTCGACCAGGGCCTCCAGGACGGCGCGCACGCACCCGGCCTCGTCGAGCACCGGGGTGTACAGCTTCTTCAGCGAGCCGCGGGCGAACAGCGACCCGGAGCCGACCGAGGTGTACCCGACCTCCTCGTAGCGGCCGCCGGTCACGTCGTAGCTGAAGATGCGGCCCACGCCGGCGTCCAGGTCGTAGCCGGCGAAGAGCGGCACGACCGCCAGGCCCTGCATCGCCATGCCGAGGTTGCCGCGGATCATCTGGGACAGCCGGTTGGCCTTGCCGTCCAGGGACAGCGCCAGGCCCTCGATCTTCTCGTAGTGCTGCAGCTCCACCTGGAACAGCCGGACCAGCTCGATGGCCAGACCGGCGGTGCCCGCGATCCCGACGACGCTGTGGTCGTCGGCCGGGAACACCTTCTCGATCGCGCGGTGGGCGATCATCGGCCCGGCGGTCGCCCGGCGGTCGCCCGCCATCACGACCCCGCCCGGGAAGGTGATCGCCACGATCGTGGTGCCGTGCGGGATCGTCTCGGCGACACCCGGCGGGACCACCGGCAGTCGCGCCGGGTCCAGCTGCCCGACCAGGTCGGTGAAGCCGGCGGACCGGGGCAGCCGGAACGCCGCCGCCGTGTCGGGCCAGGCGCCGGGCGGCACCGTCACTGGCCGCCCTTCTGCACGAACTGCCGGACGAAGTCCTCGGCGTTCTCCTCCAGCACGTCGTCGATCTCGCCGAGCACGGCGTCGACGTCGGAGTCCAGTTGCTCCTTGCGCTCGCCGGCCTCCGGGGATGCCTCGGCGACCTCCTCGACGTCCTGCTGGTCGCGGGCGCGGCCCCGCTGGGTCTGCCCGCCGCGTTCCTGCGTCGCCATGTCGCTACGCCCTCTCCTCGGCTCCCGGCCGACCCTAGCCCGACGGTCGGGGCTCACGCCGGGTGGCGCGACGCCAAGCGCCACCTCCCCCGGGCCGGCGGGCAGGGCCGGGGCGGTCAGCCGCTGCCGAGGGCCCGCAGCAGGTCCGCGGCCGTCGGGGAGGCGTCGAGCAGGTCCCCGACGTGCGCCCGGGTGCCGCGCAGCGGTTCCAGCGTCGGGACCCGCTGCAGCGACTCCCGCCCGGGGACGTCGAAGATGACCGAGTCCCACGACGCCGCCGCGATGTCCTGGGCGTACTTGGCGAGGCAGCGACCGCGGAAGTAGGCGCGGGTGTCCTCCGGCGGGTTCCCGACCGCGGCGGTGATCTCGGCGTCGCTGACGATCCGGTCGAACCGGCCGAGGCGCTCGAGCTTCGCGTACAGCCCCTTCTCCGGCCGCACGTCGGACCACTGCAGGTCGACCAGGGCCAGCTTAGGGTGGTCCCAGTCCAGGCCGTCGCGCTCCCGGTAGGACTCGAGCACCCCGAGCTTGGCGACCCAGTCCAGCTCCCGGGCGCACAGTTGGGGGTCGCGCTCGAGCCGGTCCAGCACCGAGCCCCAGCGGGCGAGCACGTCCAGCGTCGCCGGGTCCGCGTCGTCGCCGTAGCGGTCGTCGACGTACTTGGTCGCCAGGTCCAGGTACTCCAGCTGCAACTGGACCCCGGTCAGCGCCCGGCCGTCGCGCAGCCGCACCGTGGTGGTCAGGGTCGGGTCGTGGCTGATCGTGTGCAGCGCGGTGACCGGGCGGTCGAGCGACAGCTCCGGGGTGGCGAACCCGTCCTCGATCATCGCCAGTACCAGCGACGTGGTGCCGATCTTGAGGTAGCCGGCGACCTCGGCCATGTTGGCGTCGCCGATGATGACGTGCAGCCGGCGGTACTTGTCCGCATCGCTGTGCGGCTCGTCGCGGGTGTTGATGATCGGCCGCTTCAGCGTGGTCTCCAGCCCGACCTCGACCTCGAAGAAGTCCGAGCGCTGGGCCAGCTGGAACCCGGTGGCGGTGCCGTCCTGCCCCCGCCCGACGCGGCCGGCGCCGGCGACGACCTGACGGGAGACGAAGAACGGGATGAGCGTGGCGACCAGGTTCCCGAACGGGACGTCGCGCCGGACCAGGTAGTTCTCGTGCGACCCGTAGCTGGCGCCCTTGCCGTCGGTGTTGTTCTTGTACAGCCGGATCTCGGTGGCCATCGGCGACTCCGCGACCAGCCTGGCCGCCCGCGCCATCACCACGTCGCCGGCCTTGTCCCACAGGACCGCGTCGCGCGGGTTCGTGGTCTCCGGCGCGGAGTACTCCGGGTGCGCGTGGTCGACGTAGAGCCGGGCGCCGTTGGTGAGGATGACGTTGGCCAGCGCGCTGTCGGTGTCGGTGAGCTGGCTGGGGTCGGCGACCTCGCGGGACATGTCGAACCCGCGGGCGTCGTGCAGCGGCTGTTCCTCCTCGAAGTCCCAGCGGGGACGGCGGGTGCGCAGCGTTGCCTGGGCGTAGGCGTTGACCACCTGCGCCGAGGACAGCATCGGGTTGGCGCCGGGCTGGCCGGCCACGGCGATCCCGTACTCGGTCTCGGTGCCGACGACCCGGCGGACGGTCATGCGGCCAGGGTAGGTGGGCGACCGCAGCCGGTGCCGGTCCAGGGGAGCGGCACGCTGGGGCCATGACGGGTGCGCGGGTGCTGCGGTGAGCGCCGACGAACTGCTGGGGCTGGTCGCCGAGGACGGGACCGATGCCGGGGCCGCGCCGCGCTGGCAGGTCCGCCGGGACAACCTGCGGCACCGCGCGACGGCGGTGCTGCTGCTGGACCCGGCCGGGCGGGTGTACGTCCACCGCCGCACCGACACCAAGGACGTCTACCCCGGGGCGCACGACTGCTGGGCCGGCGGCTGCGTGCTGGCCGGTGAGGACCCGACCGAGGCGGCCGCCCGCGAGCTGGCCGAGGAGCTCGGGGTGTCCGGGGTGCCGCTCACCCCGCTGTGGGTGGCGCCCTACGCCGACGCCGTCACCCGGTACGTGTCCCACAACTTCACCGCCGTCTGGGACGGGCCGGTGGTGCACCAGGCCTCTGAGGTCGCGGCCGGCGGCTGGCTGACCGTCGCCGAGCTGCGCGCGCACCTGGCCGACCCGGACTGGCCGTTCGTCCCCGACGGCCGCGTCGGCATCGACCGCTGGCTCGCCGACCAGCCGGGCTGAGCCGGCCCGCGCCGCGCCGCCGGCCGTCGGCTTGGTGACCGCCCGGCGGCTTGGTGACCGCCCGGCGGCTTGGTGACCGCAGGTGCCGCTTGGTGACCGGCCCACCGGTCACCAGGCAGCAGGACCGGTCACCAGGCAGCAGGACCGGTCAGTCGACG
>CAXTBU010000106.1:3882-7865 GCA_964242885.1 uncultured Actinomycetales bacterium
ACCGGTCACCAGGCAGCAGGACCGGTCACCAGGCAGCAGGACCGGTCAGTCGACGGGAACGGGGGCGGAGGTCGGGGCCGGAGCGGCGCGGTTGTCGTAGGCGCGGAACCGCGGGAGCAGCGCGGCGGTGACGGCCACCCCGCCGACGCACAGCAGCCCGCCGAGGCCCATCGAGAACCGGGCCCCGCCCCACGACGCCATCAGCCCCGCCCGGCCGTTGCCCAGCGAGGGACCGGTGGTGAAGCTCAGCAGCTCGATGCCGGCGAGGCGGCCGCGCAGCTCGTCGGGGATGGTCTGGCTCCAGATGATGTCCCGGAAGATCCCGGACACCATGTCCGCCGCACCGGCGACGGTGAGCAGGACCAGCACCGGCCACAGCCCCGGCGCGATCCCGGCCAGGCCGACCGCGGCGCCCCAGCACAGTGCCGCGACCGCCACCGCGCGACCGTGCCGGTGGACCCGGGCCATCCAGCCGGACGTCAGCGTCACCAGCACCGCCCCGACGCCGCCGGCGGAGTACAGCAGCCCGAGCGCGGACGGGCCGAGGTCGCGCGCCAGGAACGGGAACAGCGCCGTCGGCATCGCCAGCGTCATCGCCACGATGTCCACCAGGTAGGTGCCGAGCAGCTCCTGCCGGGACATCGCGTACCGCAGCCCCTCCCCGATCCCCCGCAGGCTCGGTCGTCGGCCTCCCCCGGGCGGACGAACCGCCGGCAGCCGGACCAGGAACGCCAGCGCGACGACGGACGAGGCGGCGTCGACCGCGTAGGCCAGCGGCAGGCTCGCCGCCGCGAGCAGTCCGCCGAGGGCAGGGGCGATCACCTGCCCGGCGCTGCCCTGCAGCCCGGCCAGCGCGTTCGCGGCCGGCAGCAGGTCCCGCGGGACCAGCCGCGGGATCATCGCCTCGACGCTGGGCCGCTGGATGGCGTCCGCGGCCGCCGCCACCGCCGCCATGACGAACACCGGCCAGACCCGGGGCCGCGGGAGCAGCGCGTTGGCCAGCAGGCCGGTCGAGGCGAGGACGAGGACCGCCTCGGACCACCGGGCGACGCGGGCCCGGTCGGTCGCGTCGGCGATCGCGCCGCCGACCAGGCCGAACACCACCAGCGGCACCAGCTCGACCAGCCCGAGAGCGCCGACGAGCAGGAACGAGTCCGTCAGCTGCGCGATCTGCAGGGGCGCGGCGACCATGGTGAGGAACGCCCCGAAGATGCTGACCGACCCGGCCACGAACAGCCGCCGGAAGTCGCGGTGCAGGCGCAGGGGCGAGACGTCGACCACCATGCGGCCGGCCAGCGTCCGCCACCGCCCGTCGCCCGCCACAGGCGACCATCCTCCCGGCCGGCGGGGTCAGCCGGGACCGTTTCGGTGGGCGCTCGGTCCTCGGCGCGCCGTTCTCGACCTCAACTGAAGGGTTCGACGGCCACCCCGGCGCTCGCCAGCGCGGACCGGACCCGTTGGGCGAGCCCGACCGCGCCCGGGGTGTCGCCGTGCAGGCACAGCGACCGGGCGTCCACGGCGACCACGCTGCCGTCCACCGCGGTGACGGTCCCGTCGACGGCCATCGCCACCGCCCGGGCAGCGACCCGGTCGGGATCGGTCACCACCGCGCCCGGCCGGGAGCGGGGCACCAGCGTCCCGTCCGGGGTGTACCCCCGGTCGGCGAACGCCTCCGGCACCGCCCACAGGCCGGCCGCGTCGGCGCTGGCCAGCAGCTCCGAGCCGGGCAGGCCGAGGACCGGCAGGTCCGGGTCGTAGGCGCGGACGGCGTCGACGACCGCTCCGGCCTGCGCGGAGTCGGCAACGGTCCGGTTGTACAGCGCGCCGTGCGGCTTGACGTACCTCACCCGGGTGCCCGCCAGCCGGGCGAACCCGTCGAGCGCCGCCAGCTGGTAGACGACCTCGTCCGCCAGCTCGCCGGGCTCGACGTCGATCGACCGGCGACCGAACCCGGCCAGGTCCCGGTACCCCACGTGCGCGCCGACGGCGACCCCCCGGGCGGCCGCTGTCGCGCAGACGCGGCGCATCGTCGACGGGTCCCCGGCGTGGAACCCGCAGGCGACGTTCGCGCTGGTCACCACACCCAGCAGGGCCTCGTCGTCACCGAGGGCCCAGATGCCGAACCCCTCACCGAGGTCGCTGTTGAGGTCGATCGCCGTCATCGGGCCCTGCTTCCGGGGTCGGCGGTGGTCAGCCGCACGCGGGTGCCCGGCCGGGCCTGCGCCAGCCGAGGGACGTCGGCGCGGTCGACCACCGCGACGACCGGGTACCCGCCGGTCGTCGGGTGGTCGGCGAGGAAGACCAGCGGGTGGCCGTCGGCCGGGACCTCGACGCTGCCCAGCACGACGCCCTCGCTCGGCAGCTCGCGGGGAACGGCGCGCTCCAGGGCCGGCCCGTCGAGTCGTGCGCCGACCCGGTCGGTGCTCGCCGAGACCAGCCACGTGGCCGAGGTGAGCACGCCGAGCGCCGCGTCGGTGAACCAGTCGGCGCGCGGCCCGAGCCGGACGCGGAGCACCACCGGGTCCGGCGCCGGTGACCAGAGCGCGATGTCCACGCCGGCCGCGGCCACCGAACCGGGAGCGGCCGGCCCGATGGGGAGCCGGGCCCCGTCGGACAGTGCCGGCGGCCCGAGCCCGGACAGGGTGTCGGTCGAGCGGCTGCCGAGCACCGGCTCGACCGCGACGCCGCCACCGACGGCCAGGTAGCAGCGCAGCCCGTCCACCGCGGCGCCGACCTCGATGCACTCGCCCGGCCGCAGCCCGACCGGTCCGGCCCAGTCCACCGGGCGGCCGTCGACGGCGACCGTCGCACGGGCGCCGGTCACGGCCACGGTGAAACCGCCCCCGGTCGCCCGCAGCGCGCAGCCGCCGAGGGTGATCTCCAGGCCGGCGGTGTCCGGGAGGTTGCCCACGAGCCGGTTGGCCAGTGCCAGCGCCTGCGGGTCCAGGGCGCCTGATCGCGGGACGCCCAGGTGCGCCGACCCGCCCCGCCCGGCGTCCTGCACGGTGGTCCGCGGCCCGGACCGGACGACCTCGAGGTGCCTCATCGCGACGACCTCATCGGGGGCCGGCGTCGCGGAAGCGGACCCGGGTGCCCGGGGCGAGCAGTGCCGGCGGGTCGCGGTGCAGGTCGAACAGGACGGCCGGCGTCCAGCCGATCAGCTGCCATCCGCCGGGGGACGCCGTCGGGTAGACGCCGGACCACTCCCCGGCCAGCCCGACCGAGCCGGCCGGGACGCGCGTCCGGGGGTTGCGCCGGCGGGGCACGTGCCGGTGCGGTGGCAGCCCGGACAGGTAGCCGAAGCCGGGAGCGAAGCCGGAGAACGCGACCCGGAACTCGGTGGCGGTGTGGATCTCGGCGACTCCGGCCGGGGTGGTCCCCCACAGCCCGGCCACCTCGGGCAGGTCCTCGCCGTCGTAGTGGACGTCGATCTGCACCAGCGGGCCGTCCGCGCTCGGCAACGGGTCGGGCTGCATCGACGCGACGGCCGGTGCCAGCGCGACCGGGTCGCGGACCCCGTCGAGCAGCACGGTGCACGCGGCGGGGACCACGTCGACCACCTCGCCCGTTCCGCGAAGCCCGGCGAGGGCGGCGTACCAGCGCCCGACCTCGGCCGCGGGGACCTCGACGAGCAGGGCGTCGGCGCCGACCGGCCGGACCACCGGCTGCCCGACCGAGACCACACCACGCCCCTCTCGCCCCACCCCGCGACGGGACCCTGTCGCCCGACCCCGCAGTCGGCGAGAGGCCAGTGTGTCCGCTGCCGGTCCGCCCGCGACAGGTCGCGGCGGGGTGGAGGAGCACGAGCCGACCTGCTGTCCGGTCAGGCGACCGGGGCGGGGGGCTGCCTTGTCGGGCCGATCGACCCGCTCCTAGCGTTCGCAGCTGTGACCACCGTCCTGCTCACCGGGTTCGAGCCGTTCGGCGGGGAGACCGTCAACCCGTCCTGGGAGGCGGTGGCCCGGTTCGCGGCCCGGCCGCCC
>CAXTBU010000107.1:0-7851 GCA_964242885.1 uncultured Actinomycetales bacterium
ACCTTCTTGGTGGCGCGTCGCCGCTTCGGCGCCGGCGCGGTCTCCGCGTCGCCGGACGGGGCGGCGCCGGACGGGGCGGCGTCGGACGCGGCGGCCTCGGGAACCGGCGCGTCGGCGCTGGCAGCGGCGGTCTTGCGGGTCCGGGGGCGTCGCACCCGGGGGGCGGCCGGCTCGGCCTGCGGGGTGGTGTCGTCGTCTGGCATCGGGAACTCCTCGTCGGCCGACCCGGGGCCGGCCGACTTCTCAGCGCGCCGGAGCGCGAAGTCTCGTGGCGTCGCCGTGCGGCGGACGCTGCGCCGGCGGGCGGACCGAGTCAGGCCGGTGGCTCGCGCAACAGGCGCGTCGACCGGCCGACGCCGGACCCGGTCGGGGATCGACGCATCCGCGTCGGTGGGCGCGTTCCGCACTCCACTGACCAGGGCGCTCGACCCGTTCGATCCGGGTACCGCTGCCGTCGGCGTCCGAGCTCCACCATCGGAGAACCGCCTCCGCCGTCGAGAACCCGGCGGTCCGCGGCGTCACCCGGACAACGCCAAGTCTCCCACACGGGCTCCGGCTGGGCCGGCAGGGACTCGGCGACCCGCTCCTCCAGCGACGACCCGTCCGCTCCGGCCGGTGCTCCGTCCGGTGCTGCCAGGTCTGGATCAGGCGGCGTCGCCGAACCAGAGTGCGATCTCCCGTGCCGCCGACTCCGGTGAGTCCGACGCGTGCACGAGGTTCTCCCGGTTGGACAGCGACAGGTCGCCGCGGATGGTGCCCGCGGGCGCGGCTCGGCCGTCGGTCGGCCCGATCAGCGTGCGGACCACCTCGATCGCGGAGTCGCCGGACAGGATGACCGCCACCAGCGGGCCGGAGGTGATGAAGGTCCGCAGCGGCGGGTACCAGGGCTTCTCGACGTGCTCGCCGTAGTGGCGGTCCGCCAGCTCGCCGTCGACGACGCGCCGCTCCAGGGCGTCCAGCGCCAGGCCCTTGGCCTCGAAGCGACCGAGGACCGCCCCCACCAGGCCGCGCCGGACGGCGTCGGGCTTGATCAGCACCAGGGTCTGCTGGGTCGGCACGGACGGGGACGCGCTGGCCTGGGCCACAGTTCCTCCACGGGGTCCGCGGCGCCGGCCGCCGCGGCAGGAACCTACCGGTCGGCGGCGGCCCGTCAGCAGTCCGCCGACTACCGTCCCCCGCCGGACGCGTCGGTCGGCTCGGCGCCGGCTGCCGCGGCGTCGGCCGCCCACCTCGCCTTGTCGGCCTCCATCCGCCGGCCGAGCACGTAGGACGCGACCCACAGCCCGGCGAAGAGCACCCCGACCGCGAACATCGCCGGCAGCACGAACCCGGTCGCCAGTACGAGGACCTGCACGGCGAAGCCGAGGCGGTACCCCGACGGCTTGCGCAGCGACCCGGCCGCCGCGACACCGAGCACGGCCAGCAGCAGCCCGCCGGCGACCACCCAGCCGGCCGGCACGTCGGTCAGCACGACCGTCGGCGCGATCGCCAGCAGCACGGCGAGCGCCTCGAAGACCAGGGTGGCCGCGCACATCACCCGCACGGTCAGGTCCCCGCCGGCAGGCTGCGCCGGACGATCGTCCGGGCCTCCCCCGCCGTCACCACCGAGCCGGTGACGACGACGCCCGCCGCCCCGGCACCGACGCCGGCCACGGCTGGCGCCGCGTCCCCGCCGGAGCCGGCGAGCCGGCGCCCGAGGTGGATCGCGGCGGCCAGGTCCGGCTCGGTGTGCACCTTGCCGGCCGGCCACACGTCGGCGGCCGAGCGGGCGAGGTCGGCGGCCGGCATCGCCCGCGAGCTCGCGTTCTGCGTGACCACGACCTCGTCGAACACCTCGGCGAACGCGCCCAGCACCCCGGCGACGTCCTTGTCGGCCATCACCCCGAGCACCCCGACCACCCGGGAGAAGCCGAACGACTCACGGACGGCGAGGGCGGCGGCCCGTGCACCGGCCGGGTTGTGCGCGGCGTCCAGCACGACCGCCGGGCGCCGGGCGACCAGCTCGAGCCGGCCGGGCGAGGTGACGGCGGCGAACGCCTCGGTTACGGCGTCGGCGCGCAGGGGCCGCTTCGCGCCGCCGAAGAACGCCTCGGCCGCAACCAGCGCGCACGCCGCGTTCTGCGCCTGGTGTTCGCCGTGCAGCGGCAGGAACACGTCCGGGTAGGTCGCGGCGACCCCGCGCAGCGTCAGCAGCTGCCCGCCGACGGCGACGACCCGGGACTCGACGTCGAAGTCCCGGCCGGCCAGGAACAGGGTCGCGCCGACCTCGGCCACCCGGGACTCGATCACCGCGAGCACGTCGTCGTCCTGGCGGGCCGACACCACCAGCGCGCCCGGCTTGATGATCCCGACCTTCTCGGTGGCGATCTGGGCCGGGGTGTCCCCCAGCAGGTGCGCGTGGTCGACGCTGACCCGGGTCAGCACGGCGACCCGGGCGTCCGCGACGTTGGTCGCGTCCCACCGACCACCGAGGCCGACCTCCAGCACGGCCACGTCGACGGGCGCGTCGGCGAACGCGGCGAAGCCCAGCGCGGTGACCGCCTCGAAGAAGCTGATCGGGTGCTCGCTGCGGGCATCGGCCAGCGACAGGTAGGGCTCCACCTCGTCGAACACCTCGACGAACCGGCGGATCCCGACCGGGCGCCCGTCGAGCAGGATCCGCTCGCGGAGGTCCTGCAGGTGGGGGCTGGTGTAGGTGCCGGTGCGCAGGCCCAGGCCGCGCAGCAGGGTCTCGGTCATCCGGGCCGTCGAGGTCTTGCCGTTGGTCCCGGTGAGGTGGATCGCGGGGACGGCCGCCTGCGGGTCGCCGAGCAGGTCGCACAGCAGCCGGATCCGGCTCAGCGTCGGGTCGATGCGGGCCTCGGGCCAGCGGGCGATGAGCTCGTCGGTGATCTCGACGAACCGCTCCGCCAGGTCCGGGTCGTCCCGCTCCAGCCGCGCGACCTCGGCGGTGACGTCCACGCCGCCGTCGGCGCCGATGCCGTCGGCCAGGTCGGCCGCGACGTCCTCGGAGTCGTCGTCCTCGGAGTCGTCGTCCTCGGCGTCGTCGTCGGGCAGCGCGCCCTCGTCCAGTCCCTCGTCGTCGTCGGTGTCCAGCTCCGCGTCCAGGTCCGGGTCGGGCTCGGCCCCCGGAACCGGTGCGCGACCCGGCAGGGCCGCGGCGGCAGCGGCGGCCCGGGCGAGCTGCTGACGGCGGTCCGGCGCGTCCTCCGGGGACACGTCGTCCTCCGGCTGGCGGCGCCCGTCCATCTCCCGGCGCCGGTCGGCGAAGTCGCGCGCTGCCTCCGCGGCGTCCCCGGCCTCCCCGGCCTCGTACTCGGTGTCGTCGAGGACCTGTTCGTCCAGGCCCGCCCAGCGAGGGTCTCCACCCCAGCGGCCGGCCGATCCGCTGCGGGAGTCGTCTCCGGTGCCGGGTTCGGTCATGCCGTCGATCGTAGGGAGGGGGTGCCTGTCACCAGAGAGCTGGTGGCGGGCCGCTCCCTACGATGAACGGATGACCAGCACCGTCCTGCCCACCGCTGCCCCGACGCGTGCGCCGGAGCCGGGCCGGGTGGTACCGGACAGGCCGTCGCTGGAGGGCCTGGAGGCCAGGTGGGACGCCGCCTGGTCGCGGGCCGGCACCTACGCCTTCGACCGGACTGCCGTGCGCGCCGACGTGTTCAGCATCGACACGCCCCCGCCCACGGTGTCGGGCTCCCTGCACATCGGGCACGTCTTCTCCTACACGCACACCGACGTCGTCGCCCGGTACCAACGGATGCGCGGCAAGGCCGTCTTCTACCCGATCGGCTGGGACGACAACGGCCTGCCCACCGAGCGCCGCGTGCAGAACGTGTTCGGCGTCCGGTGCGACCCGTCGCTGCCCTACGAGCCGTCGTTCACCCCGCCGTCCCCGGTGCCGAAGCAGGACCGCGACTTCGTGCGGATCAGCCGGCGCAACTTCGTCGAGCTGTGCGCGCAGCTGTCCGCCGAGGACGAGGTCGTCTTCGAGCAGCTCTGGCGCCAGGTCGGGTTGAGCGTCGACTGGTCGCTGCAGTACACGACGATCGGCGACGTCGCCCGGGCCACCGCTCAGCGGGCGTTCCTGGGCAACCTCGAGCGCGGCGAGGCCTACCAGGCGCTGGCGCCGACCCTGTGGGACGTCAGCTTCCGGACGGCTGTTGCCCAGGCGGAGCTGGAGGACCGCGAGCAGCCGGGCGCCTACCACCGCATCGGGTTCCCCCGCGCCGGGAGCCAGACCGGTGGCGACCCGGTGTTCATCGAGACGACCCGCCCGGAACTGCTGCCCGCGTGCGTCGCTCTCGTCGCCCACCCCGACGACGAGCGCTACCAGCCACTGTTCGGCTCCACGGTGACGACGCCGGTGTTCGGCGTCGACGTGCCGGTGGTCGCCCACCGCCTGGCGGACCCGACCAAGGGGTCGGGGATCGCGATGATCTGCACGTTCGGCGACACCTCCGACGTCACCTGGTGGCGCGAGCTGTCCCTGCCGACGCGGACGGTGATCGGCTACGACGGCCGGTTCGCCGCCGAGCCGCCGCCGGGGCTGGACTCCCCCGCCGGGCGCGAGGCGTACGCCTCGATGGCCGGGCTGACCAGCTTCTCCGCGCGCCGGCGCATCGTCGAGCTGCTCACCGAGAGCGGTGCTCTGGTCGGCGAGCCGCGGTCGATCACCCACCCGGTGAAGTTCTACGAGAAGGGCGACAAGCCGCTGGAGATCGTGCCGTCGCTGCAGTGGTACCTGCGCAACGGCGGGCGCGACGAGGCGGTCGCCGAGCAGCTGATCGCCCGCGGGCGCGAGCTGACCTGGGTTCCGGCGCACATGCGCCAGCGGTACGAGAACTGGGTGCGCGGCCTCAACGGAGACTGGCTGATCAGCCGCCAACGGTTCTTCGGCGTCCCGTTCCCGCTGTGGTACCGGGTCGGTCCGGACGGCGAGGCGCTGCACGACGAGCGGATCCTGCCCAGCGCCGACCAGCTGCCGGTGGACCCCGCGTCCGCGACGCCGGACGGCTTCGCCGAGGACCAGCGCGGGGTGCCCGGGGGGTTCGTCGCCGACCCGGACGTGATGGACACCTGGGCCACGTCGTCGCTGTCGCCGCAGATCGTCGGCGGGTGGCAGCGGGACGAGGACCTGTTCGGCCGGGTCTTCCCGATGGACCTCCGGCCGCAGGCGCACGACATCATCCGGACCTGGCTGTTCGACACCGTGGTGCGCAGCCACCTGGAGTTCGGCGCGCTGCCGTGGGCGACCACGGCGATCAGCGGGTTCGTCGTCGACCCGGACCGCAAGAAGCTGTCGAAGTCCAAGGACAACTCGGTGGTCACGCCGGCGGCCGTACTCGACCGGTTCGGCGCCGACGCCGTCCGGTGGCGCGCCGCGTCGGTCCGTCCGGGGGTGGACAGCCCGTTCGACGAGAGCCAGATCAAGGTCGGGCGCCGGCTGGCGACCAAGGTGCTCAACGCGTCGAAGTTCGTGCTGGGCATGGCCGGATCGGGCAGCCAGGCCGCCGTTCCCGATGTCGTGCACCCGCTGGACAGAGCGGTGCTCACCAGCCTCGCGCGGGTGGTCGAGCGGGCGACGGCGGCGTTCGAGGCATACGACTACGCCGAGGCGCTCGAGGTCACGCAGTCGTTCTTCTGGTCGTTCTGCGACGACTACGTCGAGCTGGTCAAGGACCGGGCCTACGACAGCGAGGCCACCGACCCGGACGGAGCGGTGTCCGCGAGAGCGACGCTCGCTCTCGCGCTGTCGGTGCTGCAGCGGCTGTTCGCCCCGGTGCTGCCCTACGTCACCGAGGAGACCTGGTCCTGGTGGCAGGAGGGATCCGTGCACCGCGCCCCGTGGCCGGTGTCGTCGGAACTGGACGGCACCGCCGGTGACCCGACGGTGCTCTCCGCGGTGGCCGAGGCGCTCGCGGCGGTCCGCAAGGCCAAGTCCGAGGCGAAGGTGTCGATGCGGACCCCCGTCCAGCGGGTCACGGTCACCGCGCCGCTGGCGGTGCTGGAGGCGGTTCGCGGCGGCGCCGGCGACCTGTCGGCGGCCGGCCGGATCGAGCAGCTGGACCTGGTCGAGGGGGGCGAGGCGCTGACCGTCGACGCGGTCCTCGCGACCACCGACAGGGAAGCGGCGGGCGCGGCCGGGGACACCGACAGTGCCGGGGGCAGCGGGAGCGCCGCCTGAGCAGGCCCGGCCGCGGGTCCGCACCGGACCCGCAGCCGGGCACGCACGCCATCGCCACCGGCACCGCGGAGCTGCGGCCGGACCGGTTCACGCCCCGCTGCTGGACCCTGCTGGTGAACGGCGTCCCGAGCAGCTGGGTGGACCTCGACGACCCGGCGGACCTCGGGTTCGAGTACCTGGACACCATGCGCACGCTGCTCGACGTCCACCGTCCACCGCCCGAGCGCATCGACGCGCTGCACATCGGCGGCGCCGCGTGCACCCTGCCACGGGCGCTGGCCGCTGCCCGGCCCCGCTCGCGGCAGGTGGTCGCCGAGATCGACCCGGACCTGGTCGAGCTGGCCCGGTCCTCGTTCGGGCTGGCCGGCGTCGCTGGGCTGCGCATCCGGGCGGTCGACGGCCTGGACCTGCTGGTGGCCACCCGCGACGTCAGCGCCGACCTGGTGGTCCGCGACGCCTTCGCCGGGGACGCCGTGCCCGGCGCCCTGCAGACGACGTCGTTCCTGGCCGACGCGGCCCGGGTGCTGCGGCCGGACGGGCTCTACCTGGCCAACGTCGCGGACCGCCCACCGCTGCGGTTGGCCCGCTCCGAGGCGGCCACGGCGCTCGCGGCGTTCCCGCACGTCGCGGTCGTCGCCGAGCCGGGGGTCCTGCGGGGCCGCCGCTACGCCAACCTCGTGCTGGCGGCGTCGGCCCGGCCGTTGCCGGTCGACGCCTGGGATCGGTCCGTCCGTGGCGGCGCGGCCCCGATGCGCCTGCTGGCCGGCGAGGACCTCGCGGGGTTCACCGCCGGTGCCCGGCCGATCGACTGAGCCGGTGCCCGGCCGATCGACTGAGCCGGTGTCCGCCCGGGTCAGAGCCCGATGAACCCGGTGCCTCTGGTCTGGCTCGGGTTGGTCGCCGAGAAGCGGTCGACGTCGGAGAGGGTCCCGCGGCGGCCCAGTCGCCGCAGCGAGCCCGGAGCCGAACCATCACCGAGGTGCTGTGACGGTACGCGCCCGGATGGTCCAGGGCGCCTCGTCAGGCGGACTTGTCGCGGCGCTCGCGCTTGGGGACGATCTGCTGGTCGCGCGGGATCAGCGTCGGGTTCACGTTGTCGAGCACCACGCCGCGATCGATGACGACCCGCGCGACGTCGGTGCGGCTCGGCACCTCGTACATGACGTTGAGCAGCACCTCCTCGAGGATGGCGCGCAGCCCGCGTGCGCCGGTCCCCCGCAGGATCGCCTGGTCCGCGATCGCCTCGATGGCGTCGTCGCTGAACTCGAGCTCCACCCCGTCGAGCTCGAACAGCCGGCGGTACTGCCGGGTGAGCGCGTTGCGCGGCTCGGTGAGGATCGCGATCAGCGCGTCGCGGTCCAGGTTCGCGACCGTGGTGACGACCGGCAGCCGGCCGATGAACTCGGGGATGAGGCCGAACTTGATCAGGTCCTCGGGCATGACCTCGGTGAGGTTCACCGAGCGGTGCGCCGGGTCGTGCGGGCGGACGATGGCGCCGAACCCGACGCTCTTGCGGCCGACCCGCTGCTCGATGATCTGGTCCAGCCCGGCGAACGCGCCGCCCACGATGAACAGCACGTTCGTGGTGTCGATCTGGATGAACTCCTGGTGTGGGTGCTTGCGGCCGCCCTGCGGCGGGACCGAGGCCGTCGTGCCCTCGAGGATCT
>CAXTBU010000108.1:0-5704 GCA_964242885.1 uncultured Actinomycetales bacterium
CCATGGCAACTCTCCTGCGCATCGACAGCAGCATCCGGACCGAGGGCTCCACCAGCCGGGCCGTCGCGGATTCCGCCGAGCAGGGCTGGACCGCACAGCACCCCGGCGGCACGATCAACCGCCGCGACCTCGCGCTGAACCCGCTGCCCGCCGAGGCCTGGGCCATCGCGGCCGGCGCCGGCTACGTGCCTGCCGAGCAGCGCACCGTCGAGCAGGTCGACGCGATGGCACTGGCCGCGACCCTGGTCGACGAGCTCGTCGCCGCCGACAGCTACCTGATCGCCTCGCCGCTGTACAACTTCGGCGTCTCCCAGCACCTCAAGACCTGGGTCGACCTCGTCGTCACCGACCCGCGGATGGCCGCGGGCAAGCCGACCGCGATCGCCGGCCGCTCGGCGGTCCTGCTCGTCGCCCGCGGCGGCGGGTACGGCCCGGGCACCCCGCGCGCCGGCTGGGACCACGGGACCGCCTGGGTGCAGCGCATCCTCGGCGACGTCTGGGGCCTGTCGGTCGAGACCGTCGAGACCGAGCTGACGCTGGCCGCGGTCAACCCGGCGATGGCCGACCTGGTCGGGCTCGCCGAGGAGTCGCTCACCGCCGCCCACGCCGCTGCTGCGACCTCCGGGCGCACCCTGGCCCAGCGCCTCGAGGCCGCCACCGCCTGACCCGCAGTCCGAGGTGTGCCCACCCGACCTGACCCGCTGACCCAGCTAGGAGCCGCCATGTCCGACCCGACCGCACTGATCGCCGCCGTCCGCAGCTCGCACGACCGGTTCGCCGGACTCGTGGTGCCGCTGACCGGCGACGAGGTCACCGCCCGGTCGTACGACGACGAGTGGTCGATCGCGGACGTGGCATCCCACCTGGGCAGCCAGGCGGAGATCTTCGAGCTGTTCCTCGCCGCCGGGCTCGCCGGTGCGCCGGCACCCGGCGGCGAGGTGTTCGGCCCGATCTGGGACCGGTGGAACGGGCTGCCGCCGGTCGACCAGGTGCGGGACAGCGTCGCGTCGAACCAGGCGTTCGTGACCCGGGTCGAGCAGTTGACCGCCGCCGAGCGGGAGAGCTTCGCTCTCGCGATGTTCGGCACCGACCTGGACCTGACCGGGCTGCTGGGCATGCGGCTCGGCGAGCACGCCCTGCACACGTGGGACGTGGCCGTCGCGCTCGACCCCGCAGCCGAGGTGGCGCCCGATACCGTCGGGCTGCTCGTCGACGCGCTCGGCCAGACGGCGGCGCGCGCCGGCAAGCCGGCTGACGGGATGGCCCCGGTGGCGATCGACACCACCGACCCGGAACGCCAGTTCCTGCTCGCCGTCGATCCGGAGGTCAGGCTCGAGCCGCGGTCGACGGACGCCGACGACGCACTCCGACTGCCGGCCGAGGCGCTCGTCCGGCTCGTCTACGGCCGACTGGACGAGGCCCACACGCCGGCCGGCGTCGCCGGCGACAGCCGGCTGCCGGCGCTGCGAGCGGTGTTCCCCGGCTTCTGACCGGGGCTGGCTTGGCGAATCCCGCGGCGGCCTGCCGCCCGCGACGTGCCCAACCGGACCGTCCCCGTTCCTCGTCGCGTAGGAGCAACAGGCGGTTGGTGAGGTTCTCGCCTCCGGCCGGCTCGACGTCGAGTACGTCGCGGCCCGCCGGCGCCGGATGCGCGCGACCCGACGCAACAAGCTCGCGCCACACTTCGCTCGGGTCCTCCACGGTGTCCACCGTCGCACGACGACACCGGCTCGGTGTGGTCCGGCCGTGTCAATCGCGTTGGCGACCGCTTGTGTCGTGTCAGAGCGCGGGGCCGTGCACCACCTCGCCGCCGACCAGTGTTCGCAGCACGCGGATCGAGCCGAGCTGGTCAGCCGGAACCACCCGCGGGTCGGCGTCCAGCACGGCGAGGTCCGCGCACAGACCGGGGGACAGTCGGCCGACGCTGCCCTCCAGCCGGCAGGCCCGCGCGGAGCCCGTCGTGTAGGCCGCGAGCGCCTCACCGACGGAGATCGCCTCGTCCGGCCCGATCGGTGCTCTCGACGAAGAGCGCCGCTCCACCATGAACTGCGCCGCCTTCAGCGGTGCCCCGTCGGCGACCGGGCGGTCCGAGCTGCCGGCCAGCGCGATCCCGGCGTCGAGGAACGCCCGGCCGCGGTACAGCCACGGCGCCCGCTCGTCGCCCATCTGCGCGGCGTAGTCGTCGCCGGACTTCACGAGGAAGCTCGGCTGGACGACGGCTGTCAGGTCCGCGGCCGCCATCCGGGACAGCTGGTCCGGCCGGACCAGGCCCGCATGCTCGATCCGGTGCCGGGCGTCGCGCCGCGGCGCCGCCCGCTGCGCCGCCTCGACCGCGTCCAGCGCCAGGTCGAGCGCCCGGTCGCCGATCGCGTGCAGCGCCAGCTGCCACCCCGCCTCGTGCGCGTCGACCACCGTCTCGATGGTGGCGTCACGGTCCGCGAGCTGGCCGAGTCCGCCCGAGGCGTACGGCTCGCTGAGAGCAGCCGTCCGCGTGGACATCCCGCCGTCCAGCCACAGTTTCAGCGCGCCGATCGACAGGCGGTCGTCGCCCAGCCCGGTCCGGATCCCGAGGTCCATCGCCCGCCGGACGCCGTCGCCGGGATGGGTGTGCACCGCTCGCAGGACGTCGGCGCCGACCATCACCTGGGCACGGATCGGCAGCCGGCCGGTGTCCCGCGCCAGCTGGTAGGCGGCGAACTCGACCGGTCCGTGCCCGATCAGTCCGGTGCCGATCCCGGCCTCGGCCGCCATCGTCACCCCCTCGGCCAGGCACTGGGCCGCCGTGGCCGCCAGCGCGTCGGCGATCTCCTCCAGCGAGTACGGCAGCCGTTGGGCGCGCACCAGCTCGTGGGCGGTCTCGCTGAACACCCCGGTCGGCTCGCCGTCGTCGTCGCGGACCACCCCGGCCGCTGCGGCGGGGGAGAGCACCGCGGGCAGTCCGGCGACCACCGGGCTGCTGACCACGGACAGGTGCCCGGAGTGGTGGGCGACGCGGACCCGCCGACCGGGTGCCACCCCGTCCAGGTCGTGCCGGGTGAGGTGGCGGGGCAGCGCCCGCTGGTCGTATCCGACGACGTCGACCCACCGGTCGCCGGCGGTTGCGGCCGCCGCGCGCCGGACGACCTCGAGGACGGCCTCGACGGTCCGGCAGTCACTCGCGTCCGCGGCGAGCGCGTCCAGGCCGGCCCACGTCAGGTGGTTGTGCGCGTCGACGAACCCGGGCACGGCCGTTCCGCCGTCCAGGTCGAGCACGCGCCGCACACCCAGGCCCGCGACGTCGTCGTCCAGCCCGACCACCCGTCCGTGCAGCACGCCGACGACGCGCGCCACCGGGTGCGCCGGATCCATCGTCAGCACGGTTCCGTTGGTCACCAGCAGGTCCAGCATCACGCGAGCCGTCCCGGTCCCGTCACAGCGCCCGGGTCGGGCCACGGTGCAGCAGCCGCCCCGAGCCTGGGCGGCCGCAGACCTGCTGTCCCAGCGGGCGATCGGCGTCGTAGACGACCTGCCCGCGGCTGATGGTGGTGACCGGCCAGCCCTGGGTGGTCCAGCCGTCGTGCAGGCTGTACCCGGCGCGGCTGAACCCGGTCGAGCCGTCGACGGTGCGGCTGCTCTGCGGGTCCCAGATCGCCAGGTCCGCGTCGCTGCCGACCGCGATGGTGCCCTTGCGGGGGAACATCCCGAACAGCTTGGCCGCGTTGGTCGAGGTCACCTCGACGAACCGCTGACGGGTCAGTCGCCCGGTGCCGACGCCCCGGTCGAACAGCATCGGCAGCATGGTCTCAAGGTCCGAGACCCCCGGCCGGGCGGTGGCCACCGTCTGGCCCGGGTCGAGCTTGTGCTCCCGGGTCCACGCGGCGTGGTCAGTGCAGACGGTGTGGACGTGTCCCGCGGCCAGGCCGGCCCACAGTGCTGCGGAGTCCGCGGCCGTCCCGATCGGCGGCTCGCCGACGAACAGCGGCCCGTCCGGGCCGGTGAACACCTCGCGGGTGAAGTGCAGGTAAAGCGGCCGGGTCTCCAGCCACACCGGCACGCCGCGGGCCTGGGCGTCGCGAGCCGCGGAGAGCGCCCGGGCGCCGCCCAGGTGCACCAGGTACACCGGCGCGCCCACGGTCTCGGCGAACGCGGCGACCCGGCTGACCGCGGACCATTCCGACGCGGCCGGCCGGGTCTCGGCGAAGTGCTCCAGGCCGCCCCGGCCCTCGGCGAGCAGCGTCGCGGTCGCGTGCTCGACGAGAGCACTGTCCTCGCAGTGCACCATGCTCAGGACGCCGTTCCGGCCGGCCTCGGCGATCGCCGTCAGGTAGTCGCCGGCACGGGCGCCGAATTCGCCGGCCACGGTGAAGACCTTGATGCTCGTGTGCCCCAGCCGGGCCAGCTCCGGGATCTGCGCCACGACCTCCGGCCTCGGGTCCAGCAGCACCGGGTGCAGGACGAAGTCGACGACGCTGACCCGCTCGGCGTCGGCCGCCATCCGCTCGATGCTCGCCAAGGGCAGCTCCCCGGGCTCGGGGAACACCATGTCGCCGATGGTGGTGATCCCGCCGGCGGCGGCAGCGGCCGACCCGCTGGCGAAGTCATCAGCCCACGCAGGGCTGCTGCGGTCCACGTCGGTCGGCTCGAGGTGCACGTGCACGTCGATCCCGCCGGGCAGCACGAGCCGCCCGGAAGCATCGATCTCGCGGGTTCCGGTCATCGGGCCGCCGAGCTGGACGACGACGCCGTCCCGCACGCCGATGTCGGCGAGGGCTTCCCCATCGGCGGTGACGACGGTGCCGCCGCGCACCACCAGGTCCAGGGACTCGATGGCGGGTCCGGGGTCGGTCGCTGTCATGGGAGCTCCGCGGGAAGTCGGGTCGGGCAGTGGCGCGGCCGACGGTAGGGCCGATCGGGCCGGACGGGTCCCGCCGTGTCCGGTCGCGCGCACGGGGCAGCGATGCTGGGCACATGAGCCCGGCCACCGTCGTCGCCGTCAACACCGTCCACCAGGTCAGGCCCGGGTACGCCGGGGACACCGCGATCGACAAGCGGCCGGTGAACGGTCCGGTCGAGGTGATCGAGAGCGGGCTGGTCGGTGACCGGCAGGTCGCCCGCAACCACGGCGGAGTCGACCGCGCGGTGTACGCCTATGCCACCGAGGACGCGGAGTGGTGGGCTGCCGAACTGGGACGCGAGCTCCCGGTGGGGCTGGTCGGGGAGAACCTGCGGACGTCCGGCCTCGCAGTGAGCTCCGCGCAGATCGGCGAGCGGTGGCGCGTCGGGACCGTGCTGTTCGAGGTGCGGATGCCGCGCACGCCGTGCGCCAACCTCTCGCTGCGGCTGGGGATCGAGCGCTTCCACGTCCGGTTCAACGCGACCGGCCGGGTGGGCGCGATGCTCGGCGTGCTGGAACCAGGGTCGCTGCGGGCCGGCGACGAGGTGAGCGTCGAGCTCCGGCCCGATCACGGCGTCACCGTCGCCGACCTCGCCGTCGGCCCGGACACCGCGCAGGTGCAGGCGCTGCTGGACTCCGGGCTCCCACTGGCCCGGACCGTGCAGTCGACGTCGCGGCGCGTGCTGCGCCGGGCGGCCGGTGCGCCCGCCGGCTGACGGCCGCCGACCCGGTCGCAGGCGCCTTGGTGACCGCCGCTGCTGCTTGGTGACCGGCCGGCCGGTCACCAGGCAGCACGACCGGTCACCAGGCGGCGAACCGGTCACCAGGCGG
>CAXTBU010000108.1:5804-7756 GCA_964242885.1 uncultured Actinomycetales bacterium
CGTCGGACGTCGCGCAGCCCCAGACCGGACCACCGCGCGAGGTCCCGCTCGCCGGCGGGGCCGTGGCCGGCGAGGTAGCGGCGGGCCAGCCAGGTCAGTGCCTCGTCGCGGTCGCCGGTCCACGGCTTGCCGAGTGCGCCGAGCCAGTCCCGGGTGAGCACGAACGCGTGCTCACCGCCGACGACCGGCCCGCGGACGACGAGTCCCTGGACGGTCGCCGCGTACAGCACGTGGACCAGCGCCTGACCCTCGGTCCGGACTCCGGCGGCCGCGATCCTGGGCCGCAGTGCCGTCCGACTCAGCGGCCCGTCGGCTTCGATCGCAGCCGCGATGGCGGCGATGCCGCGTTCGGCCGCGTCCGGCGGAACCCCCTCCTGCTCCAGCCGCCGGCGGACGCCCGTCGCGAGCTGCGGGGTGATCAGCGCGTGCATCCACCCGAAGTCTCCGGCCCGGACCAGGTGCAGCGTTCCCCGGTTCAGCCAGCTGACCACCACGGAGCGGTCGACGGTCAGCGCCCGGTTGACGTCCGCGGCGGTCAGGCCCTCGGTCCGGGACCGGATCGCCAACCGGAACCCGCGCGGGTCCTGGGCCTGCACCGCGAGCAGGCGGTCCACGACCTCGACGACCGACTGTGCCGGCGGGCCGGTCAGCAGCTGCGCTCGGAGCCGCCGCTCGACCAGGGGGTGGACCGGCGCGGAGCACGGTGCCCCGACCGGTCCGGTGCCCGCAGCCACCCGGTGATCGTCGCAGGCGGTCGGTCGGCCGGGAACGTCTACCACCGGCGGGACCCCGACGGGCCGTCGTCCACCGCGCTGCCACGCCGCCGGGATGGCCGGCATCCACACCGGCCCGGTGGAACGGCCGCCCGCCCCGGACCCGCTGCTGTCGTGGGCCCACGGCCGGCGGATCGCCCGGTGATCGGCGATGGGGGGCGCGGCATGGCGGTGCTCGAGTTCCCCGCGGCGGACTTCGTCGTCGCCGGCGACCCCGTGGCCATCCGTGAGTCGGGGCGGGGCTACGCGCGCTTCGCGACGGTCACCGGCTCCGCCGCCGACGCCGTCAGGTCCCTGGACGCCGGGTCGTGGATCGGGTCCGAGGGCGACGAGTACCGGTCGAAGCTCAGGGCGATCCCGCCGCCGCTCGACGTCGCCCACGGTGCGTTCGGCGAGGTCGCCTCCGCGCTCAGCGTCTTCGCGGACGCGGTGGCGGCGGCGCAGCAGCGGATGGCCGGTATCCGGGACGACGCCGAGGGGGTGCACGCCCGGCTGGTGTCGGCCAGCAGTGCCCGGGAGGGGCTGACCCCGCCGGACGGTCCCGCACAGGAGGCCGACCCGTCCGCAGCCGGCCGGTACGAGGCGGCCCGGTCAACCGCTGACGCGCGGGTCACGGGTCTGCAGTCGCAGTGGCGCGACGAGCTCACCCGCGCCTCATCCCTGCGGGCCCAGGTCCACGAGTCAGCGGCGCAGGCAGCCGCGCGAGTCCGGGCTGCGGCTCGCCGGTCCCCGACGGCCGGCCAGAACTGGTTGCACGACCGGTGGGAGAAGGCTGGGCACTGGGTCGACGACCGCGGCGCGGCGCTGCGCGACTGGCTGGGTCGGCACGCGGGGGTCTTGCGCCGCATCGCGGCTGTCGCGCGGGTCGTCGGGATCGCGCTGGTCGTGGCGGGTGCTGTGCTGTCGGCGCTCAGTTTCGTGGCCGGGTTCCTCTCCGCGGGGATCGGGTGGCTGGGCGAGGTCCCGGCGGGGACGCTGATCGCCCTCGGTCTCGCCCTGTGGGGGGGTGCCGACGTGGTCGACGCGGCCGCCGACTGGGGTGACGGCACCACCGACGGCACCGGCCTGCTCGTCGACCTCGCATGGGCAGCGGGCACCGCCGTGGCCGCGGGCACCCTCGTGCGGCTGGCCGGCAAGCTTGCGGAGCGGTTCTCCCGGGTCGCTCGCGCCGAGGAGCGC
>CAXTBU010000109.1:0-5678 GCA_964242885.1 uncultured Actinomycetales bacterium
ACGGCTTCATCGTCTGCGAGAGGTCGGTGGTGGTCGTCCACTGCTGCGCCCGCAGGACGCCGGCCTGCTCGACGGACGGCACGGACGGGTCGGCGCTCGCCGGCCCTCGCCCCCGGGGCAGCGCTGCGGCGACGGCGCTGCCCATGCCGCCCAGCAGCACGGCGCGGCGGGTGACCTCGGCGGGGTTCGTCACGTGCCGGGACCCTGACGGGGCCGCGTCAGGCCCGGCCGGCGGACCGGGCGGTGACCGTGACGCGGACGCCGCGGCCGAACAGGGAGGTGACCAGGGGCACGTCGGCGACCGCCGACGCGGTGATCACCGCTTCCCGGTCGGTGTCGCCCAGCTGGGTGGACCACGCGAACCCGGACAGCTGCCCGGGAGCCGCCGACTGCTCGATCACCCGGGCCGCGGCAGCCTCGGCCCCGGGACCGTCCAGCCGCCGGTCGCCGGTAGCCACACCACCGAGCACGTCGGACTCCCGAACCGCGTCGGCCGCGGCCACCGCCGCCCCGTCCGCGACCGAGGTGAGCGCCCGCCGCGTCACGTACACCGAGGACGCCGCCGAGATCCCGGCCAGCGCGGTGAGCAACAGCACGCAGAACCCGAGGACGAACAGCGTGACCTGCCCGGACTCCCGATGCCCGTCGGACTGCCGGTCCCGGCCGGGCCCGTCCTGACCGGGCGCCCCGTCGCGACCGGGCGCCCCGCTCACGGCGCGTCCCGGAACTCGCCGTACGCCGCGACGTGCACGCCGCTGACGCCGATCGACACGTCGTCGTCGGCCCAGCCGGGCACCAGCGGCAGCGCGACCCGGCGGGCGACCGTCACCCGCACGGCACCGCCCGGGCCGCTGCACGCACCGTCCACCCCGACACACGCCGTCGACACGGAGACGTCGGCGAGTTCGAGTCCCTGGTCGCGGAGCGCGATGTCCGCCGCGGCCGCGGCCTGACCCTCGTCGGCGACCTGGTAGGCGCGGCCGTACGCGCGCGCCGCGGCGCTGACCCCGTAGGCCGAGCGCTGCACGTCGAGCACGGCGACCAGGGCGTACACGATCGGCACCAGCAGCACCACCGAGAGCCCGATGAACTCCACCAGCGCCGACCCGCGTTCGCCGCCGGTCTCCGACACCTCCGGGCTCACGGCACCTCGCGCAGCGCGTGGCCGTGCAGCTCCATCGTCACCGAGTGCAGTGTCAGCACGCCGAGGACGGGCACCGGCACGGAGGCGGAGACCTCGACCGTCCCGCCCGGCGCGTCGCCGGCCGACACATCGCCGGCGTACGCCGGCGACAGTGAGCGCCCGATCAGGTTCCGGGCGTAGACGGCCCCGTCGGCCGGCGAGCGGTCGGCCGAGGCACCGACCCGGGCGCCCTCGGACAGCGCGTCCACGACCGTCGTCCGGACGAAGACGACCATCGCGACCTCGAGGATCGCCAGCACGAGCATCGTCAGCGGGATCAGCACCAGGACCACGTCGACGACCGCGGCCCCGGACTCGACGCCGGGCGCGTGCCGGCTGCGCGGGTCCCCCCGCCGGGTCAGGGGGTGCTGACGCCGGGTCAGGGGGTGCTGACGGAGTCCAGTGCCCGGGTGAAGGCATTGCCCAGCTGGGTCTGCAGCGTCGCGATCAGCCCGACGACGATCAGCGCCGACATCAGGGTGACGAGGACCCACCCGGGGACGTCGCCGCGCTCGCGGTCCGCGGCCCGCGGGAACCGCGCGGAGACAGCCACGCTCATCCTGGCGGGCACGGCGTACGCGGCGGTCACGATCCTGGACAGTGCCATGGGGGTCTCCTCGGGTTGGGCGGAGCGGTGCTCTCATGAGGCGATGGTCTGGAGGGTGACGAAGCCCGGGAACAGGGCGAACAGGATGGTGACCGGCAGGACGAGGAAGACCACCGGGACCATCATCAGGATGTCCTTGCGGCCGCCGGTCTCGATCAGCCGGCGGCGGTCGGCCTCGCGGACGTCGGCCGCCTGGGCGCGCAGGACGTCCGCGAGGGGGGTCCCGCGCTCCACGGCCACGGCGATGCCGTCGACGAAGCGTTGCAACGGCGGCAGCGCGGTGCGTTCCGCGATCCCCCCGAGAGCAGTGCTCAGCGATGCCCCGGTCCGCGCGTCGGCGAGCGCGGTCCCGAGCTCGCCGGACAGCTCCCCGCGGGTGATCCGCACGATCCGCTCGAGCGCGGAGACCGTCCCCTCGCCGGCGGCCAACGACAGCGCGAGCATGTCGGCCACAGCGGGGAACTCGGCGAGCAGTCGTCGTTCCCTGCGGAACACCGCGCTGGTGAGCGCCTGGTCGCGGGCCAGCACACCGGCGAGTGCGCCGGCGCCGACGAGCGCGACGACGAGGGTCGGCCGCGCACCGGAGGCGACCGCTACCAGACCGCACACCAGACCGGCCCCGGTCCCGACCGCGCCCCACAGCAGCTGCTCGGTGCGGAACTGCTCGGTGCTCCGTCGGGACCCGCTCCGCAGCAGCCGTCGCCGGATGCTGGCGTCGCCGCCGAGGACCCGTTCGAGCATCCGGGCGCCACGCGCCAGCTGAGGACCGAACAGCCGCTGCACCAGCGGCGGGCCCGCTCCGGCCGCCGACGACGCGAACACCCGGTCCGGGACGAGGACGTCGCGCAGGTAGGGCTCCAGTCGCCCCACCAGGTTCGGCCGCCGGGCACGCAACAGGGTGGTGAGGACGAGCCCGAGACCGGTCGCCAACGCCGTCCCGAGCAGCGCTCCGCTGAGTGGCGGGCTCACCGCAGCACCCGGACGTCTTCGGGCAGCCGGCCGATCCGCAGCATCAACCGGTACGCCACCACCGAGGACGTGAGGCCGATGACCAGGACGACGACTCCCGCCTGGGAGTTGTACTGCCGGGTCACGTCGGACTGCAGGGACAGCAGCGCCAGCACGATCCACGGCGCGGCGACGGCGAGCCGGGCGGCGTTGACCGTCCAGCTCTGGCGGGCGACCAGTTCCGAGCGGGTGTGGGCGTCCTCGCGCAGGAAAGCGGACAGTGTGCGGAGCAGCCGTCCGAGATCGGTGCCACCGACCTCCCGCGCCAGGCGCAGCGCCTCGATGATCCGGTCCGCGACGGGGTCGGCGAGTCGGGCCTTGAGGACGTCGAGGCAGTCCGTGAACCGGCCGGTGGCCCGGTAGTCCGCGCCGAAGGCGAGGAACGCCGGTCGCAGCGGGGCCGGCCCGCGGATGCCCAGCTGGGACAGCGCCTCGGGCAGGGACAGGCCGGCACGGATGCTCGACGCGAGGTTGTCCACGGCGTCCGGCCACAGGCCGCGCAGCTCCTCTCGCCGACCCGCCGCCCGGCGCTGCACCAGCACGAACGGTGCCCACGCCGCGAACCCGGCGAACACCGCGGCGATCGGGTAGGTCGCCGTGACGGCGAGCACGACCAGGCCGACCACGAGACCCGTCCCCACCGCTGTCGCGACCACGGCGGACGGCTGGACGCCGTGCAGGTCCGCGGCCGCCAGCTGGTCGCGCAGGCGCTCGGCCACCCCGGGCCGGCGCCTCGCGCCCGACCCGGCGGTCTGCAGGCGCCAGCCGGGAGACACCGACGTCACGATGAGCAGGCCACCGATGGCCAGCGCCAGACCCAGCAGCGCTCCCATCACCGCACCGCCGGTGCTGCGTCGGTCGCCGCGCTGCGCCTGGCCCCGCCGAGCAGGGCGGCGACGTCGATGCCGGCGCGCTCGAAGCGCTCGCGGTGCGGCGGGTAGCCATCGGCGCGCACCAGGCGGTCGTCGCGGGTGACGAACAGGTGCTCGATCTCGACCACGCCGTTCTCCGCGCGGCCCGGGACAGCGGCGATCTCCCGGACCCGCCGGGCGCCGGCGGCGTCGATGCCGAGGTGGACGACCAGGTCGACTGCGCCGGCGACCGTCGGGACGACGAAGCGGGAGCCGATGTTCTCGCCGGCGAGCAGGGGCAGCGTGCACATCTTGGTCACCGCCTCGCGGGCGGAGTTGGCGTGGATGCTGCACATGCCGGGGAGGCCGGAGTTCAGGGCGATGAGCAGGTCCAGGCACTCCTGCTGGCGGACCTCGCCGACGATGATCCGGGAGGGGCGCATCCGCAGCGACTCGCGGACCAGCGCGCGCAGGGTGATCTCGCCGGTGCCCTCCAGGCTCGGCTGCCGGGTCTGCAGCGCGACCACGTCGGGCAGCGGCACCTGCAGCTCGAACACCTCCTCGCAGGTGATCACCCGCTCACGCACGGGGATCGACGCGCTCAGGCAGTTGAGCATCGTCGTCTTGCCCGCCTGGGTGGCGCCGGCGACCAGGATGTTCAGTCCGGCGACGACCGCGGCCTCCAGGAACCGGCCGGCCGCGGCGGGGAGCGTGCCGAGCTCGACCAGGTCCTCGACGTGGCGGGCCCGGACCACGAACTTGCGGATGTTCAGCGCCCAGTGCACCCGGGTCGCGTCCGGGATCGCGACGTGCAGCCGGCTGCCGTCCGGCAGGGTCGCGTCCACGAACGGGTGCGACAGGTCGATCCGCCGCCCGGTCGGCTTGAGCATCCGTTCGACCAGGTCCCGCACCAGGTCCGCGGTGAGCACCGTGGTCGTCAGCTCGTTGCGTCCGCCCCGGGCGATGAACACCTTGCTCGGCTCGTTGACCCAGATCTCCTCCACCGACGGGTCGTCGAGGTACTGCTGCAGCGGGCCGAGCCCGGCGAGGGTGTCGAACAGCCGCCGGGCCACCAGGTCCGGGTCGCCCAGCGGTGGCAGGCGGGCCGTCAGCATCCGCGCCTGGTAGTCCCCGACGACCCCGTCGATCACCGACCGGGACACCGCCGGGTCCGTCGTCGGGTCCAGCCCGCGGTCCCGGATGATCGCCCGGACCTCGGCCCCGATGTGCGCCTCGGCATCGGGCGCGACCGGACCGGAACGGGCCGTCAGGACATCGGTCGACACGCGGGCCCTCCCTCCGGCGGTCCGCGCCGGGAAGGCGGCGCCCGTCAGCGCGGACACTGACACGCACGCACCCTTGATCGGTACCCGGAAGCGGCAATGCTGTTGACGCCGGCCAACCACCGCACACAGCGGGTCAATGCCGGTCTCACAGGCCGTGGTCGGCAGTGTCAGCGGAGAACTGTGGCCGCCTCGTCGCGCGTGACGTGGCACTGCCACAGGTGCTCGGCCACCGCCGTCGGTTCGTGCCGCTGGCCGGGCCCGATCGGGCCGACGACTGTCGTGTGCACCACGTGGACGCCGTCCGGTGCCAGGGCGTCGTGCAGCATCCGCGCGTACACGGCGACGGCGGTCGTCGTCACACCGCTGGCCGCGCGGTCGGCGCTGGGGACCAGTGCCCCGCTGCCCGTGGTGACGAGAACGGTGCCGCGGACGGCCCGTCGCAGGTTCGGCAGCACCTCGGCGAGGGTGGTCGCCAGGGCCGCCACGCCGAGCTCGAACGAGGCCACGAAATCCGCCGGCTCGGTCGTCAGCACCGGCTTGATGAGGCTGACATCGGGCAGCGGGCTGAAGCACAGCACGCTCGTCGGGCCGAGGCGGTCCGCCAGCTCGCGGAGGGCCCGGCGCAACTCCGCCGGCCGGCGCGCGTCGGCGCTCACCCCGTCGGCCCGGATCCCGCCGGCGCGCAGGTCGTCGACGAGCCCGGCCAGCCGGCTCGGGTCCCGCGCCACCAGCGCCGTGCGCAA
>CAXTBU010000109.1:5778-7082 GCA_964242885.1 uncultured Actinomycetales bacterium
CGGGCAGGTCCAGGCGCTCCGTGTGCAGCCGCAGGTCCCCGGCCACCGGGTGGTGGAGGGTGGCGACCTCGGTGTCCCAGGCGACGATGTCGCGGCGCGCCCACAGCTCGCGGAAGCGGAGCAGCCGGTAGGCGGTGGCGCCGGCCAGGGCGGGGAAGGCGACAGAGAGGGCGACGAGGAGATCCACGGTCGTCATCACTCCCAGGCCGGCGGGTCGAGGCGCCGGCGTCGGCTGCGTCGCCGGGCGGGGTCGTGCCTCCGGACCGGTCCACCAGGCCGGTCCGGTGCGGTCCGGGATACTCGACGGCATGGACCTGAACCGGGAGTACACCTACGACGCGTCGCCGGCCGAGGTCTTCGCGATGTTCACCGACCCGGCGTTCGTCGAGCGCCGGCTGACCGCCACCGGGTCGATGGAGTCGAAGGTCGACCTGTCCCCCGACGGCGACGGCGTCCGGATCACCACCCACCGGGTGCTCCCGCCGAAGGTTCCGGACTTCGTCCGGAAGTTCGTCGGGGACCAGATCGACCTGGACGAGGTCGAGCACTGGGGACCGGCCGACGCGGCCGGCAACCGGACCGGGACCGTCGAGGTGTCGATCTCCGGCGCCCCGGTGAAGCTGCAGGCGGCGACCGCACTCACGGCGACCGCGACCGGGACCTCCTACACCGTGGTCGGCACGGTGAAGGCATCGGTGCCGCTGTTCGGCCGCAAGATCGAGGACGCCACGGCCCCCGCCGTCACCGGGGCGCTCGACAAGGAGGCCGAGGTCGGGCGGGACTGGCTGGCCGGGAAGCGCTAGCCGCCGCGACCGGCTCGCCGGCACGCGCTAGCGGCCGCGCCAGGACGCCACCCCAGCCGCCCCGACCAGCAGACGCCGGGCGCGGTGGGCCCGGTCCCACCGCGCCCGGACCACGCGCCAGTCCGGCGGCGGGGGATCCGACGGACTCCACGACCGCAACCGCCGGTTGGTCGGCTCGTTGATCCGCAACGTCACCGCGATCGCCCCGGCGACGGCGCCGGCGGCCAGCAGACGCCACCCCGTCGCGGCTCGCCGGCGGGACGCCAACGCCCCGGCCGACGCTGCGATGGCGCTCAGCCCCGTGGACAGGAACAGTGGCGGCGCCGCCCGGGACATCACGCGGTCCAGCCGCTGCTGTCCGGACACCCACCCCGGGAAGTCCGGCGCCGAACGCATCGCGGCGAGCGGGTCCAGCGCGACGACGCCGACCAGCGTGGCCATCGTGGCGAGGTGCACCCGCTCGACGGCCGTTCGCCGGGACGTCACGCCTCAGAGCTTGGA
>CAXTBU010000110.1:0-6910 GCA_964242885.1 uncultured Actinomycetales bacterium
CGCCGAGCTGCAGGGGCAGTGACCGCCCCGGTCGACTTCGGCGCCCACGCAGCGGCGTTCGCGGCCGGCAACCACCTGCGCGTCGTGAACTTCCACGCCACCCCGGCGGCGTCGGCACCGGCGCTGCGCCGCGAGCTGGCCGGGCTCGCCGACCGGTACGACCCGGTGGGGGTGGCCGAGCTCGACGCCTTCGCCGCCACCGGGCAGTGGCCGACGAGCAGGCCCGGCCTGCTGCCGGTGTTCTACGAGGGGTACCGGGAGGGCTTCGACGTGGTCGCCCCGCTGCTGGACGAGGTCGGCCTGACGGGCTGGTTCTTCGTCTGCACCGGCTGGGTCGACACGCCGCCGGCCGACCAGGAGGCGTACTCCTACGCCCACCACCTCGGCGCGACGCCGGCCGACGCCGGTCGGGACCGGCTGGCGTTGACCTGGGACGAGATCGGCGCTCTCGCCCAGCGGCACGTGGTCACCCCGCACACCGCCAGCCACGCGCCGGCGCTGGCGGTCCGGTCGGCGGCCGACGCCGAGCGGGAGGTCGCCGGGCCCAAGCGGCGGATGGACGAGGTCACCGGGCAGTCCGCGCCCGCGTTCGCGTGGCTGCACGGCACCCCGACCGGCTACGCCCCGGTCGCGGACGCGGCCGTCGCGGACGCCGGCTACCGCTACCTGTTCAGCAACACGATGGTCCAGCGCCTCGGCTGACCGGGTGGCGGCGAGCGGTGCTCACCGTGTCCGCCCGGAACCAGCGCTCAGCCGGTCTCGATGGCCGCCGGCCGGAGCTGGGCCGCACGGACGCGCTCCAGGTCGACCTTCGACGACCGGTCGAACCCGTAGATGCCGTTCTGCTCCTGGAAGACGTCGGTCAGCTGCGTGTAGCAGTACCCGAACATGAGCGGGTCGTCGAGCAGGACCCCGGTGAGCGCCTCGAACCGGGTCAGGTACTCCTCGACCGAGCGCGGCCGCTCGCCGTACCCCCACGACTCCGGGGTGTCCGGGGCGCCGGGGGCCCACCAGATGCCGCCGAACTCGCTGCAGAACCACGGCTGGCCGGAGTACGGGACCGAGAAGGGCTGCCCCTGGCGCCCGGTGTTCGTGTCCGGGAGGCCCTGCGCCAGCCCGGACATCTGCTCGGCGAAGGCCACCGGGTCCTGCTCGTAGTTGTGGGAGTCCCACACGTCTGACTCGGCGACCCGGTGGGAGTACCCGGACGCGTCCAGCACCGGCCGGGAGGTGTCCATCGCCTTGGCCGCCAGGAACATCGCCCGGGTGACGTCGTCCAGGTCGGTGATCCGGTCGGTGATCGGCTGGTGGGTCTCGTTCAGCCCGCACCAGCCGACGATCGACGGGTGGGAGTAGTCCCGCTCCAGCGCCTCCAGCCACTGGGTGACGAAGCCGGCGGTCGGGTGCTGGTAGTCCTCACCGACCCGGTGTCCGTACAGCGAACCCCCCCAGTCGGGGAACTCACCCCACACCAGGTAGCCGAGGCGGTCGGCGTGGAACAGGAACCGCTCCTCGAAGACCTTCTGGTGCAGCCGGGCCCCGTTGAAGCCGGCCGCCTGGGCCAGCCGGATGTCGTGGACGAGGGCGTCGTCGCTCGGCGCCGTCATCAGTCCGTCGGGGTAGAAGCCCTGGTCCAGGACGAGGCGCTGGAACACCGGCCGGCCGTTGAGCAGGACCGCGGGGCCGTCGATCGACACCGACCGCAGCCCCGCGTAGGTCTCGGCCGCGTCGACGACCGTGCCGGCCGGGTCGACCAGCTCCACGCGCAGGTCGTACAGCGCCGGGTCCGCCGGCGACCACAGCCGCACCCGGCCGGCCGGGACGGGCAGGGTCAGTCGCGGCGACAGGTCCAGGCCGGCGTCGACCGCGGCGGTCGCCACCTCGCCGTCCTCGTCGTGCAGCGTCACCCGGACCGTGTGCCCGGCGCGGCGGCCGACCAGCGGCTGCTCGACGGCGAACGACGAGCCGGCGACGTCGGGGGTGATCCGGGTGCGGGCCAGCCGGCTGCGGGGCACCGGCTCCAGCCAGACCGTCTGCCAGATCCCGGTCGTCCGCGGGTAGAAGCACTCGTAGTTGCCGTGGATCGTCGACTGCTTGCCGCGGGCCTGGTAGCCCCGGTGGGTGTCGCGGGCCCGGACGACGATCGTCAGCTCACCGGTCCGCGGGCCGAGGTCGGCGGTGAACGGGGTGAAGCCGCCGCGGTGCCGGGCAACCTCCACCCCGTCGACCCAGACGGTGGCGTCGGAGTCGACCGCGCCGAAGTGCAGCAGCACGTCGCGCCCGGCCCAGTCCGCGGGCACGGTCACCGTCCGCCGGTACCAGACGGCCTCGAGGAAGTCGGTGTCGCCGACCCCGGACAGCGCGGACTCCGGCGCGAACGGCACCGTGATGGTCCCGGTCAGCTCGCGGTGCAGCAGCCCGCGCTCCAGGCCGGAGTCGCCCTGGTCGATCTCGAACGACCAGGGGCCGTTGAGGTTCAACCAGTCCGGGCGGGTGAACGACGGGCGGGGGTACTCGGCGCGGGGGATCGGCACGGCCGCAGGTTACGGGCGGGCCGGTGGTGACGGTTGCGGGAGACGTGGACCAAGCTGAGAGGGTGACGACCTCGTTCACCAGCTCTGCGCGCGCCACGGTCGGCATCGAGTGGGAGCTGCAGGTGGTCGACCCGGCCACCGGCGACCTGGTCGGCGCAGCCTCGGAGCTGCTCGCCGAGCTGGCCGGGCCCGGAGGCGAGCACCCGAAGGCCAAGCACGAGCTGTTCGAGTGCATCGTCGAGATCCTGACCGGGATCTGCGAGACGGTGCCCGAGGCGCTGGCCGACCTGACCGGGACCGTCGAGCAGCTGGAGGAGGTCGCGGCGCGCCGGGGGCTGGTGTTCACCTGCTCCGGCACCCACCCCTCGGCGCGCTGGCAGGACCAGGTGATCTCGCCGAACCCCCGGTACGCCGCCCTGGTGGAGTCCAAGCAGCTGATGGCCCGGCAGCTGCTGATCACCGGCGTCCACGTGCACGTCGGCGTCCGCTCGCCCGACAAGGTGGTGCCGATCCTGAACGCGGTCGCGGCCCAGCTGCCGCTGTTCCTGGCGCTGTCCGCGTCCAGCCCGTTCTGGGCCGGCACCGACACCGGGCTGGCCAGCAGCCGCAGCAAGCTGTTCGAGCAGCTGCCGACCGCGGGCCTGCCGTACCAGTTCCCGGACTGGTCGGCGTTCCAGGACTACCTGGACACCCTGGTCGCCGCGGGCGCCGTCGAGTCGATCCGCGACGTGTGGTGGGACGTCCGGCCGCACCCCGACTACGGGACCGTGGAGCTGCGGATCTGCGACGGGCTGGCGACGCTGGCCGAGGTCGGGATGGTGGCCGCGCTCTACCAGTGCCTGGTGGTGAGCCTGGACGAGGCGATCGACGCCGGGCGCCCGCTGCGCGAGGACGTGCCGTGGGTGGTCCGCGAGAACAAGTGGCGCGCCGCCCGGTACGGCCTCGAGGCGCAGCTGGTCGTGGAGAACGGACGGCAGACGGTGCCGTTGCGGACCGCCCTGCTGGAGCTGGTGGACGCGCTGTCCCCGGTTGCCGCGCGGATCGGCTGCGCCGAGCAGCTGGCGCAGATCCCGGAACTGGTCGCCACCGGCGGCGGCGCGGGCCGGCAGCGTGCGGCCGCCGGGCCGGCGGGCGACACCTTCGCCGCCGTCCAGCTGCTCGCCCGGGAGTTCGCCGCCCGCCGGCCGCTGGTCCCGGGAGCCCGGTGACGGCTCCCGCCGGGGAGAGTGGACGGGTGACCCAGGGCCCGACCGTCGGTTCGACGGCTCGGCGGTCCCCGCGTCGCGGCGTCCGCCGGCGGCGCGCTGTCGTCGCCGGCGTCGTGGCCCTGGCGGTCGGCGCCGGGGCCGCTGTCACGTGGCGGGTCCTCGGCCCGGGGCCGGGCCCGGTCGCGCAGCTGCGCATCGACCAGCTCCAGTACGACGGGACGCACAACAGCTACCACCAGCAGCTGTCCAGCCGTGAGGAGTCGATCGCTCGGCTGGCCAGTGCCGACGCCGGCCAGCTGGCCTACGGCTTCCCGCCGATCGGCGACCAGCTGCGTTCCGGCGTCCGGGTGCTCGAGCTGGACCTGTACGCGGACCCGGACGGCGGCCGGTACGCGGACCCGTTGATCCGGCGGCTCGCCGGTCTGGGCCGGTTGCCCGGGCTGGACGCACCCGGCACGAAGGTGCTGCACATCGCCGATGCCGACTACCGGAGCAGCTGCGCGACGCTCGTGGACTGCCTGGGGCAGGTCCAGGCGTTCGACCGGGCCGAACCCGAGCACACCCCGGTCTTCGTCCTGCTCGAGTTCAAGAGCAGCGACCCCCAGCTGGTGCGGGTCGGCGGCGTCCGGTCCGCCCCGTGGGACGCGGCGGCCCTGGCCACCGTGGACGCGGAGATCGCCGGCGTGCTCGGCGACTCGGTGATCACCCCGGACGACGTGCGCCGACCGGGCTCGACGCTGGAGCAGTCCGTGCTCGACGGGGGCTGGCCGACCCTGGACCGGTCGCGGGGCCGGACGCTGTTCGCGATGGTCAACGCGCCGGGCCCGATCCGGGACGCCTACCTGGGCGCCGATCCGGACCTGACCGGCCGGCAGGTGTTCCCCAACACCGAGCCGGGTCAGCCGGACGCGGCGGTGCTCCGGCGGGACGACCCCGGCGCGGACGCCGACGAGATCGCCGACCTGGTGCGGCGCGGCTACCTCGTGCGGACGCGGGCCGACGACGGCCCGGCCGACCCGGCCAGGCTGGCGGCGGCGCGGGCCAGCGGTGCCCAGCTGGTGAGCACCGACCACCCGGACACGCTGGGGACGGCGGACGCCGGCGACGACTCGCGCGCCGAGGCCCCGGGGACCGGTCTGGTGCGCTGCGGCCCGGTGTCCGCGCCCGCGCGATGCGTCACCGCGCTGGGCGCGCGGGCCGTTCCAGCCGCTCGCTGAGCCCGCTGCCGGGCGGTGATCGACGGACCGAACAGGTAACGGGGAGATTGCGTACCTGATCGAGATCTGACTCACACTCTCGAACCGAGACCTCGCCGCATCGGCGAGGCCGACCGGGCGGCGCCGAGGCCAGCCAGCGTCCGGTCGACCGAATCACTGGCAGGCACGGGAGAACCAGCAGGTCGGGTCGCGTCCAGCGGCCCTCGGGGTGAAGCCGCATCCAGCGGCCGGGCAGTCCTTCCGCCCGAATCCGACAGGTTCCCTTCCGCAGGCGTGACGGAGGAGACCACCGTGTACGTGCCCAAGCACCGCGCCACCCATGTCCCGGCGGCCCGCCGCCGGGTCACCACGCTGTCCACGGCCACCTTCGGTGCCGTTGCCCTGGGGCTGACCACGCTGGGCGGCGCACCGGCCCAGGCCGCGCCGGTCGCCGCCGTCGCGCCGGTCACGCTGGCGATCCCGACCGCCGCACCCGCGACCGTCGTTCCCGCCACCGCGGTGACCACGGCCGTCAGGCCGTCCGCCGCCCGCGTGCGCACCTCGGCTGTGGCCGCCAAGGCCGTCCGGTTCGCCGCAAGCCGCAAGGGCACCCCGTACCGCTTCGGTGCCGCCGGACCGCGCGCGTTCGACTGCTCGGGGCTGGTCAAGTGGAGCTACGCCAAGGCCGGCAAGAAGATCCCCCGCACGACCAAGGCCCAGTACCGCGCCAGCAAGAAGGTGTCCAAGGCCGCCAAGCGCCCCGGCGACCTGATCTTCTACCACAAGGGTGGCCGGGTGTACCACGTGGGCATCTACGCCGGCAACAACAAGGTGTGGGTCGCCCGCCACAGCGGAACCCGGATCACGCTGCAGAAGATCTACTCCCGCAGCTACTACGTCGGCCGGGTCGCCTGACCCAGCTCGACACCGCGACACGTCGCGGGTGCGCCCCCTGAACGGCGCCGCCCCAGGTCTCCGGACCGGGCGCGGCGCCGTTCCCGCGTTCCCGGCTGTCGGTGGCCTTGCGGGTCGCGGCCGGAGCCCTCGCCGGGTCAGGCAGGTGGGTCAGGGAAGCGGCCGGCCGGCGCGGGCGTGGGCGTCGGCGACCGCACGCGGGACTGGGCGACGGCCCGCCAGTGCGGCGGGCAGCCGCCGGGCGAGCTCCCGGACCGCGCGCCGGGCCACCGGGTCGCCCGCGGCGGCCCGGACCAGCTCGGCTGTCCGGGCGGCGGCGACCGCCGGCGGCAGCCGCAGCCAGGCGGTCAACGCCCCGTTGCGCTGCTGGCGTGCCCACCGTGCGCCGCCGTCACAGCGGTCCGGGTCGGGCGCGTGCAGCGCGACGACGTCGTCCAGGTACGCCTGGCCCCAGCCGGCGGCGGCCAGGTCGAGGGAGAGCAGTTCTTCCTCGCCGCCGAACTGCAGCAGCGTCGAGAAGCCGCCCACGCCGAGGTAGGCCGAACGCCGCACCACCGCCGCGCAGGCGGGGAACCCGGCGACCGACGGGCCGGGCAGGTCCGGTTCGCGTCCGATCGGCGCGCGGGCCATCTTGACCGAGACGGCGTCGGTCCCCCCGGCCGGCCAGAGCACTGCTCTGCCCACGACGAGGCCCAGGCGCGGCGCGGCGTCCAGGGCGTCGGCTGCCCGGTCCAGGGAGCACTGCTCCCACCACGAGTCGTCGTCGGCGAACGCGACGTAGGGTCCGGGAGCCAGCCGGACGCCGGCGGTCCGGGCGACCGCGCCGGCGTTGCCCGCCAGCCGGACGAGCCGGACCCCGGGGTACCGCTCGGCCACCATCTGCGGCGATCCGTCCGACGACCCGTTGTCGACGACCACCACCGGAGCCGCCTGCGGACCGGTCAGGTGCCCCAGTGTCCGGTCCAGGGATGCCCGGCGGTTCCGGGTGACCACGACGACGGTGACGGGCGGTCGGTCGATGGCGGGCGGTCGGTCGGTGGCGGGCGGTCGGTCGGTG
>CAXTBU010000111.1:0-6087 GCA_964242885.1 uncultured Actinomycetales bacterium
CAGCGCGACCGTGGTGGCCGACCAGGCGGCGGCGACCGCCAGTGCCGCACCGACCACCGCCAGGCACACCGGGCCGGCGGCGACCGCACGCAGCGGGGCCGGCCGCGCCGCGCGCAGGCCGGCCGCGGCGACCAGGCACACCACGGAGAGGACCGCGGACACCGCCGCGGACCGGCCGGCGGGCAGCAGGGCCAGCCCGAGTGCGGCCGCGACCGCGGCGCCGGCGGCCGCGGTCGCCACCGTCACCAGCCGGGTCGCGTCCGGGTTCCACCGGGACCGCCGCGCCCCGTCGTCGGCCACCAGCTCCGCGACGTCGTCGACGAAGGCGGGGGAGCGGCCCTCCACGTCCTCCACGAGCAGCAGGGCCTGGCCGTCCAGCACGCCCGCGGACGCGAGCGTCGCCTCCCGGTCCAGCGGTCCGCTGACGGGGTGGCGCAGCATCCAGCGCAGCGCCGGGTCGGCACCGACCTGGGCGGTGACCTGGCGGACGACCTCGACGACGGCCACGTCGTCGGGCACCGCGAGGTCCACCGCCCCGGTCGCGGTGAGCACGCGGACACGGCTGAACGTCCGGCTGCTGCCGAGCTGCACCGTTCCCCCGATCCCGCTCGCGCTGGTCCGCCGGCCGCTCGGCCGCAGGAGCACCTGTGGCCCGAGCCCGGTGCGGGGGCGCGCCGCCGCTACCCTGCCGGGGTCATCCTCGCCCACCTGGCCGGCCGCGGGCACGAGCGAGGGCCGGGCACGCGCGAGGAGGACGGGAGCGCACGTGGTCGCCGTCCTCGTCCGCCGCCCGCCCCGCGACGTCGCGCCGCCTCCGCAGCGCCGGGCCCGGTCCCTGGCGCCGGTGCCGATCGCCGCCGGCACCGGGGGCGGGTTCGCCAACGCGATGCAGGTGCTGCTGCCCGCGCTCGGCGGCCTCGGGATGGTGATGTTCCTCGTCGCGAACGGGAACCCGATCTTCCTGCTCGCCGGTGTGGTGATGCTGGTGGCCACGCTCGGCGGCGGCGGCGCGCTGTTCGTCACCCGCAACACCGGCGCCCGCCGGCAGCTGCGCACCACCCGTGACCGCTACCTGGCCTACCTGGAGGAGCAGCGGTCCGCGCTGCGGGACACCGCCCGGGCCCAGGCCGAGCACGCCGCCCGCGCGCACCCGGACCCCGTGACGCTGACCGGGCTGGTGCGGGTCCCCGGCCGGGTGTTCGAGCGCCGGCCCGGCGACCCGGACTTCCTGCAGGCCCGGGTCGGCATCGGGCAGGTGCCGCTGGTCGAGCAGGTCGTGCTGCCCCCGGCCGGGTCGCCGCTGGACGTGCAGGACGCCGTCTGCCGCAACGCCGCGCTGGCCGTCGTGGCCGGTGCCCGCACGGTGACCGACCAGCCGCTGACCGTCGACCTGGCCACGACCGAGTCGGTCACCCTGGTCGGCGCGTCCGACGAGGTCCGGGCGGTGGCCCGGGCGCTGCTGGCCCAGGTGCTGGCCCAGCACGCGCCGCAGGAGGTCGGGCTGGCGGTCCTCGCCCCGGACCCCGCGCCGTGGGAGTGGCTGCGCTGGGTCCCGCAGCTGGGCGACCCGGCCGAGCGCGACGGCGTCCTGCCCCGGCGGCGGGCCGCCCGGGACCGCGCCGGCCTGGCCGCGGAGATGTCCGCGACGCTGTCCGCGCGCCTGGACGAGGCGCTGCACGCGCGCCGCCTCGGTGGCACGGCCGAGCCCCGCGGACGGCTGGTCGTCGTCGTCGACGAACTGGACACCGGGCCGTCCGGGCCGGTGACCACCGGCGAGTCCGGGGTGCGCCTGGCCGAGCTGGGGGTCGTGGTCGTCCGGCTGGTCGCCGACCCCGACGACGAGCCCGACGCCGTCGACGTCCGCGTCGTCGTCCGCGACGGCCGGGTCCAGATCGGGTCCCCGGTCCCGGGCGCCCCGCAGGTGAGCGGGTCCGCGGACCTGCTCGGCGCTGCCGACGCCGAGGCGCTGGCCCGCGAGCTGGCGCCGCTGCGCGTGGTCGCCGACGAGGTCGTCGAGGAGCCGCTGACCTCCACCGCGGACCTCGCGGACCTGCTGGGGCTGCCGGACATCGCCGCCCTCGACGTCGCCCGCGGGTGGGCGCCGCGGGCGATGCGCGACTTCCTGCGCGTCCCGATCGGCGTCCGGTCCGACGGCACGCCGCTGATGCTCGACCTCAAGGAGTCCGCGCACGGCGGGATGGGGCCGCACGGGCTGTGCGTCGGCGCGACCGGGTCCGGCAAGAGCGAGATGCTCCGGACGCTGGTGCTCGCGCTGGCCGCGACCCACCCGCCGGACCGGCTGTCGTTCGTGCTCGTCGACTTCAAGGGCGGCGCGACGTTCGCCGGGCTGGAGCCGCTGCCGCACGTGGCGGGGACGATCACGAACCTGTCCGGCGACCTCGGCCTGGTCGACCGGGTCCGCGACGCGCTCGTCGGCGAGCTCACCCGGCGCCAGTCGGTGCTGATGGCCGCCGGGAACCTGCCGAACATCACCGAGTACAACGCGCGCCGGGACCGGGGCGCCGACCTCGAGCCGCTGCCTGACCTCGTCGTGGTCGTCGACGAGTTCGCCGAGCTGCTGACCGCCCGCCCGGACTTCCTGGACCTGTTCACCCAGGTCGGCCGGATCGGCCGGTCGGTCGGGGTGCACCAGCTGCTGGCCAGCCAGCGGCTGGAGGAGGGGCGGCTGCGCGGGCTGGAGAGCTTCCTGTCCTACCGCCTCGGGCTGCGCACGTTCAACGCCGAGGAGTCCCGCACGGTCCTCGGCGTGCCCGACGCGTTCACCCTGCCGCCAGTCCCCGGGTCGGGCTACCTCAAGGTCGACACGACGGTCTTCACCCGGTTCAAGGGCGCCTACGTCTCGAGCCCGTACGTCGAGCCGTCCTCGGCGCCGGTCGTCGCCCCGCCCGTGCTGCACCCGTTCGCCCTGCTGAACTCCGGCCCCGTCGGCGGCGTGCCGGCGCCCGCCGACGGCGAGCCCGACGACCGGGCGGCCGCGGCCGCCGTCGACGCGGCCGCCGAGGCCGGCGCCGGCGCCCCGACCGTCCTGGACGTCGCGGTCGGGGTGCTCGCCGGCGCGGCGCCGCGGACCCACCAGGTGTGGCTGCCGCCGCTCGCGCCGCAGATCCCGCTGTCCGACGTCGTCCCGCCGGGGGACGGCAGCGCCGCGCCGCCGGCCGACCTGGCGTTCGCCGTCGGCGTCGTCGACCGGCCGACCGAGCAGCGCACCGAGCCGCTGCTGGTGGACCTCGCGGGCTGGGCCGGGCACCTGGCGCTGGTCGGAGCACCGCGCTCAGGCAAGAGCACCGCTCTGCGGACGCTGGTCCTGTCGGCGGCGGCACGTCAGCCACCCGGCGCCGTCGCCTTCCACTGCGTGGACCTCGGCGGCGGGTCGCTGGCGTCGATCGCGGACCTGCCGCACGTCGGGACCGTCGCCGGGCGCCTCGACATGGACCGGGTCCGCCGGGTGTTCGCCCACGTGGAGGCCGAGCTGGAGACGCGCGAGCAGCTGTTCGCCGCCGAGCGCCTGGACTCGGCGGAGGCGATGCGCCGCCGCTGGCGAGCCGGCGGGCTGCCCGCGCTGGCCGCCGCCGACCTGGTGCTGGTCCTGGACGGGTACGGCACCGTGAAGAACGACCACGACGACCTGCACGACCAGCTGGTGCAGATCGCCACCCGCGGGCTGGCCTACGGGGTGCACGTGGTGCTGACCGCCGCCCGCTGGTACGACCTGCGGCCGGCCCTGCAGACCGCTGTCGGCGGCCGCGTCGAGTTGCGCCTCAACGACCCGCTCGACTCCGCCATCGACCGCAAGCTCGCGGCCAACATCCGGACCGACCGTCCCGGGCAGGCCCTGGTCGAGGGCGGGCTCGGCCAGATCTGCCTGCCGCGCCTGGACGGCCGGACCGGGACCGACGACCTCGCCGAGGCCCTCGCCGACGCGGCGGGCCAGCTGCGCGACCGCTGGCGGGGCTGGCCGGCGGTGGAGCAGGTGCGCCTGCTGCCCGAGCGGGTGGCGGCCAAGGACCTGGCCGAGGCCGACGCCGACGAGCCCGGCGCGCCGGGCGGGATCGCCGGCGGCTGGTCCGGTCGGCTGCACCTGCCGTTCGCGCTCGGGGAGGACCTGCGCCCGGTCCGGCTTGACCTGCTCGGCGGCGACCCGCACCTGCTGGTGTTCGGCGACCAGGGGTCCGGCAAGTCGACGGTGCTGCGGACCGTCGTCGACGCGATCGTCCGGGACACCGGCGAGGACGACGCGGTCTTCGCCGTCGTCGACCCGCGCCGCAGCCTGCTGGGCTTCGTCCCCGAGGCGCAGCTGGGCGCCTACGCCCCGACGGCGGCGGCAGCCGGCGGGCTCGCGCAGTCGCTGGCGGCGGAGCTGAAGGGCCGGCTGCCCGGGAACGACGTCACGATCCAGCAGCTGCAGGAGCGGTCGTGGTGGTCCGGCCCGGAGATCGTCGTGGTGGTCGACGACCTGGACCTGGTCGTCACCAGCGAGGGCAACCCGCTGACCCCGCTGCTGCCCTACCTGCCGCAGGCCCGCGACCTCGGGCTGCACCTGCTGGTCACCCGGCACAGCGGTGGGGCCAGCCGGGCGGTGTTCGAACCGTTCCTGCAGCGGCTGCGGGAGCTCGGCGCGACCGGCCTGGTGCTGTCCGGGGACCGCACGGAGGGCCAGCTGTGGCCGGGAGCCACCCCGTCGCGGCAGCCACCCGGCCGCGGGACGTTCGTCCGCCGCGGACAGCGGCCGCGCCCGGTGCAGGTCGCCGTGACCGACGCCGCCGAGGCCGGCGGCGACTGAGCGCGAGCGTCCCCGTCGGCCGCGCCCGCGCGCCTGGTCAGGCCGGGAGCGGCCCGGGGCCGGTCGGGAACGGGGTCGGGGTCGGCGGTGCCGGCGGGGTGGGACTGGGCGGTGTCGGGGCCGGTCCCGGCACCGGCGGCCCGGGCGCGGGCTCGCCGGGCGTCGGGATCGGTCCCGGACCCGGTGCGGGCAGGGGCGGGACGGTCGCGGTCAGCGGTGTCGTCATGCGCCCCACCCTGCGCCCCGTCGCGCAGGACCGCCACGGCCGGGGGCAGGGGACCGTTCGGTGAGGCGGGAGACTGGGGGCACCGCGGCACGATCCGGGGCACCACAGCGATCCGGGCACGAGGCCGGAGCAGGGGAGAGGGACACGATGAGTGCCGCACGGGCGCGCCGGCTCGCCGACCGCATCCAGGAGATCGTCGCGGCCCGCCTGCAGCGCGGTGTCAAGGACCCGCGGCTGGGGTTCGTCACGATCACCGACGTCCGGGTGACCAACGACCTGCGCGAGGCAACGGCCTTCTACACCGCCTTCGGCACCGAGCAGGAGCGGGCGGACACCGCGGAGGCGCTGGCCAGCCTGACCGGGATGCTGCGCACCGAGGTCGGCCGGCAGACCGGGATCAAGTTCACCCCGACGCTGTCCTTCGTCCTCGACGCGGTGCCGGAGAACGCCTCGCACATCGACGAGCTGCTGGCCGCGGCCCGGGAGGCCGACGCGGCCGTCGAGCGGGCCGCCGCCGCGGCCAGCTACGCCGGCGACCCCGACCCGTACCGCCGCCCCGTCGACGAGGACGAGCTGGACGCGGACCTCGACGACTCCACGGACGACCTGGACGGGGACCTGGCCGGGGACGACCCGGACGACCCGGACGACTCGGACGCGGACGCGGACGGCCCCGCGACGGCCGACGCCGCCCGCGCCGCCGAGCCGGCGGATGCCAGCACCGACGACCTGGACCGCGCGGGCGTCCGGAACCCGTGACGGCCGCTCCCGCTGCCGACCGACCGGCCGCGCAGCGCCCCGCCCTGCCGGCGGCCGGCGGGTTCGTGGTCGTCGACAAGCCGGCCGGCTGGACCAGCCACGACGTCGTCGCGCGCCTGCGCCGCGCGGCCGGCACCCGCCGGGTCGGCCACGCCGGGACGCTGGACCCGATGGCCACCGGGGTGCTCGTGCTCGGCATCGGGTGGTCGACCAGGCTGCTCACCCACGTCGTCGGCGTCGACAAGGGCTACGACGCGACCATCCGGCTCGGGCAGGCGACGGTCACCGACGACGCCGAGGG
>CAXTBU010000112.1:0-5546 GCA_964242885.1 uncultured Actinomycetales bacterium
GGCCGCGGTCGCGCCGGGTGCCGCACTGGCCGGCCGCCCGGCCGGTCCCGCGCCGACCGCTGCCGGGGTGCGCGAGGCGATCGCGCCGGCTCTGCGCGACCCGGACCTGCGCGGCCGGGTCGGGATCGCTGTCGTCGACCCGCGCAGCGGGCGACTGGTCTACGGCGCGGGCCAGGCGTCGTCCTTCGTCCCGGCCTCGACGATGAAGCTGTTCACGGCGGTGGCGGCCGTCGACGCACTCGGGTCCGACGCCCGGTTCACCACGCGGGTCGTCCGGACCTCGGCCCCCGGTGCGCCGGTGTCGCTGGTGCTGGTCGGCGGCGGTGACGTCTCGCTGGCCCGGACGCCGGTCGCGCCGGGCCGGCCCCCGGCGTCCGGCGCGACCCCGGGGGCGGCCGACGTCACGACGCTCGCCGCCCGGACCGTCGCCGCGCTCGGCCCGGTGCGCCAGGTCCGGCTCGCCGCCGACGCGGTCCTGTTCACCGGGGTGCCGACCAGCCCGCAGTGGATCCCCTCCTACCTGGTCGGCGGGCAGGTGTCACCGGTGTCCGCGCTCACCGTCGACGCCGGCCGGGTCGGACCGGGACGGCGCCAGCGCAGTCCGGACCCGGCCCGGGCGGCGATGCGCGCGTTCGCCGAGGCCCTGGACGCCCGCGGCGTCGCAGTGACCCTGACGCCGGCGCCGGTGCGGGCCCCGGCCGGGGCGCCGACGGTCGCGGCCGTCCAGTCCCCGCCGATCGCGGCCCTGGTCGGGCACATGCTCAGCACGAGCGACAACGACTACGCCGAGTCGCTGTTCCGGCACGTCGCCCTGGCCGCGGGGGAACCGGGCTCCTTCGCCGGGGGCATCCGCGCGGTCGTCGCCGACCTGAGCCGGCGCGGCATCGACCCGCGCACGATGCGGGTCGTCGACGGCAGCGGGCTGTCCCGGCAGGACCGGTCCACCCCGGCGGCGCTGGCCGCCGTGCTGGTCGCCGCGCTGCGGGAACCCGCCCTGCGGCCGGTCGCGGACGGCCTCCCGGTGGCGGGGGTGTCCGGGACCGTTCGCAACGGGTTCACCGGGTCCGCGGCGCCCGGCCGGCTGCGGGTGCGGGCGAAGACCGGCACGCTCGCCGCGGTCAGTGCCCTGGCCGGCACCATCAGCACGCCCGGTGCCGGTGAGCTCGTCTTCGTCTTCCTCACCGACACCCTGCCGACCACCTACCCCAACGGCCCGCGGTCGGCGCTGGAGCTGGCCGCCGCCCGGCTGGCCCAGTGCGGCTGCCACCTCCCGGGCACCGTCCCGGCGGGGTGAGCCCGCCGGTGGACCGGGCGTGAGCGGACCGGACCCGGCGGTCGCGGCCGTCCGCGCCGCAGTCCGCGCCGATCTGTCCGGACTGCTCGGGGACCTGCCGGCCGGGTTCGAGCGGAGCGCCGGCGATGCCGGTCCCGACCCGCGCCCGCTGGTCCTGGTGGCCTGCAGCGGCGGCGCGGACTCCCTCGCGCTGGCGGCAGCGACGGCCTGGGTGGCGCCCCGGCTCGGCGCCACCGCCGGTGCCGTCGTCGTCGACCACGGCTGGGACCCGGGCTCGGCACAGGTCGCCGCGGCGGCCGCCGCAACCTGCCGGGGCCTCGGCCTGGCGCCGGTCCGGGTGGCCCGGGTCACCCCGGGCCGGAGCGGCGGGCCGGAGGCGGCCGCCCGCGATGCCCGGTACGCCGCCCTGGCCGGGGCCGCGTCGGCCACCGGCGCGGTCGCGGTGCTGCTCGGCCACACCGCCGACGACCAGGCGGAGACCGTCCTGCTGGGGCTGGCCCGCGGGTCCGGCACCCGGTCGCTGGCGGGGATGGCCCCGGTCCGCGGTCTGCTCCGGCGGCCGCTGCTCGGGCTGCGCCGGGAGCAGACCCACGCCTGCTGCCGGGCGCTGGGCCTGACGCCGGTCGACGACCCGGCCAACGCCGACCCGCGGTTCACCCGGGCGCGCGTCCGGCACCGGGTGCTGCCGGTCCTCGAGGCCGAGCTCGGCCCGGGGGTCGGTGCCGCGCTGGCCCGGACCGCCCGCGCCGCCCGCGACGACGCGGACGCCCTCGACGCGCTCGCCGCCGACCTGGCCGTGGCGGTGACCGCCGCCGACGGCTCACTCGCCTGCGCGGACCTGGCGGCGGCACCGGCCGCGCTGCGCCGCCGCGTGCTGCGGGCGGCGGTTCTCCGGGCGGGCAGCCCGGCCGCGGACACCGGTGCCGGACACGTCGACGCGGTGGAGCGACTGCTCCTGGACTGGCACGGGCAGGCCGGCGTCGACCTGCCCGGTGGGCTGCGGGCCACCCGCTCGGCCGGCCGGCTGCGGATCGCCCGGCCCGCTGCCGGGCCGGCCGGCGGGCCTGGCCAGGTGTGACAGCCTGCGCCCGTGGACGCGACGGATGCCGCCGGCCTGCTCACCGACGTGCTCGTCACCGAGGACCAGATCCAGGCGCGCCTGGCCGAGATGGCCGCGCAGATCACCGCCGACTACGCCGACGCCGGGCCCGGGGAGCTGCTGCTCGTCGGCGTCCTCAAGGGTGCGGTCATGGTGATGGCCGACCTGTCGCGGGCGCTGCCGTTCAGCGTCCAGATGGACTGGATGGCGATCTCCTCCTACGGCTCGGGGACCCGCAGCTCCGGGGTCGTCCGGATCCTCAAGGACCTCGAGGTCGACCTGTCCGGCCGGCACGTGCTCATCGTCGAGGACATCGTCGACACCGGGCTGACCCTGTCCTGGCTGGTCAGCAACCTGGAGTCGCGGGGTCCGGCCTCGGTCCGGGTGCTGACGCTGCTGCGCAAGCCCGAGGCGGCGACCCTCGACGTCGACGTGCGCTACGTCGGGTTCGACATCCCCGACGCCTTCGTCGTCGGCTACGGCCTGGACTTCGCGCAGGAGTACCGCAACCTGCGCTGCATCGGGACCCTCGACCCGGCGGCGGTCACCGGCTGAGCGAGGCCGAAGCGTGGCTGGAGCGTGGCCGGATCATGCCGGAGCGTGACCGGTCCGTGACGAGCCGCAGGGAACGTGGCGGACCGGCCGGGCGTTGACCAGACGCTGGCGTACAGGACGGGCGTGTCGGACCTGTCGCGCGTCATCGGCACGGGTGGTGTGCGTTGGCCCACGTCGGGCGGCGGGCACCTGCAGGCCAGGAGGGCCCCGTGTACCGTCGAGGCGCGCATCTGACACGTTTCCACCCGTACGTCAACTCCCCGCTCGGCCACGTGGCCGGCGGGGATCGAGCAGCAGTCAGAACGGGCGGGGCGGGCACGGGCGCTCCCCGGTTGTTCCAGGGAGAAGGGACGGGGCCTCGGGCCCCAGCACCATGGACTTCAAACGCCTCCTGCGGGGACCGTTCGTCTGGATCGCCCTCGCCGTCGTGCTCATCGCGGTCGTCATCTCGCTCTTCAGCAAGACCAGCGGGTACGAGACGAAGGACACCGGCGAGATCATCAAGCAGGTGCAGGCTCGCAACGTCGCCTCGGCGACCGTCGTGGGCGGGACCAACCAGGTCGTGCAGCTGCAGCTGAAGGACCCGGCCACCGGTAACGGGTCCAAGATCCAGGCGCCGTACGTGACCCAGGCCCAGGCCGACCGGATCGTCACCCAGCTGGACGCGCAGAACGCCGCCGGCCAGCTGACGGACAACTACACGGTCCGCATCAGCCGGCCCAGCCTGATCGGCCAGCTGCTCACGGCGTTCCTGCCGGTGCTGCTGATCATCGTGGTCTTCCTGTTCCTGATGAACCAGGCCCAGGGCGGCGGCGGCCGGGTGATGAACTTCGGCAAGTCGAAGGCGAAGCTCATCACCAAGGACACCCCGAAGACGACGTTCAGCGACGTCGCCGGTGCCCAGGAGGCCGTCGAGGAGCTGCAGGAGATCAAGGAGTTCCTCGCCGAGCCGGCCAAGTTCCAGGCGGTCGGCGCGAAGATCCCCAAGGGCGTGCTGCTCTACGGCCAGCCCGGTACCGGTAAGACGCTGCTGGCCCGGGCGGTCGCGGGCGAGGCGGGCGTGCCCTTCTACTCGATCTCCGGCTCGGACTTCGTCGAGATGTTCGTCGGTGTCGGCGCCAGCCGGGTCCGCGACCTGTTCGAGCAGGCCAAGGCCAACGCCCCGGCGATCGTGTTCGTCGACGAGATCGACGCGGTCGGCCGCCAGCGCGGCGCCGGCCTCGGCGGCGGGCACGACGAGCGCGAGCAGACGCTGAACCAGCTGCTGGTGGAGATGGACGGCTTCGACGTCCGCGGCGGGGTCATCCTCATCGCCGCGACGAACCGTCCCGACATCCTCGACCCGGCGCTGCTGCGCCCGGGCCGGTTCGACCGCCAGATCGCGGTGGACCCGCCGGACTTCGAGGGCCGCAAGAAGATCCTGGCCGTGCACGCCCGCGGCAAGCCACTGGCCCGCGACGTCGACCTCGCCGCGGTGGCCCGCCGCACCCCCGGCTTCACCGGTGCCGACCTGGCCAACGTGCTCAACGAGGCCGCGCTGCTCACCGCGCGCAGCAGCAAGAAGCTCATCGACAACCCGGGGCTGGACGAGGCCATCGACCGCGTGGTCGCCGGCCCGCAGAAGCGCACCCGGCTGATGAGCGAGCACGAGCGGAAGATCACCGCCTACCACGAGGGCGGCCACGCGTTGGTCGCTGCGGCGCTGCCGAACTCCGACCCGGTCCGCAAGATCACGATCCTGCCGCGTGGCCGCGCCCTCGGTTACACGATGGTGCTGCCGGATGAGGACAAGTACTCCAAGACGCGCAACGAGATGCTCGACCAGCTGGGCTACATGATGGGCGGCCGCGCGGCGGAGGAGCTGGTCTTCCACGACCCGACCACCGGTGCGGCCAACGACATCGAGAAGGCCACGGCGCTGGCCCGGGCGATGGTCACCCAGTACGGGATGACCGAGCGTCTCGGCTCGATCAAGTTCGGCCAGGAGGGCGGCGAGGTCTTCCTCGGCCGCGACATGGGCCACCAGCGCAACTACTCCGAGCAGGTCGCGGCGATCGTCGACGAGGAGGTCCGCTCCTTCATCGAGACCGCCCACAGCGAGGCCTTCGAGATCCTGGTGGACAACCGTCACATCCTCGACGACCTGGTCCGGGCGCTGCTCGAGCGGGAGACGCTGGACCAGGCGGAGATCGCGGCGATCTTCACCGACCTGCGCAAGCGGCCCAACCGCCCCGCGTGGACCGGCTCGCCGGACCGCCGCCCGGGCAACCCGCCGGTGCTGACGAAGAACGAGGAGGCCATCCTGCTGCGCGAGCAGTCAGGCGCCACCGCCAGCGACGCCGTCCCCGAGGTCGACGAGTCGCCCGACGCGACGCGGCGCCGGCCGCACGGCTGGTCCGGTGCCGGGGGCGCCACCCCCAGTCCGGCCTGACCGTTGAGGTCCGAACAGTCCAGCGACGCCGCCGACCCTCGGGTCGGCGGCGTCGCTGCGTCGACGCCCGGTGTGGCCGGCGTCGCTGCGTCGACGCCCGGGGAGCTGGCCGCGGTGCTGGGCGAGCCGTCGGCAGGCGGGACGCCGCCGCCGGGGGCCGACGCCCC
>CAXTBU010000113.1:0-5411 GCA_964242885.1 uncultured Actinomycetales bacterium
AGCTGGCACGTCGACCCCGAGGGCGACCCGGCCCGGCTGGCCTACACCTTCGGCGGGGTGGCGCCGGTGGCCGAGCTCCCGTCGCGGACGCTGCTGCGCACCTCGACGCTGGACTGCTTCGCCGGCCGGATCACCAGCGTGGACGGGCGGCCCAGCGTCGACACCGACCCGCGGTTCCTCAACCCGCAGACGGGGCCGTTCTACGTGCCCGGTGCCGCGCCCGGGGACACCCTCGCCGTCCACCTGGTGTCGATCGAGCCCACGTTCGGCTGGGGCGTCAGCTCGACCGTGCCGTTCTTCGGCTCGCTGACCACCACGCACCTGACCGCGGGACTGCAGCAGGCGCTGGCCGAGCGGACCTGGATCTACGAGCTGGACCCGGTCGAGCGGCTGGTCCGGTACGCCGCGCTGGACTCGCCGTACACCGTCGACCTGCCGATGGACCCGATGCACGGCACGGTCGGCGTGGCACCCGCTCTCGGGGAGGTCCGCAGCTCACTGACCCCGGGGGACTGGGGCGGCAACCTGGACACCCCGGAGATGCGAGCAGGGGTCACGGCCTACTTCGGCGTCAACGTCGACGGAGCGATGCTCTCCCTCGGTGACGGCCATGCCCGCCAGGGCGAGGGCGAGACCTGCGGGGTGGCCGTCGAGTGCGCGATGACGACGTCGCTGATCGTGTCCGTCGGCCACGGTGTGTCCACGCCCTGGCCGCGGCTGGAGTCCGACACCCACCTGATGACGACCGGGTCCGCCCGTCCGCTGGAGGACGCGTTCCGCATCGCCCACGCCGAGATGGTCGGCTGGGTCGCCTCGCTGACCGGCCTGTCCACGCTGGACGCCTACCAGCTGGTGTCCCAGGTCGCGCTCACCCCGGTGGCCAACGTCGTGGACACCAACTACACCGTCGTCGCGAAGGTCCCCAAGTCGGTGCTGCAGGGTGCGGTCGTCTACGGCGGCATCCACGACACGCTGCGCGATCTGGCGGCGACCGGCACGGGCTGAGGGCGACCAGCGGCGGCTCTTGCCCCGGGCTCCGGGTCCGGACAGGCTCGGTCCGTGACCACCGAGCTGACGGCGCCGTTCACCCTCGACCGCTGGGACGCCCACCCCGACGACGGGACGCCGGAAGGCGGGCCGGACCCTCGAGGGCACCGCTACCGGCCACGCGCTGACCGGGGACCCCGGTCCAGCGCGCGCAGATCGTTCCCGGGTCCGGTACCGGTGACCTGACCGGCATCGGTGGGACGGGCGTGCTGGAGCACGGGCTGCTCACCCTGCAGGTGACCGGCCTGGACTGATCCGGCGCGAGCACCGCTCAGCGGGCGGCGCGGACCAGGCCCTCGGCGGCGAGGTAGCCGGCCAGGAAGGCCATCGCGACCTCACCGACGGTGTCGTCCGGCGGGACGAAGCGCGGGTGGTGCAGGCCGGGCACGTGCTCGCTGCCGATCGGCGACCCGGCCGGCGTCCCGGCCCCGGTGCCGACGAACGTCATCACCGACGGGAACACCGGGCAGTAGTGGGCGAAGTCGTCGGCCCCGAAGGACCGGAACGTCGGGTCGACCGCGATCCCGAGGGAGCGCAGCCGGGTCGCCGTCGCCGTCGCCAGTCCGGGGTCGTTGCGCAGCACCGGGTCGGCCGGGGAGAAGTCGACCCGGGCCGAGCAGCCGTGCGCCGCCGCGGTGTGCTCGGCGATGGACCGGACGACGCCGCGCAGTCGCTCCTGCTCGTGATCGTCCATGCAGCGCAGCGATCCGCCGGCCCGGGCGGTGTCCGGGATGACGTTGAACGCGGACCCCGCCTGGACGGTGCCGATCGTGCACACCGCCCCGGACACCGGGTCGACCCGGCGGCTCACGATCTGCTGGAGAGCGATGATCACGGCCGCGAGTGCGAGCACCGGGTCGGCGGTCGTCTGCGGGTAGCCACCGTGCCCGCCGCGCCCGGCGACGACGACCTCGAACTGGTCGGCTGCCGCGTTCGTCGCACCGGGGGTCACCGCGATGACGCCGGCCGGCACCCGCGGCTGCACGTGAGCACCGATCACCGCCCGGACGTCGTGCCGGTGCAGTGCGCCGGACGCGACCAGGTCGATGGCGCCGGAGCGAGCCACCTCCTCCCGCGGCTGCAGGACCGCCAGCACCGGCAGGTCGACGCCGACGGCGGACGCGGCCCGGACGAACGCGACGAGCCCGGCCATGTGGACGTCGTGCCCGCAGGCGTGCATCGCCGGGCCGGTCGACGCCCACGGCACGCCGGTCGCCTCCACCAGCGGCAGCGCGTCCAGCTCGGTGCGGACCGCGACGCACGGACCGCCGCGCGCACCGATCCGCACCAGGGCACCGGTGTCCGCGACAGCCTCACCCGGCCCGGCGCCCAGCGCGTCGAGCAGCAGGTCGCGGGTGTCCTCCTCGACACCGGACAGCCGCGGGTCGGCGTGCACCGCGTGGCGCAGGGCGACCGCCGCGGGGACCTCGGTGAGCACGGCCTCGTACAGCCTCTCGGCCAGTCCGGACTCGGCGATACGAACGGTCACGCGGCTCCTCGGGTCAGGTCGTAGACCCGGGCGGCGTTGCCCGCGGCGATCGCGACGGCCGTGGCGACGGCGTCCTCGGCACCCCAGTCTCCCGCGCGGACGCCCTCGTCGAGCACGGCGGCCAACGACCGGCGGAACAGGATCGCCGCGAGCGGGTACAGCTCGGGCAGACCGAACGCGTCGGAGCTGTGCAGGAACGACCCGAACGGCGCGAGCTCGAGAGCCTCGGAGAGCACCGTTCCGGCCCGGTTGCCGACGCCGTGCAGGGCCAGCCCGACGTCAGTGAACACGTGCGGGAACACCTGCGCCAGGTGCCCGGCGGAGCGGTGGTAGGGGTAGGTGTGCAGCAGCATCACCGGGACCCCGGCCGACGCGGTGTGCGCCAGCAGGTCCTGCGCGGCGGCCGGGTCCGCGCCCAGCAGGCGCGCGTCGCGGTCGCCGATGCCGGTGTGCAGCTGGACCGGGAGCCGACGGTCGATCGCCTCCCAGATCAGGAACCGGTGCAGGGTGCGGTCCGACAGCCGCGGTGCGGTGCCCGACTTGTGCACCGCCCGCAGCCACCGGGACGCCGCCGCGGCGACCTCGATCCCCGGTGGGCGGCGTCCGTCCAGGTCCAGGCCGGCCCGGTAGGCCGCGATGGACTTGACGCCGACGACCGGCACCCCGGGGGTCCCCGCGACCGCGCGGTCCAGCGCTGCCCGCACGTCGGCGGCGAAGGACCTGGCGGAGGTGCCGGCGGCCACCACCTGCTCGGCGACCGCCTCCAGGCGGACGATCTCGAAGGCCCGGGCAGCGCCGCCGTCCGTGCCGGGGCCGGCGGCAGCGGCGGTCTCCGCCGGCGTCGTGACCCCGCCCGTCCCGTGCGGCGCGCGCACCCCGGTGTCGATGAGGAAGGTGCCGGTCCCGGCCGCACCGAGCATCCGCGCGGTCACCGCGGCCTCGCCGAGCTCGGCGCGTCGGGCCAGGTACCGCGTCACCGGGACGTGCGGTTCCAGGTCGAGCAGCGGCGCGCACTCGCGGCGGATCGCGAAGCCGATGCGGGAGTTCCACGGCGAGCCGGCCCGCGGGTCCAGCTCGTCGGCCTCGGTCATCGCCAGGGCGATCGAGGCGCCGTCCAGCGGCCCCCGGAACACGCCGTGGCAGTGGTGGTCGGTCAGCGGGGTGGCCGCCAGCACCTCCGCCGCCGGGCCGCTGACCGGCCGGTCGGCGCCCCGGGCAGAACGGCGCCGGGCGGGTGCGGGACTCGGGCGGTCGGTCGGGCCGTCGGCGGGGTCGGGGGACACCGACCGATCGTGACAGGTCCGCGCGCCCGACCGACCGACCGGCCGGGCACCGGGCGGAACCGGCCCGCGCCGCGCACGGGGACCGACCGGCACGGCAGGATCGGCCCGCGAGTCGATCGGCTCGCGGCCGGCGGAGAGGACGACGTGGACGACCAGGAACGCGAACGCCGGGCGACCCGGGCGCGCGGGCTGCTGCCCGGTCTCGCCGCCGAGGGCGTCGTCGGGGTCGCCGTGACGTCGGTGGACCTGTCCGGGATCACCCGGACGAAGGGCTTCCCGCTGCGCCGGCTGCCCGACGTGGCCGCCTGGGGGGTCGGCAGCTCGGTCGTGTTCGACACCTACGGCACCGACGACCTCGCCATCGAGGCACCTCCCGGCGTCGGCGGCCCGGTCGGCGACCTGCGCCTGCACCCGGACCTCGCGCGGCTCGTGCGGCTGCCCGCGACCCCGGGCTGGGCCTGGGCGCCGGCCGACCGGTACGTCCAGGACGGCAGCGAGCACCCGCTGGACACCCGGCTGGTGCTCGCCCGGGTCCTCGCCGCGCTGGCCGCCGACGGGTTCACCGCCCGCGCCGCCCTGGAGATCGAGTGGGTCTTCAGCAGCGGTGACCCCGACGGGCCGATCACGCCGCCGACCACCGCCAGCGCCTACGGCATGACCCGCCTGGTGGAGACCGCCGAGGTGCTGCGCGACCTGCTCACCGCGCTGGACGGCGCCGGCGTCGAGGTCGGTCAGATCCACCCGGAGTACGGCACCGGGCAGTTCGAGGTGTCCGTCGCCGCGGAGGACCCGCTCGGGGCCGCGGACACCTCGGTCCTGGTCCGCCAGACGGTCCGCGCAGTCGGTCGCCGGCACGGTCTGCGGACGTCCTTCGCGCCGAAGGTCGGCCTGGGCGACGTCGGCAACGGCGGCCACGTGCACGTCAGCCTGCAGGCAGCCGGGGTCAACCTGATGACCGGCGGGGACGGCGCCGCGGGGATGACCCGGACCGGTGAGGGGTTCGCCGGCGGGGTGCTCGCGCACCTGCCGGCGCTGCTGGCGCTCGGTGCGCCGAGTGCCGCGAGCTGGCTGCGGCTGCAGCCGGCCCAGTGGGCCGGCGCGTGGGCGGCCTGGGGTGTGGAGAACCGGGAGACGGCGCTGCGGTTCGTCGCCGGCGCCGCGGGGGAGCACGGCCGCGCCGCCAACCTCGAGGTCAAGGCCTTCGACCTTGCCGCGAACCCCTACCTGCTGATGGCCGGGCTGCTCGCGGCCGGCGCCGCCGGCGTCCGCGCGGGGCTCTCGCTGCCCGGACCGGTGCAGGTCGACCCGGCGACGCTGGACGACGCCGCCCGGGCCGCCGCCGGCATCGACGCGCTGCCCGCGGGCCTGGCCGCGGCGGCCGACGCACTCGCCGCCGACGAGGTGCTGGGCTTGGCACTGGGGGCTGCGCTGACCGCGACGGTGGTGGCCCACCGCCGCGCGGAGGTCCAGCGCTTCGCCGGTCTCGACCCCGTCGAGGTCGCCGCCGCCACCCGCTGGGTGTGGTGAGGCGTTACGACTCCGTTCCGACCCTGTCCTAGAGCTCCGTTCCGACCCTGTCCTAGAGCTCCGTT
>CAXTBU010000114.1:0-2516 GCA_964242885.1 uncultured Actinomycetales bacterium
CGGCCGCCGCCCGGGACACGGCCGTGCCCCCGGTCGCCGACGGGAACGGAGCCGCCACCGCCCCGGGCGTCGATCCGGACGACGACGAGGACGAGGACGTCGCCGACGCGGCGGAGACCGGGTCCGACGGCCCGCCACCACCGCGCGGCGCCGTCCGGCTGCGGCTGATCGGCGACGGCGACTACCTGGACCTGCGGGGCCCGACCGCGTGCGAACTGCTGTCCGATGCCGACCTGAAGGTGCTCACCGCCCGGCTGGGACCGGACCCGCTGCGCCGCGACGGCCGGGTCGCCGAGTTCGTCCGCCGGGTCAGCAAGAGCCGCACCGACGTCGGGGCACTGCTGATGGACCAGAAGGTCGTCGCCGGCATCGGCAACGTCTACCGGGCCGAGCTGCTGTACCGGCACGGCGTCTCACCGTTCCGGCCCGGCCGGGACATGGACGAGCCGACCCTGGCGGCGATGTGGGACGACCTGAAGGTGCTCATGCGGGCCGGGGTGAAGACCGGACAGATCGTCACCACCCGCCCCACCGATCGGGACCGCCCGCGCCGCCGCCCGGTGCCGCGGGCCGACGCGCACTACGTCTACAAGCGCGACGGGCTGCCGTGCCGGGTCTGCGGGACCGACGTCCTGACCCAGGTGATGGTCGGCCGGAACCTGTTCTGGTGCCCGTTCTGCCAGCCCCGTTGAGCCGCTGGGAGCCCGGGTCGCCGGTGCGGAGCGGGTGACGGGAATCGAACCCGCGTGGCCAGCTTGGAAGGCTGGGGCTCTACCATTGAGCTACACCCGCGCATGCCGCTGACCAGCGCCGATGGAGAACGCGCAGGTCGGTCGCAGCGGGAGTCGGGGTATGGTCACCCCTGACCGGGACGTAGCCTAGTGGCTAGGGCGCCTGCTTTGGGTGCAGGAGATCGGGAGTTCGAGTCTCCCCGTCCCGACCGGTGCGCCAGCGCCAGCGTGGCGCACACCCGGGGTCCTCCCGGGTGGTCGTCATGCGCTGCCTGGCACCCCGGGCGCCGAACCCGTACGACCACCCGTCAGGACCCCGGAAGGACCGCCCGCGTGAAGAGCGATGTCGAGACGCTGAACCCCACCCGCGTGAAGCTGACGGTGGAGGTCGGGTTCGACGAGCTCAAGTCGAGCCTCGACGGGGCCTACCGCCGCATCGGCCAGCGGGTGCAGATCCCGGGCTTCCGTCGCGGCAAGGTGCCCGCCCGGATCCTGGACCAGCGCGTCGGCCGCGCCGCGGTGCTCGAGGACGCCGTCAACGAGGCACTGCCGTCCCTCTACGCCCAGGCCGTCCGCGAGCACGAGCTGCTGCCCCTGGGCCGGCCCGAGGTCGAGGTCACCGAGCTGGCAGACAACGAGAAGCTGGCGTTCAGCGCCGAGGTCGACGTCCGGCCCGAGATCACCGTCCCCGACTACGACGGCGTGGCTGTCACCGTGGACGACGCGGAGGTCACCGACGCCGAGGTCGACACCGAGGTCGACCGGCTGCGCGAGCGGTTCGCCAGCCTGACCGGCGTCGACCGGCCGGCCGGCGACGACGACTTCGTGTCCCTGGACCTGACCGCCACCCGCGACGGGGAGAAGCTCGAGGGCGTCGAGGCGACCGGGCTGAGCTACCAGGTCGGCTCCGGGACGATGCTCGACGGGCTGGACGACGCCGTCCGCGGGCAGGAGGCCGGCGCGACCGTCACCTTCGCGACGCAGCTGCTGGGCGAGTACGAGGGCCAGTCGGCCGATGTCACCGTCACGGTCGAGTCGGTCAAGGAGCAGGTGCTGCCCGCGCTCGACGACGAGTTCGCGGGTCTGGCGAGCGAGTTCGACACCCTCGACGAGCTCAGGGCGAACATCCGCACGCAGATGGGCGGCCGCAAGCAGTACCAGCAGCAGGTCCAGGCCCGCGACAGGGTCGTCGAGGCGCTGCTGGAGCGGGTCGAGGTCCCGGTGCCGGACGCGGTGATGCACGACGAGGCGCACGCCCGCCGGCACGGCATCGAGGAGCAGCTGCAGCGCGCCCAGCTCAGCCTGTCCCAGTACCTGTCCCGCCAGGGCCAGACCGAGGAGCAGTTCGACACCGAGCTGCACCAGCGCGCGGAGGTGTCGCTGCGCAGCCAGTTCCTGCTGGACGCGATCGCCAAGGCCGAGGAGGTCCAGGTCTCCGAGGAGGACCTCTCCGCGGCGATCGTCCAGCTGGCCGCCCAGTCCGGTCTGCAGCCGGAGCAGTACGCCCAGCAGATCCTGCAGGGCGGCCAGATCAACGAGGTGGTCGGGCAGATCGCGCGCGAGAAGGCGCTCGGCGTCGTGCTCGAGCACGTGACGGTCACCGACGCCAGCGGCCGCCCGGTCGACACCGCGCCCGAGCCCGTCACGACCGACACGGTGATCGACGGCGGCCCGGTCGCGGTGGACCAGGCGCCTGCGGACGGGGCGCCGACGGACGGGTCGCCCACGGGCGGGGCGCCGACCGACGGGGCGCCGACCGACGGGGCGCCGACCGACGGGGCAACC
>CAXTBU010000114.1:2616-5051 GCA_964242885.1 uncultured Actinomycetales bacterium
CGGGGCGCCGACCGACGGGGCGCCGACCGACGGGGCGCCGACCGACGGGGCAACCGCTGGCGGCGACGCGCCCGCCGAGGCCGAGCGCGCCACCAGCTGAGCAACGGTCGTCCGCTGTCGGCGCCACCGTGCGCCACCCTGCGCCGACAGCGAACACCGGTTCGCCCGCCCGGGTCCCGTCGGTCCGCGTGGCTAGGGTCGCAGCACGGGGACACCACGACCGGGCGCTGTGAGCGGCGCTCTGGCCTGGCTCCCCGGCCCCACCGGACGAGACGCGAACAGGTGACGACGTGACCGGACTGTCCCTTCCCGACCCGACGACACCAACTGTCCTCAGAGAACCAACTGTCCTCATGACACCGGGTGCCCCGATGGACCCCAGGGCGATGGCGGCCCCGGCGCCCGCCCAGCTGGACGACAGCGTCTACCAGCGGCTGCTGCGCGAACGCATCGTGTTCCTCGGTTCCGAGGTGCGCGACGTCAACGCGAACACCATCTGCGCGCAGCTGCTGCTGCTGTCCGCGGAGGACCCCGAGCGCGACATCTGGCTGTACATCAACTCTCCGGGCGGCAGCGTCGACTCGGGGATGGCCATCTACGACACGATGCAGTTCGTCCCCAACGACGTCCGCACCGTCGCGATGGGACTGGCCGCCTCGATGGGCCAGTTCCTGCTGTGCGCGGGCGCCGCGGGCAAGCGCTTCGCCCTGCCGCACGCGCGGATCATGATGCACCAGCCCTCCGGCGGCCTCGGCGGCTCGGCCAGCGACATCCGCATCCAGGCCGAGCAGAGCCTCGCCATCAAGAAGCAGATGTTCGAGCTGATCGGCGTGCACACCGGGCAGACGGTCGAGCAGATCGAGCGCGACGCCGACCGCGACCGCTGGTTCACCGCGCAGGCGGCCAAGGACTACGGCTTCATCGACCACGTCATCGAGTCGGTCCGCGAGACCCGCGACGACGGCGCGGGCACCGTCGGCGACGCCTGACCGACCCCCCGGCGCCGGCTCCGACCGCCGGCACCACCGAGCACCTCCCCGCGTCTGCCCGGCGCGGGACCAGCGTGGAGGACGACATGAGCTACTACATCCCGCAGTGGGAGGAACGCACCTCCTACGGATTCCGCCGGATCGACCCCTACGCGAAGCTGTTCGAGGACCGGATCATCTTCCTCGGCACCCCGATCAGCGACGACGTGTCCAACGCGGTCATGGCCCAGCTGCTGTGCCTGGAGGGCATGGACCCGGACCGCGAGATCACCATGTACATCAACTCCCCGGGCGGCTCCTTCACGGCGCTGACCGCGATCTACGACACGATGAAGTACATCCGGCCCGACGTCCGCACCGTCTGCCTCGGCCAGGCGGCCTCCGCCGCGGCCGTGCTGCTGGCGGCCGGCGCCCCCGGCAAGCGCTCGGCCCTGCCGAACGCGCGGATCATGATCCACCAGCCCTACACCGAGGGTGCGTACGGGCAGAGCTCCGACCTGGAGATCCAGGCCAACGAGATCCTGCGGATGCGCTCGCAGATGGAGCAGATGCTCGCCGAGAACACCGGCCGCTCCCTGGAGCAGGTCAACCGCGACACGGAGCGGGACAAGTTCCTCTCCGCCGAGCAGGCGCTGGACTACGGGATCATCGACCACATCTTCGAGTCCCGGAAGGCCACGCTCGTCGCCTGAGCGCGACCAGCGGTGCCCGTCGGCACCGGCCCCGCCGTCCGGCCCGCCGCCGCCCGAGGCGGCGGGCCGGTGCGCGGTCCCCATCCGGGCGCGCCGCGACCCGGGTCGCCGGGGAGCTGACTAGCCTCGACCCGGCGGGGCAGGCACTACCGCGGAACCGATCAACAGGGGAGACTGCACAGGTGGCTCGCATCGGCGATGGTGGCGACCTGCTGAAGTGCTCCTTCTGCGGGAAGAGCCAGAAGCAGGTCAAGAAGCTCATCGCGGGGCCGGGTGTCTACATCTGCGACGAGTGCATCGACCTGTGCAACGAGATCATCGAGGAGGAGCTGTCGGAGTCCTCCGAGACGGCGCTGGGCGATCTGCCCAAGCCCCGGGCGATCTTCGAGTTCCTCGAGCAGTACGTGATCGGCCAGGACCCGGCGAAGAAGGCCCTGTCGGTGGCGGTCTACAACCACTACAAGCGGATCCAGGCCAGCGCTCCGGGCAAGAAGGCCGACGAGCCGGTCGAGCTCGCGAAGTCGAACATCCTGCTCATCGGGCCCACCGGCTGCGGCAAGACCTACCTCGCGCAGACGCTGGCCAAGATGCTGGACGTGCCGTTCGCGATCGCCGACGCCACCGCGCTGACCGAGGCCGGCTACGTCGGCGAGGACGTCGAGAACATCCTGCTGAAACTGATCCAGGCCGCGGACTACGACGTCAAGAAGGCCGAGACCGGGATCATCTACATCGACGAGGTCGACAAGATCGC
>CAXTBU010000115.1:0-5014 GCA_964242885.1 uncultured Actinomycetales bacterium
CCGCCGGCCGGTCAGCGCGCCGAGCGCCGGCCGCCGCCCGCCCGCCCGGCCGGTGCCGGGCCCCGCGGTCCGTTCGCGCCGGGACCGCACCACCAGGCGCTGACCGCCACGAGCCAGCCCGCACGAGCCAGCCCGCACGTGACAAGCCCGCACGAGTCAGCGCGATCGTGACAGCGCGGTGACGGTCGCGCCGCGCAGGTCCGCGGTCTGGGCCTGCACGGACAGGAACAGCGCCTCGCGGGCGTGCCGCTGCGCCGGGGAACCGGTGGTCATCGCCGCGCCCGCGGACGCGGCGACCTCGGCCGCCGTCACGTCCAGCGCCAGCTGCACGGCCTGCACCCGCAGCTGCAGCCGCTCGTCGAGCGCTTCGTCGTCGGGCACCTCGTCCAGCAGCCGGTAGGCGCGGGCGCGGACGTCGGTGAGCCGGGCGCGGAACGCCGCGACGGCGGCCGACACCCCGGGCACCCTCGCCTCGTCACAGGTGGCCAGGCCGGCCAGCGACGCTCGCGCGACACCGAAGACCGCGGGGTTGACGTTGGGCGTCCGGCGCGCGTCGGCGGCCGCCCACCTCGCCATCGGCAGGACCCGGGCGATGTCGTCGTCGGCGACGAACAGCCGGTCGAGCGCCAGCTCGACGGTCCGGGTGGCCGACATCGCCAGCAGCCGCAGCGGACCGGAGGCCGACAGGTGCGGCCCGGCGACGGCGGGCACGACCGCGAAGACGGCCTGCTCCGGGTCCGCGCCGGTCCGCCCGGCGAGCAGGCAGACGTCGTTCAGGCCCCAGCCGGTGTACCAGGGCACCGTCCCGTCGAACCGCCAGCCGCCGTCGACCCGGGTCGCCCGCAGCGTCGGCGGCCCCGGCCGGCGCAGCTGGGAGAACCCCTGCCCGGCGATCAGCCGGCCGGCGGCCAGGTCCGGCCCCAGCCGGTCGCGCAGCCCGGTGCGGGCGTCGGCGACGTAGCGCGCGACCAGGTGGTGCTGGGCGGTGACGAACGCCGTCGCGGCGTCGGCGGCGACGAGCAGCTCGGTGACCTCGCGCACCTCCGCGGCGCCGACGCGCGGGTCCACCACCATCCCGAACAGCCCCGTCGGGACGAGGGCGTCCAGCGAACCGCGCCGGACGCCGCCTGCGTCGACAGCGGCAGCGGCCGGTGCCAGCACCGCGTCCGCGACGGCGGCGACGCGCCCCGCGAGGCCGGTCCCCGGCACGTCGACGGTCATCTCGACAATGGTCCCATGGCACGCACGAGGGGCAGCGGGAGCACACCTGGCGGGGGCGACAGCGCCGACGGGAGCGGCGGGGTCACCGAGCGGATCATCGACATCGACGTGTCCGCGGAGATGCGCAGCAGCTTCCTGGAGTACGCCTACTCGGTCATCCACACCCGCGCGCTGCCCGACGCCCGGGACGGCCTGAAGCCGGTCCAGCGGCGGATCCTGTACCGGATGGCCGAGATGGGCCTGCGCCCGGACACCGCGCACGTCAAGTGCGCCCGGGTCATCGGCGACGTGATGGCCCGGCTCCACCCGCACAGCGACGGCGCGATCTACGACGCGCTCGTCCGGATGGCGCAGTCGTGGTCGCTGCGGCTGCCGCTGATCGACCCGCACGGCAGCTTCGGCTCCCTCGACGACGGCCCGGCGGCCTACCGCTACACCGAGTGCCGCCTGGCGCAGCCCGCGATGACGATGACCGAGAGCCTGGACGAGGACGTCGTCGACTTCGTCCCCAACTACGACGGGCAGGAGACCCAGCCGGCGGTGCTGCCCGCCGGCTTCCCGAACCTGCTGGTGAACGGCGCGTCCGGGATCGCGGTCGGGATGGCCACGAACATCGCCCCGCACAACCTCGTCGAGGTGGTCGCCGCCGCCCGGTACCGGCTGGCACACCCGGGCTGCTCGCTGGACGACGTGCTGCGGTACCTGCCCGGCCCAGACCTGCCGACCGGCGGGCTCATCGTGGGCCTGGACGGGATCCGCGAGGCCTACGCCACCGGCCGCGGGACCTTCCGCATCCGGGCGACGACGTCGATCGAGAACGTCACCGCGCGGCGGCGGGCCATCGTCGCCACCGAGCTGCCCTACGGCGTCGGCCCGGACCGGGTGAAGGGCCGGATCGCGGAGCTGGTCAAGGCCGGGAAGGTCGCCGGCATCAGCGGCGTCGACGACTTCGGCGAGGGGACGGTGACCCGGCTGGAGATCGAGATCAAGTCCGGTTACGACCCGGCCGCGGTCCTCGACGAGCTCTACCGGCTGACGCCGCTGGAGGAGTCCTTCGGCATCAACGCGGTCGCGCTGGTGGAGGGCCGGCCGCAGACGCTCGGCCTGCTGGCGATGCTCGACGTGCACCTGGCGCACCGGCTGTCGGTGGTCCGGCGGCGCAGCGCGTTCCGCCGGCGGAAGGCCGCCGACCGGCTGCACCTGGTCGAGGGGTTCCTGCTGGCGACCCTGGACATCGACGACGTGATCGCGGTGATCCGGGCCAGCGACGACACCGCGACGGCACGGGACCGGCTGATGGACGCCTTCGATCTCTCGCGGGTGCAGACGGACGCGATCCTCGAGCTCCCGCTGCGCCGGCTGACCAGGCTCGCCCGACTGGAGCTGGAGCGCGAGCGCGACGAGCTGACGGCCGCGATCGGCGAGCTGGACGCGCTGCTCGCCGACGAGGGCCTGCTGCGCGGTGCGGTGTCCGACGAACTCGCCGCGGTGGCCGAGGCGCACGGCACCCCGCGGCGGACGGTGCTGGTCGACGCCGCCGCACCGGCCGCGCGGCCCGGCGCCCGTGGGCCGGCCGTGCTGGAGCTGACCGACGAGCCGTGCCGGGTGCTGCTGTCCGCGACCGGCCTGCTCGCCCGGGTGCTGGGTTCCGGGTCGCTGGGCTCCGGGCCGCTGGCCCGGGGCGGGAAGCGCGTCCGGCACGACGCGGTCGCCGGGGTGGTGCCGGCGACCACCCGCGGCAGCGTCGGGCTCGTCACCACGGCCGGCCGGGTGCACCGGCTCGGCGTCGTCGACCTGCCGTCGCTGCCGGCGACGGCCACCGCGCCGGCACTCGGCGGCGGCGTCGCGGCGACGGAGATGGTCGGACTGGCCGACGGCGAGCGGCCGCTGGCGCTGGTGCGCCTGGCCACCGACGCCGAGCCGGACATCGGCGGGCTGTTCCTGGCGACGGCCGGCGGGGTCGTCAAGCGGGTGGCGCCGGAGCGCGCCGGGGACCGGGACGCCTGGGACGTCATCGCCCTGCGCGACGGGGACCTCCTGGTGGCTGCCGCGCCGGCCGACGAGGTCGGGGACGATGCGCAGGTCGTGCTCGTCACCTCCGACGCGCAGCTGCTGCGGTTCGGCGCGGACGCCGTGCGCGCGACCGGCCGGGGCGCGGCGGGGATCACCGGCATCCGGCTGTCGCCGGGCACGCGGGTGGTGAGCGGTGCTCTCATCGGGTCGGTCGACCTCTCCCTCGCCGAGGTGCTCACCGTGGCCGGGGCCGCACCCGCGCGACGCCGCGGGCGGCCGGTCGTCGCGAGCGCGACCGCCGTGTCCGGCACGGTCAAGGTCACCGCGCTGGCGGAGTTCCCGGCCAAGGGCCGGGCCACCGGCGGCGTGCGCTGCCACCGGCTGGGGTCGGGCGAGGAGGTGCTGCTCGCCGCGGTCGCCGTCCCGCCGCTGCGGGCGGTGTCCGCGACCGGGGTCCCGGTACCGCTGCCGGACGGCGCGCCCGGCCGGCGGGACGGCGGCGGGACGGCACTGGGCACCGGGATCGCAGCCGTCGCCGGCGAGCTGACGGCCCGCGCGACCGGCGGCTTGCTGTGAGCACCGCTCCGCTCGAGAGGGACCTGCCCGCCGGCCCGCCGTACGGGTCCGCGTCGCTGGCCGACCTGCTGCCGGCGGTCGCGGCGTCGCTCGGGGTGCCGCTGACCGACCGGCCCGATCCCGGCTGGGGCCTGCCGCCGGCGCGGCGGACGGTGGTGTTCCTCGTCGACGGGCTCGGCGAGGTCAGCCTGCGGGCGCGGACCGGGCACGCCCCGACGCTGCGCCGGCTGCTCGCGGACACCGCCGCCGACGCCAGCGGCGCCCCGGACGTCCTGGGAGTCGGGTTCCCGACGACGACCGCGACGAGCATGGCCAGCATCGGCACCGGGCTGCCGCCGGGCCGCCACGGGCTGGTCGGCACCGAGGTGCTGGACCCGGACCGCGACGTGCTGTTCAGCGAGCTGTCGTGGGACCCCGCGGTGGACCCGCGCCGCTGGCAGCCGCACCCCACCGTGTTCGAGACGCTGCGGGCGGCAGGAGTGGACGCCGTGCACGTCGCGCCGGCGCTGTTCGACGGGTCCGGTCTGACGACGGCCGCCCTGCGCGGGGCGCGGTTCGCCGCCGCCGGGACACTGGACCAGCGGGTCGAGCTGACCGGTCAGCTGCTCCGGTCCGCCGACCGCTGCCTGGTGTTCCTCTACTGGGAGGCGCTGGACAAGGCCGGGCACGTGCACGGCTGGCAGTCGGCCGAGTGGACCCAGGAGCTGGAGCGGGTCGACGCAGCGGTGCGCCGGCTGCTGGAGTCGGTGCCGGCCGACGTGGCCGTGTTCGTCACCGGCGACCACGGGATGGTCGACGTCGACCCGGCCGACCGGGTGGACCTGCGGGCGGTGCCCGGCCTGCTCGACGGGGTCGAGCACCTGGGCGGGGAGCCGCGTGCCCGGTACCTGCACGCCCGGCCGGGTGCCGCCGCCGACGTGCTGGCGGCGTTCGCGGACACGCTTGGCGAGCAGTGCTCCGTCCTGACCCGGGACCAGGCGGTCGCCGCCGGCTGGTTCGGCCCGGTCGTCGACGCGGCGGTCGCCCGCCGGCTGCCGGACGTGCTCGCGGTGCCGCACGCGGAGATCGCCCTGGTGGACCCCGAGCGTCAGCGCCCGGAGTCGTTGGCGCTGCTCGGCCTGCACGGGGCGCTGACCGACACCGAGTCCCGGGTGCCGCTGCTGCGCGGCTTCGGCTCCGCCGCACCCGGCCGCCGCCGGGTCAG
>CAXTBU010000116.1:0-5013 GCA_964242885.1 uncultured Actinomycetales bacterium
GCCCGGGCCAGGGCCGAAGCGGCCGCGCAGGCACGCCGCCGCGAGCTGGCGCTGGCGGCTGCCGCCCGCACCCGCGGCGAGGCGGCCGACCGGCGGGCGACGCGGACCCGCCGAGGTCCGACCCCCCAGCCGGAACCGCCGGCGGTGGAGCCTGCCGGGGGCCGGCTGTCGCGGCCGGCCGCAGCGGTGATCACCTCGCCGTTCGGGCGGCGGTTCCACCCGATCCTCAAGCGCTGGCGGCTGCACAACGGCACCGACTTCGGCGTCGGCTGTGGCACCCCGATCCGGGCCGCCGCCGCCGGGCGGGTCGTGTCGTCGGCGTTCGACAGCGGCTACGGCAACCGCGTCGTCGTCGACCACGGCGACGTCGACGGGATCCCGCTGGCGACCACCTACAACCACCTCACCCGCCGCCTCGTCCGGGTCGGGTCGGCGGTCCGCCGCGGGCAGGTTCTCGGCATCAGCGGCACCACCGGCCTGTCCACCGGCTGCCACCTGCACTTCGAGGTGCTGGAGAACGGGTCGTTGACGGACCCGATGGACTGGCTGACCTGACCCGCGGAGGCCGGGCCAGCCAACGCCGGGCGACGGTCGGCTCCGGTACGCGACAATGGGGCACATGGCGAAGTCGACGGCGCGGGCCGGGAAGTCCGGGGGCCGCAAGCTCATCGCCGCCAACCGCAAGGCCCGCCACGACTACACGATCGAGGACACCCTCGAGGCCGGGATGATGCTGTCCGGCACCGAGGTGAAGTCCCTGCGCATGGGCCGCGCCAGCCTGGTCGACGGCTACGCGGTGATCATCGACGGCGAGGCGTTCCTCCAGCAGGTGCACATCCCGGAGTACACCGAGGGCACGTGGACCAACCACACCCCCCGCCGGACCCGGAAGCTGCTGATGCACAAGGAGGAGATCACCAAGCTGGACCGGCGGGTGTCGGAGTCCGGGCTGACGCTGGTGCCGCTGTCGATGTACTTCGTCGACGGCCGGGCCAAGGTCGAGATCGGCGTCGCGCGGGGCAAGAAGACCTACGACAAGCGGCAGACGATGCGCGAGCGCCAGGACCGGCGTGACGTCGAGCGCGCGGTGTCCAACGCGCGCCGCCGCCAGGGCTGACCGGCCGGCGCACCGGTCGGCCCGGTCGACGGCAGAGCCGGTCCTCACCTCCCGTGAGCCCGCCGTCACCCCGCGGTAGCCGGACACCTGCCGGGCGGCGATCATGACCGCATGAAGGCGATCACGTTCTCCCGGTACGGCGGCCCCGACGTCCTCACCGTGGCCGAGGTCGACCTCCCGGTGGCCGGCCCGGACGAGGCCCTGGTGCGGATCCGCGCGGCCGGCGTGAACCCGGTCGACCTCGAGGTCCGGCAGGGTCTGCTGGACGCCGTGCTCCCGGCCCGGTTCCCCGCCGTTCCCGGCTGGGACTTCGCCGGCGTCGTGGAGGCCGTCGGCGCGCGGGTGCACAACCTGGTCCCCGGCGACGAGGTGTGGGGTGTCACCCGGCGGGACGTGGTCCAGCAGGGGACCTATGCCGGCTTCGCCGCGGTACCGGTCAGCGCGCTGGGCCGCCGGCCGATGTCGGTGGACGCACCCACCGCCGGCGCCCTGCCGCTGGCCGGGCTGACGGCACTGCAGGCGCTGCGCGCGGCCCGGGTGGGCGAGGGCGACACCGTCCTGGTCACCGGTGCGGCCGGCGGGGTCGGGCACGTCGCCGTCCAGCTGGCCCGGCTGCTCGGTGCCCGCCGGGTGTTCGGCGCCGCCGGCGACGACGACCGGGACTTCGTGCGCGGTCTGGGCGCCGAGGCCGTCGACGAGGGACCGACGCTGGAGCAGGTGGTCCGCACCCTCGCGCCGGGCGGGGTGGACGCCGTGGTCGACCTGGCCGGCGGAGGCGCCCTGGAAGCCGGGTTCGCTCTGGTCGCCGATGCCTCGCGGGTGGTCAGCACCGTCGACCGGGGCGCGGCCGGTCGGGGCGGTCGGCACGTGGCCGGCGCTGTGTCCGGCGAGGACCTGGACCTCCTGGCGCGCTGGGTGGACAGCGGTGACCTGCGGGTGCAGCTGGCCGCCGTGTTCCCGCTCGCCGAGGCCGCGCAGGCCCACGAACTGGTCGGCGGCGGCCGGGTCCGGGGGAAGGTCGTCCTGCAGATCTGACGGCGTGTCTAGACTGGGCGGTGCACGACGGCACCACGGCACCACGGAACCACCGCACACACAAACTCCATGCCGCCCGCGCAGCGGGTGCTTCCAGGGGGTGATCGGTTTCGACTCCGGTCGCCGAACCAGGGGAAGCGGGCCGAGGATGCCGGATGATCTCGGAAACCATGCCGGCAAAACCACAAGTGCCAACTACAAGCGCACTGATCTCGCCCTCGCCGCCTGAGCGAGTAGCTTGATCTGTCGACCCGGGGGCGCCCTCGCTCCGGTGTCGGCATCATCTAGAGGGCTCACGTCCCATCCCGGCCACGGGGATGACGGCGGAAACGAACAGTGGCTGGGCTCACCGTCACGAGGTGTCTGTGCAAGCGTGAGAGCCGAGTAGGGGTCCAGCAGACTGCGCCCGGAGAAGTCCTGGAGAATCGCCGGAGGACGCGGGTTCGATTCCCGCCACCTCCACCCCGCACGACCACGAAGGCCCGGCCGCACCAGCGGCCGGGCCTTCGTCGTTGCGTGCCTCGTGCCCTGCGTGTGCCCTGCCTCGTGCCTCAGTCGGCGATGCGCGCCGCCGCGCGGAGCTCGTCCAGGCTGGTGACGTGGGCGAGGCGGTTGCGTCGCGGGTTCGCGAGCGGCCGGGCCGGGGCGTCGACCCGGTCCGGCGTGGTCGCCGGGGTGCCGGGCTCGGGAGTGCGGTGCGGTGCAACGGACATGGCGGACCTCCTCGGTGTGCTGCCGGGGACCCGTCGTTGGGCGTGTCCACATGGTCGCCCCCGGAACGGGTCCCGCGGCAGGCCTCAGCGGTGTGCCGTGGCTCACGCCAGCCGAACCACGGCGACCCCGCCTCGCCGCTCAGTCGTTGCTGATGCGCACCGTGACCGACGCCGAGGTGAGCGTCGCGCCGTCGCGGTCGGTGAGCACGGCCTTCACCGGCACGGTGCTGTCGGGCGCGCGGCGGGTGTTCCAGCCGATGGCGTACGGCGCGCTGCTGTCCCGGCCGATCAGGTACCCGTTGGCGTAGAACGCCACCGAGGCGACCCCGTCGGGGTCGGTCGCCGTCGCCGCCATCGTCACGATTCCCGACACCTCGCCGGCGCCCGGGCTGGTCACCCGGATCGCGGAGCTGCCCGGCGGGGTCGGCGGCGTGGGCGGCGTGGGCGGGGTCGGCGGGGTGGGCGGGGTGGGCGGTGTCGGTGTGGTCACGGAGCCGTTGCCGGGCCAGATCAGCGCGCCGACCCGGGTGGCGCCCGACTTCACCCCGACCGCGCCGGCCACGTCGGACGGTAGGGACGTGCCCGCGCGGTCCGCCGCGGAACCGGAGCGGACCCGGTAGTCGCTGTCGCCGGCGTCGACGAACACCGAGCCCACGTTGTCCACTCCGGTCCCGTGCAGCTCGCGGCCGGTGGCCGAGCGGATGGCGGGAACCGAGGCCAGGCTCCTCGTCCCCGAGCTGGTCGCCCACCTCAGCACCGAGCCCGGCACGCTCGCCGAGCGGCGCAGGTAGACGTTGTCGTCGAGGGTCGCGAACATCCGCGGCGCGTCGACCTGGGCTGTCGCGTTGGTCTCCATCAGCGCCGTCTGCGAGCCGTTGTTGTCCACGATCAGGTTGTTGCGCATCACCAGGCTGGTCGTGTTCCAGCTGAGCCCGTTCTGCGTCGACCACCCGTCCTGGCTGGCGGGGCGGGGGTCGTCGTACACGCCGACGTTGAGCCTGTTCCCGGCGAACGTGTTGTTCCACACCTTCACCCGGTCCGAGCCGGCGATCTTCAGGCCCAGCCCGTTGCCGGCCATCACGTTGCTGGCGATGGTGCCGCGGGTCGAGACCTCGTAGAAGATCCCGTTGCCGGTGTTGTCCTCGGCGAGGTTGCGGACGATGACGCCGTCGATGCAGCCCAGGTCGCACCAGAAGCCGGCCCCCCGGTTCCCGCTGAACACGTTGTCGGTGACGGTGAGGCCGTCGGTGTGGGCGACCTTGAGCCCGGCGACCGTGCAGTAGGCGCCGCAGCCGGAGCTGGCGAAACCCTCGAGGTTGTTGTTGGTGAACACGTTCCCGTCCAGCACCAGACCGTGCGCCCGGTTCGCGCTGCCCCCACGGAAGCCGTTCGCCGTGGACACGTTGTCCACGAACGTCGCCCTGGGCTGGGCCAGGATGAACGGGTTCCCGGCGATCTGCGTGAAGGTCGTGTTGCGGACCGTCACGGCCGGGGAGTTCACGATCAGCGAGGCGATCTGGTCCTCGTTCCAGTGCGGTGAGTACTGGGCGAACCGGAGGCCGTCGATCACCGATCCGGCCGCCGCCGCGCCCTGCAGCTGCAGGGCCCGCCACTGGGTCGAGGACTCCATGGTCGCGCCGCCCGGATCGGTTCCCACGTAGATCGCGTTCCGCCCGTAGTCGACCGCGAACTCGCCGAGACCGACGTCACCGGCCGTCCGGACCTGCCGCAGCGACGAGCCGTTGCGGAACACCTGGTCCGGCCACCCGGCCAGCGGGTTGGCGGGGTCGATCGCGCCGCCGGGCACGCAGGTCCGGCAGAACTCGGTCGTCCAGCCGTCGTGGCGCCAGCGGGAACCGTCCCTGACCCAGCCGGTGACGACGACGCTGCCCTTGAGGGTGACCCTCTCCCCGGGGTGGGACCGCAGGGTGACCTTCCTGGTGATCGAGCCCGCGTAGCCGCGGTAGTCCCCGGCGCGCAGCACGACGGTCCGGCCGGCCGAGGCGCGGGACAGGGCGACCGGGATGGTCCGCAACGGCGCGGACCTCGTCCCGGACGCGCTGTCGGAGCCGTTCGTCGCCACGTACAGCGCGTCGTCGGGCACCGCGGCCGAGGAGACCGCGGCCGACGAGATCGCGGCCGACGAGA
>CAXTBU010000117.1:0-4626 GCA_964242885.1 uncultured Actinomycetales bacterium
GCGCCGAAGCTGGTGCCCCTCTACCGGTGGCTGTCGGACAACCTCGGGTTCCTACCGATCTTCGGCCCGGCCTCGGCCACCGGACGGACCATCCTCACCGCCGGCCTGGTGCTCGCCGTGATGATCCTGCCGATCATCACCGCGATCAGCCGCGAGGTCTTCCTGCAGGCGCCGCGCCTGCAGGAGGAGGCGGCACTGGCCCTCGGCGCCACCCGGTGGGAGATGATCCGGATGGCGGTGCTGCCGCACGGCCGGTCCGGGATCGTCAGCGCGTCGATGCTCGGCCTCGGGCGGGCGCTGGGCGAGACGCTCGCTGTCGCGCTGGTGCTGTCCACGTCCGGCGGGATCATCACCGCCGACCTGATCGGCTCCACCAACCCGTCCACGATCGCCGCGAACATCGCCCTCAACTTCCCCGAGGCGACCGGCGTCACCACGAGCGCGCTCATCCTGTCGGGCCTGGTGCTGTTCGTGATCACGTTCGCCGTCAACTTCGCCGCCCGCGCCGTGGTCAACCGGCGCAAGGAATTCTCGGGAGCCAGCGCATGAGCACCGCCGCAACCGCATCGGCCGCAGCCGCCCGGGCGCGGGGAGGGCTCGGCGAGGGGCGGAAGCTCCCCCGCTGGTTCACCTACGCCGCGCTGGTCGGCGCCGTCCTGATCGGCGCCGCCATCGCCCGCGCCCTCGACGGCGGGATCACCGCCACGATCATCCTCGCCCTCCTCGTGTTCGTCGCCGGCAGCACCGCCATCTCCCTGGCCGTGGAGGGCGGCCGGAAGGCCACCGACCGGCTTGCGACCACCGCGGTGACGGCGGCGTTCGGGATCGCGATGATTCCGCTCGTGTCCCTGCTCGTCACCGTGATCAGCCGCGGCGCGGCCCGGTTCGACGGCACGTTCTTCAACAGCTCGATGCGCGGGGTCGTCGGTGAGGGGGGCGGGGTATACCACGCCATCGTCGGCACCGTCATCGTCACGCTCATCACCACGGTCATCAGCGTGCCGATCGGGCTGTTCACCAGTGTGTACCTCGTGGAGTACGGCACCGGGCGGCTGGCGAAGTGGATCACCTTCCTGGTCGACGTCATGACCGGGATCCCGTCGATCGTGGCCGGCCTGTTCGCCTTCGCCCTGTTCGCCCTGCTCCTGGACGACCCCGGGTACCGCAGTGGCCTGGCCGGCGCCGTCGCCCTGTCAGTGCTGATGATCCCCGTCGTCGTCCGGTCCGCGCAGGAGATGCTGCTGCTGGTCCCGAACGAGCTGCGCGAGGCTGCCTATGCCCTCGGCGTGCCGAAGTGGGCGACGATCGTGAAGGTCGTGGTCCCGACTGCGCTGGCCGGGATCGTCACCGGCGTGACACTGGCCATCGCCCGGGTCATCGGCGAGACGGCCCCGCTGCTCATCACCGCCGGTTTTGCTACCGGAGTCAACACCGACGCGCTCGACAACCGGATGAGCACGTTGCCGGTCTTCATCTACTACCAGTTCACGCAGCCCGGCGTCCCGCCGCAGGCCGGCATCGACCGGGCGTGGGCGGCGGCGCTCGTCCTGATCCTGATCGTGATGGCGCTGAACCTGGTTGCGCGGATCGTCTCGAAGATCTTCAGTCCGAAGAAGGCCTGACCTCCCCCGTCCCCTCCGGAACGGCCTACCCGGTCCGTTCCACCGACCTCACTCGGAGGCCCGACCGCATGGCCAAGGACATCGACGTTAAAGACCTGAGCATCTACTATGGGAGCTTCCTCGCCGTCGAGGACGTCTCGGCACGGATCGAGCCCCGCTCGGTGACCGCGCTGATCGGCCCGTCCGGATGTGGCAAGTCCACGTTCCTGCGGACGCTGAACCGCATGCACGAGGTCATCCCCGGCGCGCACGTCGAGGGATCGGTGCTGCTGGACGGCAACGACCTGTACGGCTCGGGTGTGGACCCGGTCGAGGTGCGCCGGCAGGTCGGGATGGTCTTCCAGCGCCCGAACCCGTTCCCGACCATGTCGATCTACGACAACGTCGCGGCGGGGATGAAGCTGAACAACAAGCGCATCCGCAAGGCGGAGCTCGACCACGTCGTGGAGACCGCGCTGAAGAGCGCGAACCTGTGGAACGAGGTCAAGGACCGGCTGCCCCGGCCGGGCTCCGGCCTGTCCGGCGGTCAGCAGCAGCGGCTGTGCATCGCCCGGGCCATCGCCGTGGAGCCCGACGTGCTGCTGATGGACGAGCCGTGCTCGGCGCTGGACCCGATCTCCACGCTGGCGATCGAGGACCTGATTCAGCAGCTCAAGGAGAACTTCACGATCGTGATCGTGACGCACAACATGCAGCAGGCGTCGCGGGTCTCGGACCGGACCGGGTTCTTCAACCTGGCCGCGGTCGGCAAGCCCGGGAAGCTGATCGAGATCGACCAGACGACCAAGATCTTCACCAACCCGACCGAGAAGGCCACCGAGGACTACATCGCCGGCCGCTTCGGCTGAGCCGGGGATGAATTCCGGCGGCTCGGACGCAACGCTAGTGGTCGGTCGGACTCCTTTTCGGTGCGACCGCTGCTGGCCACCGCTGAACAGCGGACGAACGATCCGCCAATCGACCCGTGAGCAGTGGTATCGTTGACGACGCGTTGCTCGTGCTCCTACACTCTCTCATAGGTACTTCTCGATGCGGTGGGAGTCTCACGTGAGAAGAATTCGTTCATCATCCTCTCGTTCGGCACTGGCTCTTACGGCGTCCACTGTTGTTATCGGCGCGTTCGGCCTAGCCTTCGCTCCGGCGGCAAATGCCGTGCCGACCAACTGTCGGTCAAATGTCGTGTGTCTTTACAGGGGCTTCAGCGGGACGGGTAGCAATATTGGCCTCACAGCAAGTGCGCCAAACCTTGCGAACCTGGGCTTCTCTAACCAAGCGTCGTCCGTCTACAATCGCACGACTCGGGCGATTTATGTCTATGAGTATAACTATTACACTGGCGAGTATGTGTGCATCGAACCGTTCGAGTTCTATGAAAACTTGGGCGACACGTTAAACAAGAACGCCGATTCCGTGAGGATTGGCCCATCGGGAAGCCGTTGCCCATGATTTGGATTAAGACGAGTTGTATGTGGAATATTAAGCGACTTTCGAGTTACATCTCGAGTTGATTACTACTCCACTTTTCACGATGCCGAGTTGCACGCTGGCGGGTAAAGCGCTCCTCGACAATTGTCTCGATCCCGTGTCAGCCGGGAAGGTGGGTGATCGAGATGGACCAGACGACCAAGATCTTCACCAACCCGACCGAGAAGGCGACCGAGGACTACATCGCCGGCCGCTTCGGCTGAGACCGGGATGAGCGGTTCGGAGGCCGACTTCCCGCGTGGTTTCTTCGCCCGCGACGACGAGTCCGACGACGGCCGCTTCTACGCCGCGCCGCGCCTGGTCACCCACCTGGACCAGGGCGCGGTCGCGGCGGTCGGGCAGGTGTACGCAGAGCTGGTGACCGGGCCGCGGGTGCTCGACTTCTGCTCCTCGTGGGTGTCCCACTTCCCGGTGGCGCCGGCCCGGCTGACGGTGCTCGGGATGAACGAGGCCGAGCTCGCCGCCAACCCGGTGGCCACCGAGCGGGTCGTCCGGGACCTGAACACCGAGCCGTCGTTCCCGTTCCCGGCGGACGCGTTCGACGACGCGGTCTGCTGCGTGTCGATCGACTACCTCACCCAGCCGGTCACCGTGCTCGCCGACCTCGCCCGGGTCGTGCGTCCCGGCGGCCGGGTGGTGTTCACGTGGTCCAACCGCTGCTTCCCCACCAAGGCCGTGCACGGCTGGCTGGCGACGCCGGAGGCCGACCGGCCGGGGATCGTCGAGGCCTACCTGGCGGCTGCCGGCGGGTGGGAGCCGGCGACGTCGCGGACCGTGGTGCCCGAGCGCCGGTCCCACAACGCCCCGGACCCGCTCTGGGCGACCTGGGCCACGCGCGCGGGCGGCTGAGCCGATGCGTGGCCCGGCCTCCCGGCCGGGCCACGCCCGCACTCACCTGACAGCGGCCTCGATGTCACCCAGGACGGTCTCGGCGGCGATCGGGCCGGAGCTGCTGCTCCACACCCCGCCGTCGACACTGCTGGTGGCGCCGGACCTGGCCGCCTTGAGCCGGGCGAACGCCGGCTCGTCGCGGGCGGCGTCCAGCGCGCTGGCGCCCCCGCTGCCGAACGCCGCCAGGAACAGCCGGTCGGCGTCAACCGTCGTGAGGTTCTCCAGCGACAGCGGGTCACTGTGCGGGGAGTCCCCGAGGTCGACAGCGGCCTTGACCGGCTGCGCTCCGGCGGCCTGCAACAGCGATCCGGGCATGTTGGCCGCGTTCATGATCACCGGCCCGGAGTCCATCCACCGGACCACGGCCGCCGTGCCGGCCAGCGCCCTCCGGTCGGCGAGCGCCCTGGCCCGGCCCAGCACCGCGTCCAGCCGCCTGGTCAACTGGTCGTCGGCGTCCAGGGCGCGGGCGTAGGTGTGCAGGGGCTCGGCCCACTCCCCCATCGCGGCGTCCTCCGGAACGACGGTCGGCGCGATCTTCGTCAGCGCGTCGTACTGGGCCTTCTCCAGGCCACCGGCGGCCAGGATCAGGTCCGGCGTCGCCTCCAGCACGGCCTCCAGGTTCGGCTCC
>CAXTBU010000118.1:0-2207 GCA_964242885.1 uncultured Actinomycetales bacterium
GGCGGCCGCCCGGGTCGCCGGCCTCGCGCTCGGGGCGGCCGGTGGAGGCCTGCTCGCCGCGGCCGCGGCCCGACCGGTGCGGCTGGTCGGGCGGGCCCTGGCGCTCGCGGCCGGGGTGGTGGCGCTGCTGGCGCTGGCGCACCTCGGGCTGACCGGGCTGGGCCTGCCGACCCCGCGTGCGGCGGCGGTGCTGCTGGTCGTCGCCCTGGTGACGGTGACCTACGCACCCCGGCTGGTCGCCGAGGCGAGCCGGCTGGGCCCGCTCAGCGACGCGGCGCGCAACGACGCGCCGCCGCGGCGGCCGGAGGTGATGGCCGCGGTGCGGCGCGCCCGCGCCGGACTGACGGCGCTGCTCGCCGGGACCGGCCTGTCCGTGGCGCTGCTCACCCAGCCGCTGTGGTGGCACGGCGGTTCCCTGGTCAACCGGGCGCTCGTCGTCGTCGCGCTGGTCCTGCTGGTGCTGCGCGGGCGGGCGTTCCGCGAGCCGGCCCAGGTGGCGGCCCTGGCCGGCAGCGGTGTCGCCGGTGCACTGCTCACCGCGGCGGTCGGTGCGGCGGGGGCGGTCAGCGGGCGGGCCGCCGACGGCGGTGGCGCACAGGCGCTGGCCGGTGGCGCGGCGGTGCTGGTGCTGGCCGCCACGGCGGCGGTGCTGCCCGCACCCGGCGAGGTCGGCCGCACCCGGCTGCGGCTGCAGCTGGACCGGGTCGAGACGCTGCTGCTGCTGGCGGTCCCGCTGCTGGTCTTCGGGGTGTTCGACGCCTACGGCTGGGCGATCGACCGGGTGCGCTGACCGGCCCCGCCGCACGGAGCACCGTCAGTCGCCCAGCACCGTCAGTCGCCCCAGCACCCTCAGTCGCCCCAGCACCGGCGTCACGACGGCGCCGGCCACGCCAGGCGTCAGCGGGCGGGTGCCGTGCCGACGGGCGCGGGAGTCGCCGACCGGGCCCGCCGTGCCGGTGGCGGTGAGACCACGGCCGGTGCGGTGACGGTGGGCAGCGGCCGGGCGCGTTCCCGTGCCAGCCGTCGCTGCTCGGCCAGCTGGGTGGAGACGAACGTCGCCGCGGCCAGCACCGCACAGACCAGGAGGGCGAGCACGGTCCCGCCGATCAGGCGGCGGGTCGTGCCGCGGTCGCGGCGCTCGCGCCAGCGGACGTCCTGCGTCAGCGCACCGACGAGCCGGGTGCGCGCGAGCGCGTGGTCGTCGAGCAGCTCCCGTCCCTGGATGTCGGGCACCGCTGCTCCTCTCCCGCTCGCCGATGTCGGGCGGCCCGATGTCCACCCGCTGTCCGCTCACCGGTGCCGTGCGACCGGACCTGCCCGAGACGCCGGGGGCGCCCGGCCACCGCGTGCGGTGGGCCGGGCGCCCCGGGACGCGCGGGTCAGGCCTGCAGCGTCGAGCCCACCTTGCCGCGCATGGTGCCGACGGACTCGGTGGTCTGGCCGAGCGAGGCCTTGATCTGCGCCAGGATCTGCGAGATCTGGTCGCTGGCCCCGTCCCACTTGGTCTGGATCCCCTTGTAGAGGACCTGCTCGTCGCCCTCCCAGTTGGCGGTCACCTGGTTCACGAACCCGCCGAGGTCGGCCAGGCTGGCCTCCAGCGCACTGATCGTCGACTGCAGCCCGCCCTCGGCGTCCTTGGCGATCGCGGAGTCGTAGCTGTACACGTCTGATGTGGGCATGTCCTGCTCCCTGTCCTGCTGGTCCGGTGCTTCGGGTGGCGTGTCTGGGTCAGCCGGTCAGCCGCGGAACTTCGCGGCGTCCCAGTTGGCGCCGGCGTCGGTCTTCTGGATGCCCTGCTGCTGCTCGGCGTGGCCGGCGTCGTAGATCTGGCCGGAGGTGCCGACGCGGCCCTGGATGTCCTGCAGTGCCGAGTTCAGGTCCTTGCTCGCCGTGGACCACCGCGTCTGCAGGGAGTCGAACGACGTGAACGCCGCGCCCCGCCAGACGGCCGGCAGCCCCTGCAGCGCGGACGTGAACTGCTGGAGGTTCGCGTTCAGCTGGGCCACCGAGGTGTCCAGGTTGGTCGAGTGCCGGTTGACCGAATCCCCGGTGATCGAGAACTTGGTACCCATCAGTTCCTCCTCGTCTCGGACGTGCTGGTGGTGCCCGGGAGATCTCGGGCCGTGCGGTCGGGAGTCGTGCCGTCAGGGGGTGTGCCGGCAGCGGCTGTGCCGTCAGGGGGTGTGCCGGCGGGAGGTGTGCCGGCG
>CAXTBU010000118.1:2307-4549 GCA_964242885.1 uncultured Actinomycetales bacterium
TGTGCCGGCAGCGGCTGTGCCGTCAGGGGGTGTGCCGGCGGGAGGTGTGCCGGCGGGGGCGGGCGGCTGCTCCGCGGTCCGGTCGGCCGGTCCACCGGCCGGGAAGGCGCGGAGGGTGAGGGCGCCGCGCCGGGCCAGGCTGGCGCCCAGGTCGGCCCACCGCCGCGCGAGGACCGCGGTGACGACGCACATCCAGGTCGTCCCCGGCACGGGTACGTAGACCTGCGCGGTGGCCGCGCCCTCGGGGAACAGCTGCTGCCACCCGCGGACCGGCCCGCTGTCCTCGGTGGTCAGCACGGCGGGGCCGGTCGGCGTCTCGAGCACCTCGCTCGGCGCGGTCCAGCCGACGACACGGCGGGCCAGCGGCAGGTCGGCCGGCACGGGGCGGGCGTCGATCCACCCGAAGGACAGGCTGCCGACGAAGAGCTCCCCGCTGGCGCCGTCCCGCCCGAGCTTCACCAGGCTGACCGCCACCCCGGACCTCGCGGCCGCGGCGGCCAGGCCGTCGACGAGGGTGGAGACCTGCCGCTGTTCCCGGCCGTGCAGGTCCGTCCAGCCGAGCTGCGCGGCGATGATCCGCCGCGACTCCGCGACCGACCGGCCACCGCCGAGGTGGACCGGTTCCCAGCCGTCGGGGCCCTCGACCCGGAAGTCGAACGGCGGCAGCCCGGCGCGGACGGTGGTCGCCGGGTCCGGCAGTGGCCCGGTCGCCCACGCCGGACCCGCTGCGCCGGGGGCTCCGGCGGGCCGCTCCGCGGACCTGGTCGACGGGCGGGTGGTGAACGCGTGCAGCGGCGCCGTCACGGCCCGGCGTCCCCGGGCCGCAGCGACGCGGCCAGCGAGGCGTCGTGCTCGGCCATCATCGAGCCGAGAGCGGTGGTCTTGCTGCCCCAGCCACGGACCTGCTCCTGGATGCGGCTGACCGCGTTGTCCCAGTCGTCCTTGAAGTCGCCGACCGCGCCGGTCAGGTCTCCGTAGGCGTCGGCCCCGTGCACTCCGGTGAACATCGCGCTCGAGCCGACCAGGGTGCCGATCTCGTCGAGGCGGGAGCCGAGCCGGCCCAGGACGGGCAGGTCGACGCTGAAGTAGCTGCTACCGGGCACCTGCGGGCCTCCTCACCGTGGGCTTCTGGCGGTTTCCGGGGCCACCGTGTCGGACGAGCCGGGATGATCGCAACGTCCGCACGGGGTGACCGGAACACCTTGGCCACGGACCGGCGCCGGATGCAACACAGCGGCGCGATCTGCGGGCAACCGGCCGCCGCCCTGTGGACGACTCCGGCGCGACCGCGGCCGCGGGCCCACAGTCGGACGCGGACCGGACGCGGACCGGACGCGGACAGGGCTCAACCGGGGTCCAGCCGGTCCGGTGGGCCGACCGCGGCCAGCTCCACGGCGGTCTGCTCCAGCGCGACCCGCTGGACGCGCCGGCCGGTCACCACGACGACCTCCGAGTCCGGCGCGTCGACCAGGCCGCCGACCACCCGGGCGGCCCCCGCGGCCAGGCCCCGCCAGCCGACGACCAGCTCCACCTCCGGCGGGGTCAGCCGCTGCAGCAGGACGGCGTCGGCGGTGCGGACCACCTGCGCCGCCGCGGGGAGCAGGAACGGCAGCAGCACCACGTCGGCAGCACGGGGGTCCGCGGGCGCGGCGGGAACGGCCCCACCGTCGCGGATGGCCACCGCGAGGCCGGCCACGTCGGGCGCCGGACCGGTCAGCGTGCCCACGCCGTCGTCGGACAGTGCCGCCCGCCAGGCGCCCGGTCGCGCCGTCGCGACGTGCACCGAGACGCCCGGGCCGCTCGCCCGGGCGGCCAGCAACCGGCCGAGGGCGACCCCGCCGACGACCGCCACCCGGACCGGCGCGGAGAACAGGTCCAGCACGACGTCGTCGCCGGTCGCGGTGTCCCGGCCGACCAGCACGCCGCCGGCGGCGACCGGGACCCGTGCGCCGGCGGTCGGGACCGGGAGGTGCCCGGGTCGGCCCCCGACGCCCCGGCCGGCACGCGGGCCCGGCGCCGGGTTCGCGGCGAGCGCGAGGACCGCGGCCGGGGCTCCCGCGGCGCGGTGGGCGCCGACCTGGCGCACCAGCCGGACCCGCCCGGCACGGGCCAGCTGGTCCAGGCGGACCGCGGCGGCGTCGAGAGCGGCCCGGTCGTGGTGCCACAGCCGGACTGCGAGGGTCACCGCCGCGCGGCCCGCCGGCGTCGGCGCCACCGAGACGGACACCAGCACGGCCACCCC
>CAXTBU010000119.1:0-4498 GCA_964242885.1 uncultured Actinomycetales bacterium
GTCGCAGACCGGCCCGCGGGTGCACCGGTCGCAGACCGCCCCGCCGCGGACCGGCCCGCCGCGGACCGGCCGGTGCGCACGGACGCGGCGGACGCGGCCAGCGACGGACCGGCGGCCGACACCACGACCGCCGACGGCACTGCGCCGCGTCGGCGCCGCCGGCGTCGGGTGTCCGGCGGCGACAGCCACGAGGCGGGCGCCGCTCCGCACGGCGAGCACTCCACCGACCGGCCGGCCGACGCTCCGGCGGCGACCGGGTCCGACCAGGACCCGGCGCGTCGCCGGCGCCGGCGCAGCCGGCCCGGCCGCCCGGCCACCGACGCGCCGGCCCCCGCGGCCGACTGAACGCGGCGCTACCGCACCACCCGCAGCGCCCTGCCCCTTCCCGGGGCGGGGCGCTGCGGCGTGTCGGGCGAGCCCGTGGTGAGCCGATCCCGACCAGAAGCGGCCCGCTCGGGTCGACGACGCCGGCGTCGGAGCGGATCTCGTAGAGGACGGTGCGGCAGGCACCTAGGCGGCGACGACGACCTCGGTGCCCACCGGGGCGAAGTCGAACAGGGCCCGGGCGTCGGCCGGCGTCTGGCGGATGCACCCGTCGGACAGCGGCATCCCCAGCTGGGCCGGCGACTGGACCGGGCGGCCGGACTCGAGCAGTGGGATGTCGTGGAAGCCGATGCTCGTCTGGGTGCCCCTCGCGAACCTGACCATCCACCGCATCGTCGACTTGTGGTCCCACGCGATGGCGTTCCTGGAGGCGGAGAAGACGTGGAACGTCCCGGGGTCCACGTACTCGTCGCGGGCGCCCGACACGCGGTAGGTGCGCACGACGCGGTCGGTCCCGTCGACGAGCCACACCCGCTGGTGGCCGATCGAGTAGACGACCCGCCGGCCGCTGCCGGAGGCCGGCAGCCTGGGGTCGTCCGGCCGCGCCTGCGGTCCGTTCTCTGCCGGTTGGGCAGGCGGTCCCGTAGGGGTCCGCGGTGTCGTCGCCGGCCTCGCGGTCGCCCGGGCCGTCGACCCGGCCGCCGGTCGCGGCGTCGCGCTCGGTGTCACCGGTCCGGCCGCCTGCGGTCGAGGTCCACCCGGTTCAGCGGCCGCCCGGTCGCTGTCCGAGTCGTCGGCGATGCTGTGCACGGCGGTCCCCAGCAGGACGGCGGAGGTCAGCAGGACGGCGGCGACGAACCGCCGGCGGGCGCGGTACACGCCGGCGCTGACGTGCACCGGACCACCGGCCACCGTTCCCCCCGCTGCTCGTTGACCCGTCCCGTTCGCCGTCGTGACGCTATCGCGATCCGGCGGTCGACCGGTCGAGCGGCTCGGGCGGGTCGTCGGCCAGCCCCGCCCACGGCGGCAGGTCCGGTGACGCACGCCGCCCCTCCGGGCACGAGGTGCGGAAGTCGCACCACGAGCAGGCGGGCCCCGGGCTCGCCGCGAAGGCGGCGTCCTGCGCCGCGCGGCCGCTGTCGGCAACGGCCGGCCAGGACGCGTGGGCGGCCGCGAGCTCCGTGCCGATGTCGTCGGCCCGCGCGAGGTGCCGGGCCAGGCCGGCCGCCGTGTGCCGCCAGGTCGCCACCCGGCCGCTGGGCAGGTGGTGCAGCTCGACCAGCGTCGCCGGCCGGCGCAGCGTCCGGGCCGCCGCCGAGGCGTACACCGCCAGGGCGAGTGACCCGCGGGCCTCGTTCCCGTCGGGAACCGAGCGGCCCGTCTTGTAGTCCACGACGACCAGCTCCGTCGACCCGTCGTCGCCGGTCCGCTCGTCGATCCGGTCGACCCGCCCGGACAGCGCGAGCCGGGGTGTGCGCAGCCCGACCGTGCGCTCGACGCCGCGGGGATCGGCGGCCGGGTCGACGGCGGCGACGTAGCGGGCGACGCTGTCGGCGCTCGCCTCGCGCCACCGGGCGGACTGGCCGTCGTCGCGGAAGCCCGGGCTCGCCCAGTTGGCGGCGACCAGGGCGGCCGCGCGCCCGGGGGTGCGCGACCGCAGCGGTTCCTGCCACCAGCGGGCCAGCGCCGTGTGCACCGCCGCACCGACCGAGCTGTGCGCCCACGGAGCACCGCGCGGCGGCGGCGGGCGGTCCAGGTAGGTCATCCGGTAGCGGCGACGGCACCGCAGCCACGTCGTCAACCGGGTCGGGGTGGCGGCGAACAACCGGGTCGGCATCCCCGGCAGGGTCGGCTCGTCGGCTTCGGACACGGGACCACCCTGCCGGCGGGGTCCGACAGGACCGCGCCCGGACCGGCGGACGGGACCGCGGGTCAGGGCGCGCCCACGACGAACTCGCGGATCGCGTCGGCGATCAGCTGGACGGCGATGGCCGACAGCAGCAGGCCGGAGATCCGGGTGATCAGCAGCACCCCGTTCGCGCCGAGCACGCGGGAGATCACCGGGGAGAACCGCAGGACCAGGTACAGCACCACGTGCACCACGACCACGCCCGCGGCGACCGCGATCAGGTCGCCGGCCCCGTCGGCCCGGCGGACGAACAGCATGGTCGCCACGATCGCGCCGGGGCCGGCGAGCAGCGGCGTGCCGAGGGGGACGAACGCCACGTTGACGTTGCTCGCCGCCTCGACGCCCTCGTCCTTGCCGGTCAGCAGCTGCAGCGCCACCAGCAGCAGCAGCAGCCCGCCGGAGGCCCGCAGCGCCGACAGCGAGACCCCGAGCGAGTCCAGGATCTGCTGGCCGAAGACGGCGAACGCGGTGATGACGGCGAACGACACGACGACGGCCTGCCAGGCCGCGGTCCGGGTGCGCCGGCGGGTCAGGTTCCGGGTGAGGCCCAGGAAGATCGGCACGGACCCGGGCGGGTCGATGATGACGAACAGCGTCACCACGGTCTCGGCGAACAGGGCGATGTCGATGCCGGCGATCATCCCATCCGGCCGGCCGGGAGGCGGCTGCGCCGGGCGGGAAGCCGGGCGGCAGGGCGGGCGCCGTCCACGGGGTACCCGGCTCGCGGATAACCTCGGGTCGTGAGTGGCAGCCAGTCGCGCGTCTTCGTCGCACGCCTGGTGGACACCACCGTCTTCGACCCCAACGGCGACCCCGTCGGCCGGGTCCGCGACATCCTGGTGATCCTGCGTGGCCCGACGCGCCCGCCGCGGGTCGTCGGCCTGGTCGTGGAGCTGCTGCGCCACCGCCGGGTGTTCCTCCCCATCACCCGGGTCCTGTCCATCGATCCCGGCCGCGTCGTGTCCACCGGCCAGCTCAACCTCGCCCGGTTCGAACGGCGCACGGGTGAGGTGCTGGTGATCGGCGAGCTGCTGGACCGCAGCGTCTCGATCGCGTCCAGCGGCGAGCAGGTGGTGGTGTACGACATCGGCATCGAGCCGACCCGGACCCGGGACTGGGTCGTCGCCAAGGTCGCCGTCCGCGGTGCGCGGACGGGCCTGCGCCGCCGGGCCCAGGCACAGGTCCTGGACTGGGACGCGGTCACCGGGCTGACGGTCGACTCCGCGCGCCAGGGCACCGAGGCGCTGCTGGGCACCTTCGACGGCCTCAAGGCCGCAGACCTGGCCAGAGCACTGAACGAGCTGCCGCCCAAGCGGCGCGCCGAGGTCGCGGTCGCGCTCGCCGACGACCGGTTGGCGGACGCACTGGAGGAGCTGCCGGAGGCGGACCAGGTCGAGATCCTGGGCCAGCTGGAGACCAGCCGGGCCGCCGACGTGCTCGGGGAGATGGACCCCGACGACGCCGCCGACCTGCTCGGCGAGCTGTCCCCGGGCGTGGCCGAGCACCTGCTGACGCTGATGGAGCCCGACGACGCCGACGACGTCCGCCGCCTGCTGACCTACCCGGACGGCACGGCCGGTGCGCTGATGACCACCGAGCCGATCGTGTTGACGCCGGACGCCACCGTGGCCGACGCGCTCGCCCGCGCCCGGCACGAGGAGGTGTCCCCCGCCCTGGCCGCGACGGCGTACGTGTGCCGGCCGCCGGCGGACACCCCGACCGGGCGGTTCCTCGGCTACGCGCACCTGCAGCGGCTGCTGCGCGAGCCGCCGTCGACGCTGGTGTCCGCGGTGCTCGACTCCGAGCTGGAGACGGTGCGCCCCGACGCCCCGCTGGACGAGGTGACCCGGCTGCTGGCGACCTACAACCTGGTGGCGGCGGCCGTGGTCGACAAGGACGGCCGGCTGCTGGGCGCGGTGACCGTCGACGACGTCCTGGACGCCCTGCTGCCCGACGACTGGCGCTCCGCGGACCCGCCGGGCGCGCCGGCGACGACGGTTGTCGTACCGCCCGCCGGCCCGGCCGCCGACGCGACCGTCCGGCTGGCGCGCGCGGTCGCCGGTCGCGGTGTTGGCGCCGGCGGCGCTGGTGGGCCGAGCGGCCCGGGAGGCCCGGGTGGCCGCTGACCGCTCGGTTCCCGGCGTCCTCGCGCGGATCGGCGTCCTCGCCCGGATCGGCGTCCTCGCCCGGATCGGCGGCGGCCGCGGCGGAGCAGCGGCCCGTCGGCTCGGGCTGGCCGGGCGGCTGAGCCCGGTCGGCGCCGTC
>CAXTBU010000120.1:0-4380 GCA_964242885.1 uncultured Actinomycetales bacterium
GTCCGCGACCGGTGCACCCGCGGAGCGGTCCGCGACCGGTGCACCCGCGGAGCGGGCGGACGGCGAGCCGCCGGACCCCCGGCGCGAGGCCGCCGGCTTGACGCGGTCCCGGGAGGGCCCGCCGTCACGGCCGCCCCGGCTGGCCGGCTCGCGCCCACCCAGGTCCTCCAGCTGCTCGGCCTCCAGGCCGGCCCGGGTGCGCTCGCTGCGCGGCAACCGGCCGCGCGTGCCCTCGGGGATGTCCAGCTCGGTGAACAGGTGCGGCGAGGTCGAGTAGGTCTCGGCCGGCTCGAGGACGTCGAGGCCGAGCGCGTTGCTGATCGTCTTCCAGCGGGTGACGTCCTCCCAGTCCACGAACGTCACCGCGACCCCCGACGCACCGGCGCGGCCGGTGCGGCCGATGCGGTGCAGGTAGGTCCGCTCGTCCTCCGGGCAGGCGTAGTTGACGACGTGGGTGACGCCGTCGACGTCGATGCCGCGGGCGGCGACGTCGGTCGCGACGAGCACGTCGACCTTGCCGCCCCGGAACGCGCGCAGCGCCTGCTCACGCGCGCCCTGCCCCAGGTCGCCGTGGATGGCGGCCGCGGCGAACCCGCGCTCGGCGAGGTCGTCGGCCACCTTCTGGGTCGTCCGCTTCGTCCGGGCGAACACCATGACCAGGCCCCGACCGCGCGACTGGAGCAGCCGGGCGAGGATCTCGATCTTGTCCATCGCGTGGGTCTGGTAGATGAACTGCGTGGTCAGCGGCACCGTCTGGCTGTCCTCGGCGGACTCCGCGCGCAGGTTCACCGGGTTGGTGAGGTGCCGGCGGGCCAGCGAGACGACCGCGCCGGGCATGGTCGCCGAGAACAGCATCGTCTGGCGTCCGGCCGGGATGAGGGCGATCAGCCGCTCGACGTCGGGCAGGAAGCCGAGGTCGAGCATCTCGTCGGCCTCGTCCAGCACCAGGGTCCGCACCCGCGAGAGGTCGAGGATGCCCTGGCCGGCCAGGTCGAGCAGCCGGCCGGGGGTGCCCACGACGACCTCGACGCCGCGACGGAGCTCCTCGATCTGGGGCTCGTACGCGCGCCCGCCGTAGATCGTGAGGACGCGGGCGCGCCGCCCGGCGCCGGTCAGCCGGGTCTCGGCGCCGACCTGGTTGGCCAGCTCCCGGGTCGGGGCGACGACCAGGGCCTGCGGCTTGCCGGCGTCGGCGAAGTCGGCCCAGCCCGCGTCCGCGCGGGTGGTGATGCGCTGCAGGATCGGCACGGCGAAACCGAGCGTCTTGCCGGTGCCGGTGCGGGCCTGGCCGATCAGGTCGGTGCCCTCCAGCGCCAGCGGGATCGCCATGGCCTGGATGGGGAAGGCGGTGTGGATCCCCGCCTCGGCGAGGGCGTCGACGATCGCCGGGGCGACGCCGAGCTCGGTGAAGGTGGGCGCCGAGGCGGGCGTCCGGACGGTGCCCGACTCGTCGACCGCGACGGCGCCGGAACCGGTGCTGACCGCAGGGTCGAGCGGGTCGACCTCGTCGACCGTGCCGAGACCGTCGGGCGTCTCGATCAGGTCGGCGTCGAACCCGTCGTCGGCGTCCCCGACGGTTGCCGCTGCGGCGGTCCCGGTCCCGGTCCCGGTGTCGCTGTCGGTGCCCGGGTCGGGGATGGAGGTGGTGTCGGAGTGCGTCAGGGCAAGCCTCTCTGGCGGGCCCCGGCGTCGTGCCAGGACCAGACCCCGCGACACGTCGGTGTGGCGGTCGGGAGCGCCGGGCCGGGCCGGGTCACCGGCTCCGCACGAACGCCGCCCCCGCCAGCCGCCGGACGCCAGGTGGCGCTCGGGTGCCGGGGGATCCGGAGACGTGGACCTCGGTGGTCAGCGCGCGAGCGGCCAGCGGCTGCTCACCTGTCCCGGACCGCGCCCCGGTGTGGTGACGCGGTGATCACCCCCAGGGTAGCCGGGCGAGGCCGTCAGATGCCTCAGAGCGCGAAGCCGACCCGCCGCTCGCCGACCTCGCCGATCTCCACGTAGGCCAGCTGCGCGATCGGCACCAGGATCCGGCGGCCCTTCTCGTCCGTCAGCTCGAACACCGAGCCGGCCTCGACGGCGGTCGTCAGGGTCTCCCGGACGTCGTCCTGCGATGCGGCGGTCTCCACCACCAGTTCACGACCGGTCTGGACGATGCCGACCTTGACCTCCACCGGAGAACCCCCCTGCTGACCCGTGCCCCCGGGAGCGCCCGGCAGCGCTCTCGAACCTAGCCGCTCCTGTCCGGCTGGCCGGGGGTCGGCGGGGCTGCCCGGTTGCGCTCACGGCGGATCCGGCAGGGCCACCGCCAGCTCGGGGTCCAGCAGCGGGGCGAACAGGTCGCCGGCGGTCGAGAGCCGCTGGACCACCTGGGCGGGGGAGAAGGAGAGGTCGGCGACGGTCCGGGCGGCGGCCACCTCGTCCCAGTGCAGCGGCGTGGCGACCCGGGCCGGTTCCCGCCCGCGCAGGCTGTAGGGGGAGATCGTCGTCTTGGCCGGGTGGTTCTGCCCGTGGTCGAGGTAGACCCGCCCCGGCCGCTCGCTGCGCGTCATCGTCGGCGTCATCAGGCCCGGCAACCGCCGCCCGACGGCTCGGCCGAGGTCCGCGGCGAGAGCGCGTGTCTGGTCCGCGGACCGGGTCCGGACCGGCACGTACAGCTGCATGCCCTTGGACCCGGACGTGCACGGCACGACCGTCACCCCGATCGGCTCCAGCAGGTCCCGGACGGCCAGCGCCACCCGGGCGCAGTCCACGACGTCGGCCGGCGGCCCGGGGTCCAGGTCGATCACCAGCCGGTCCGGCGCACCCGGCGTCCGGTCCGGGGTGAGGCGCCACTGCGGGACGTGCAGCTCCAGGCCGGCCAGGTTCGCCGACCAGAGCAGCGTCGCCACGTCGTCCACCAGCACGTACCGGACGATCTCCGACGCCCGGCTGCTCCCCGGCGAGTCCAGCTCGACGGTGCGCACCCAGTCCGGCGTGCCGCGCGGGGAGTTCTTCTCGAAGAACGAGGGGCCGGTGACGCCGTCCGGCCACCGCTTGCGGGTGCACGGGCGGCCGGCCAGGTGCGGCAGCAGCGTCGGCGCGACCCGGCGGTAGTAGTCCAGGACCTCGGCCTTGGTCAGGTGCTCGTCCGGGTAGAGCACCTTGTCCAGGTTCGACAGCACCAGCGGGCGGCCGTCGACCTCGACCCGCACCCGCTGTCCGGCTGGCACGTCGCCAGACGGTACGCGGCGCGGCGACGATGGGGGCGTGCACCCGACCGCGACCGACGAGCTCCCCGACGCAGGCGAGCGCTGGTCCCGACAGGTCCGGCTGCCCGGTTTCGGCGCCGACGCGCAGAGCCGGCTGGCCCGGGCCCGGGTGCTGGTCGTCGGGGCCGGCGGCCTCGGGTCCCCGGTCCTGCTCTACCTGGCGGCGGCCGGCGTCGCGACGGCCGGGCCGGGCGTGCTCGGCATCGTGGACGACGACGCGGTCGACCTGACCAACCTGCACCGCCAGGTCGTGCACGGCACCGCCGACCTCGGCCGGGCGAAGGTCGACTCGGCCGCGGACCGGATCGCCGAGCTCGACCCCGCGGTGCGAGTGCGGCGGCACCGGGTCCGGGTGGACGCGGGGACGGCCGCGGACCTGGTGGCCGGCTACGACCTGGTCGTCGACGGCTCGGACAACTTCGCCACCCGCTACCTGGTGTCGGACGCCTGCGAGGCAGCCGGGCTGCCGTGCGTCTGGGGCTCCGTGCTCCGCTACGCCGGGCAGGTGTCGGTGTTCTGGGCGGGGCACGGCCCCACCTACCGCGACCTGCACCCGGTGCCGCCGCCGCCCGGCTCGGTGCCGTCGTGCGCGGACGCGGGCGTCGTGGGCTCGGTCTGCGGCACGGTCGGGTCGGTGATGGCCACCGAGGCGGTGAAGGTGCTGACCGGCATCGGCCGGCCGCTGCTCGGCCGCGTGCTGCTGCACGACGCGCTGGCGATGACGTGGCGGACGGTCGACGTCACCGCGGACCCGGACCGGGCGCCGGTGACCGCCGTGGCCCCGGACCTCGAGAGCGCCGATCCGGACAACGCGGACGACGACGCCTCGATCGGTCCGGCGGAGCTGTCCGCGCGGCTGGCGGCACGGGCGGCCGGTGGCCCGGACTTCGTGCTGGTCGACGTCCGGGAGCCGGCCGAGCGGGCGGCCGCCGCGATCCCGGGCTCGGTGCGGGTGCCCCGCGAACTGCTGCTGGCGGGCCTTGCGGACACCGAGCTGCCGGCGGGCGTGCCGGTCGTCCTGCACTGCAAGACCGGCGGCCGGTCCGCGGAGGTGCTGGCGGTGCTGCGCGCCGCCGGCCGCGACGACGTGGTCCACCTCCGCGGCGGCATCACCGCGTGGCTGGCGCACACC
>CAXTBU010000121.1:0-4375 GCA_964242885.1 uncultured Actinomycetales bacterium
TCACCGGGATCACCGGGCAGGACGGGTCGTACCTGGCCGAGCTGCTGCTGGGCAAGGGCTACGAGGTGCACGGGCTGATCCGGCGGGCGAGCACGTTCAACACCGCGCGGATCGACCACTTGTACAGCGACCCGCACGAGGCCGGCGCCCGGCTGTTCCTGCACTACGGCGACCTGACCGACGGCTCGCGACTGGTCACCCTGCTCAGCGCGATCCGGCCCGACGAGGTCTACCACCTGGGCGCCCAGAGCCACGTCCGCGTCAGCTTCGACGAGCCCGAGTTCACCGGCGACACCACCGGGCTGGGCACCACCCGGCTGCTCGAGGCGATCCGGCTGGTCGGGCTGCAGTGCCGCTTCTACCAGGCGAGCAGCTCGGAGATGTTCGGGGCGACGCCGCCGCCGCAGGACGAGTCGACGCCGTTCCACCCCCGCTCGCCGTACGGCGCGGCGAAGGTCTACTCGTACTGGATCACCCGCAACTACCGCGAGGCCTACGGGATGTTCGCGGTCAACGGGATCCTGTTCAACCACGAGAGCCCCCGGCGCGGCGAGACCTTCGTGACCCGCAAGATCACCCGCTCGGTCGCGCGCATCCGGGCCGGGCTGGACGACACCCTGTACCTCGGGAACATCGACGCGGTCCGGGACTGGGGCTACGCACCGGAGTACGTCGAGGCGATGTGGCGGATGCTGCAGACCGACTCCCCGCGCGACTACGTCGTCGCCACCGGGACGGCGCACACCGTCCGGGACTTCCTCGGGTTCGCCTTCTCCCACGCCGGCCTCGACTGGCACAGCCACGTCCGGTTCGACGAGCGCTACGTCCGCCCGGCCGAGGTCGACTCCCTCGTCGGCGACGCCGGCCGGGCCGAGCGACTCCTCGGCTGGAAGGCGGGCGTCCTGCCGCCCGAGCTCGCCCGCATCATGGTCGACGCCGACTGCGCCGCCCTGGACGGGAGCTACCGCCCGCCGACGGAGGTGCACACCGACCTGCGGGCCGCTGTCGGGTCCTGGTCCGGCCGGGCCTCCTAGGCCCGGTCGCCCGAGCGCGCCGCGCCGTCGACCACCACGTCGGCGCGGGCACGCGTGCCGTCCGCCGCGAACCAGGCGTCCTCGTCGGCCTGCCAGTCCCAGCACTGCCGGGCGGCCCGTTCGTCGTCGTCGCGGGCCAGCCAGCGCCGCGTTCGCAGCTCGCGGTCGACCTCGACCCAGACGGCCAGCCCCGTGCGGTCCGCCCACGCCCGCTGGGCCGACCCGCACCCCTCCAGCAGCAGGAGGTCCACCACCGGCACGGCGTGCTGCTCGGCGAAGAACCCACTCGGCCAGTCGTAGCGCCGGTAGCCGCCCGGTCGGCCTGCCGCCAGCGGGGTCAGCACCCCATCCTCGATCCGCCGGGTCAGGTCGGCGGCCCGGGCGCCGACGAGTGCCGACCAGCCGTCGTACAGGTCGTCGAGGTGCACCACGGTGGCCGTCTGGCCGGCGTCGCCCGCCGCCGCGGCGAGCCGGGCGGCCAGCGTCGTCTTCCCGGACCCGGCCGGCCCGTCGATGCAGACCAGCCGGGTCCGGCACAGCGACGGGGCCAGCGCCGGCCCGGCCGCCGCCCGCTCGAGCAGTCCGGCCACCTCGATCCCCCGCACCTTCGGGACCGTACCGGCGGGGGAGCCGTCAGCTGTCGGGGCCCTCCTGGACGACGACGTTGCGGCCGTTGCCGCCGTCGAGCACGTCGGAGCCGGTGCCGCCGGCGATCCGGTCGTCGCCGTTCCCGCCGACCACCGTGTCCTCGCCCCGCCCGCCGGTGGCCTGGTCGTCGCCGTTGTCCCCGCTGATCAGGTCGTTGCCCACGCCGCCGCGGATCGCGTCGTCGCCGTTGCCGCCGAGGACGGTGTCGTTCCCGGACCCGCTGTCGACGCGGTCGTTGCCGTTGCCCGCGTCCACGGCGTCGTCGCCCGGCCCGGCGCAGACCACGTCGTTGCCGTTGCCGCCGGAGATCCGGTCGTTCCCGCCGAGGCCGAGGACCACGTCGCGACCGTTGGTGCCCCGCAGCACGTCGTCGCCGTCGGTGCCGATGATCGTCGGGACCAGTCCGTCGCAGCGCTGGGCGCGGGGATCGAGCAGGTCCAGCCCGACGAGGATCGGGTTGTGGTCGCTGGCCCGGTACGGCCCGGGGGAGTAGAGCGCGGGGTTGCCGGCGTACTCGTAGGCGAACGACTCCTGGGCGTTGATCGTCCAGTGCACGGCGCCGGTGACCTTCGCGGTCAGCGTCGGGGTCGTCATCGCGTGGTCCAGCGACCCGGACAGCGCGTCGAACACGTAGCTGTAGCGGCCCGCGTCGAACCGGGTGCCGAGGTCGGTCAGCCCCGCGGCGCGGAGCACCTCGACCGGGTCCTCGCGGGTGTAGGCGTTCAGGTCTCCCAGCACGAACACGTCGGGATCACCGCTCTCGGTCTGCAGCCGCCGCACGAAGCCGGCCAGCGCGCGGGCCTGCCGGACCCGGTCGCCGTTGAAGGCGCCCTGCCCGGTGTCCACGTTGTCCCCGGTCGCTCCGGTGCCGCTCTTGGACTTGAAGTGGTTGGCGACCACGGTGAACTCGTCGCCGTTGCGGGCGAAGGTCTGCGCGATCGGCTCGCGGGCGTTGGCGAACGCGGCCTCGTCGAGCAGCCCCACCGGGGCGCCGACCGGCTGGACCCGGGCCGGCCGGTAGATGATCGCGTTGCGGATGACGTCGCGGTCCACCGAGAGCAGTTCTCGCGGGAACGGCGAGTAGGCCCACTCCGTGCGGCCGGCGGCCGCGTTCAGCCGGCGGACCAGGTCGGCCAGCGCGAGGTCCGGGCTGCCGTCGCCGTAGCCGGTGGACGCGGTGTCCTCGATCTCCTCCAGCGTCACCACGTCGGCGCCCAGCCCCCGGATCGCGGACACGATCTTCGCCGCCTGCCGGTCCAGCCCGGCCTGGTCGGGGGCGCCGCGGCCCTCGCCACCGAAGGTGAGGAAGTAGTTCAGGACGTTGAACGAGCCGACGCGGAAGTCCCCGCCCACCGCGCCGGGCGCGGCCGGGCGGCTGTTGGTCCGGGCGAACACGCCGTCCGCGGTGCCGTCCGACGGCTCGAGCCGCCAGGCGCCGAACCCGAAGCCGAGCACGGTCGGCTCGGTGAACCGGACCGGGTCGCCGACGCGGACCGGCGTCGTCGCCGTCAGGTAGGGCGCGGTTGCGACGGTGAGCCGGTCGTCGGAGCCGTCGTCGAGCACGATGCTGCGCCGGGCGTTCGCCGCGGCGATCGCGTCGGCGGCCGGGCCGGGCCGGGCGAGCTCGGTCGGCTGCACCAGCACGCCGCCCTCGGCCAGCACCAGCTCGCCGAACGACGTGAGGTCGTAGACCTCGCTGACGGTCAGGACGTCGACCGGGCGGACCAGCGTGCCCTCCAGACGCTCCCGCGCGGGATCGTCGGCGGGCAGGTCCAACGGCGCGGCCGCGGGCAGCGGGGCGACCGGGACGTCGCAGACCGCGACACCGCTGGCGGAGGCGACCTGCGTCTGGCCGGAGAACTCCTGCGCCTGCCCGGTGACCTGCACCGTCTGGCCGAGCGCGACCGCCGTGCCCGGGCTGTAGACGAACACCCCGTCGGAGCTCGCGGGGTTCCCGTCGCCGGCGTCCTGCAGGAAGAAGCCGTCCAGGCCGGGGGTGTCGGCCACGACGGTGCCGCGGACGGTGACCAGCTGGCCGGCGAGCGGGGTGGTGGCCCCGGTGCCCTGCACCGCACCGATGCGGGTGGCCGGGACCGCCGAGCAGGTCGCCGGCGGCGGCGGCGGGGTGGCGCCCGGGTTGACCGTGCCCCGGGTGGCGGGCGCCGGGCCCTGCCAGACGAGGTCGCCGTCGCTCACCACCCGGGACAGCGAGGTGTCGGCCGCTCCGCTCCCGCTCTCGGCAACGCCGATGTCGGTGCTGGTGCGCCCGGCGGCCGGGCCGGCCGTCGCGGTGACCACGCCCTCGTAGGACAGGAACTCGACCACCGACCCGGCGGCGTCGACGAGCGCGACCCCGTCCGGCGCCCCGTTCTGGATGCCGGGGGTGTCGACGGCCACCGCGACCGGGCCGGACGCGGGTGCGGTCGTGGCCGGCAGCGGGACGGTGGCGTAGACCGCCCCGCCGTTGCCGTTGTACAGCGCCAGCGACCAGCCCGTCGTGCTCGTCCCGGCGGGCAGCTGGACCTCGACGAACTCGCCGGTGTCGGCGCCGGCGGGGTCGTAGTGCAGCTCGGCGACGAACGGCGTGGTCGGGACGGCGGCCGCGGCCGGGGCCGGGGCGGCCAGTGCCCCGGCGGCCAGGCTGCCGACGGCGGCGGCGACCAGCGCGGGACGGGACAGGCGGATGCGCACAG
>CAXTBU010000122.1:0-4364 GCA_964242885.1 uncultured Actinomycetales bacterium
CATGGACGCGACCGCGCTGCGCGCGCTGCAGAAGCCGCTCAAGGACACCTACCGACTCGACGCGGACGCCGCACGGGTGCCCGCCCGGGCGGTCGCGGTGCTGACGCCGGACTCGATCGGGGCCACCGTCACCACCGGAGCCGGCCAGCACGGCCCCATCGAGGCCGGCCTGCACCCGGCCACCGGCGGGGACGGGTCGGCGGCCTGTTCCGCCGACGTGCTGTGCCAGGCCGTCGCGGCCTGCGCTGGCGTCACGCTGAGCAGCGTCGCCACCGCGATGGGCGTGCAGCTGCGCGACGCCCGGGTGGAGGTCGACGGGGTCTGGGACGCCCGCGGCACGCTGGGAGTGGACCGGGCCGTTCCGGTCGGGATGTCCGCGATGACGGTGACGTTCGTCTTCGACACCGACGCGGACGAGGCCACCCAGGACAAGCTGGTCACCCTCGCCGAGCGGTACTGCGTCATCGCCCAGACGCTGCGCAACCCCCCGGAGCTGACCGTTCGCCGCGGCTGAGCCGACCGCGCAGGACTGAGAGGGCGGCAGTGGAGTTCCTCGTCGTCGTCGTCCTCGGGCTGCTCGCGATCGCCGCCGCCGCCGGGCTCGGCCCCCGGCTCGGCGTGGCCGCGCCCCTGCTGCTGGTCGTGGCCGGCCTGGTCGTGAGCCTGCTGCCGTTCGTCCCGGCCGTCGAGATCGAGCCGGAGTGGATCCTCGCCGGCGTGCTCCCGCCGCTGCTGTACTCCGCGTCGGTCTCGATGCCGGCGATGGACTTCCGCCGCGAGTTCGCCGCCATCAGCGGCCTGTCCGTGGTGCTCGTGGTGGCCACCGCGGTGCTGCTCGGGGGGTTCTTCGCCTGGGTGCTGCCCGACCTCGGCCTGGCGTGGGGGATCGCGTTGGGGGCGATCGTCAGCCCGACGGATGCGGTCGCGACCTCGATCGTGAAGCGGCTCGGGGTGTCCCCCCGGGTGGTCGCGCTGCTGGAGGGCGAGGGCCTGCTCAACGACGCCACCGCCCTGGTGGTCCTCCGTGCGGCGATCGCCGGCGCTGCCGCGTCCGTGTCGCTGTGGCGGGTGGCGGGCGAGTTCCTGTTCGCGGTCGTGGTGGCCGTCGTGGTCGGCTTCGTCGTGGGGCGCGTCAACCTGGTGGTGCGGGCCCGGGTGGCCGATCCGGCCATCAACACCGTCCTGTCGTTCACGGTGCCCTTCCTGGCCTCGGTTCCGGCCGACGCGCTGGGCGCCTCGGGCCTGGTGGCCGCCGTCGTCGCCGGCCTGGTCACCGGGCGTGGGGCGGCCCGGGTGCTGTCCCCGCAGCACCGGCTGTCCGACACCCAGAACTGGCGGACGGTCGAGGCGGTCCTGGAGGGCGCGGTCTTCCTCGTCATGGGGCTGGAGGTGTCCGCGATCGTGGGCGACGTCCGGGCCGATGACACCGGCGCGGGGGCAGGGGTCGGCACGGCGGTGGCGGTCGCCGCCGGCGCCCTGCTGCTCACGATCGTCGTCCGCGCCGTCTACGTGGGGCCGCTGCTCGCCGGGATCGCGCTCCGGACCCGGCGGGGCGCGCAGATGAGACCGATGCTCACCACCATCCAGGGGCGGCTGGCGGACCCCGCGACGGCGGGGAGGGCCTTCGAGGACTTCCCCCGCCGGGTGCCCGCCTCACCGAGGCGGGCCGCGGGACTCGGCGCGCGGATGCGGCGGCTGGCCGCGGACATCGACTACTTCCTCGCCCAACCGCTCGGGTGGCGGGAGGGCGGCGTCGTCGTCTGGGCGGGCATGCGCGGCGCGGTCACCCTGGCCGCCGCGCAGACCCTGCCGGACGACACCCCGGACCGGTCCCTGCTGGTCCTGATCGCGTTCCTCGTCGCGGTCGGATCCCTGCTGCTGCAGGGGTGCACCCTCCCGCGGCTGGTCCGGGTCCTCGGGTCGGCGCGGGTCGATCCGTTGGCCTCGGCCGAGCGCGGGCCGCTGCTGGCCCTGCTCGAGCAGGCCGCGGCGGCCGTTCCGGCCGACCCCGCAGGGCGGGCCGACGACGGGGACCGGAAGCGCCACACCCTGGCGGTGATCGACGCCCAGCGGCAGGCGCTGCTCGACGCCCGCGACGACGGCGCGTTCAGTGCCGGCGCGCTGGACTCGGCGCTCGCGGTGCTCGACGCGGACCAGATCAGCCTCGAGCTCAGGGGCGCCCCGGCTTCTGGCTGACGGCGGGCTCGGCGGGTGGCGCACCGCGGGCGGCGCGGTTGCCCTGTACGAAACCGTTTCGTACAGTTCGGGCGTGGCGACGGAGCGGACCGGTGAGCGCCGCGGCGCCATCCTGAACGCCGTCATCACGACGCTGTCCAGGACCGGGTACGAGCGGCTGACGATGGACGCCGTCGCCTCGTGCGCCCACGCCAGCAAGGCGACGCTGTACCGCAACTGGTCGGGCAAGGCCGACCTCGTGGAGGACGCGCTGCAGTCGCGGCCCCCGTGCGACCAGGTCGTGCCGGACACCGGCAGCGTCCGCGGTGACCTGCTGGCCGGCCTGTCGCAGATGGTCGACGAGATCCGCGACCGGGACCTGTCACTCGCCCGGGCGCTGCTCACCGCCGTGCACGGCGAGCCGGACCTCGGCGCCTGGCTGCGCGGCCACCTGGTCGACGAGCGGTGCGACGCCGCCCGGGCCTGGGTCGCCCGCGAGGTCGACCGGGGCCGGCTGCCCGCCGACACCGACGCGGAGCTGCTGTCCGACGTCGCGCTGCCGATGGTCCTCATGCGTCTGCTCGTTCCCGGCCAACCCCTGGATCGACCGTTCCTCGAACGCGTAGTGGACGACGTGGTCCTCCCGCTCCTGCTCCGTACCACCGAAGTACCGGGAGACCACGGCCATGACCGAGAGCACCCTGCCCACGACCGTCCCCGCGTCGGGCAGTCCACCCGCGCCTGACCCACGACGCTGGGTCGCACTCGCGGTCATCGCCCTGGCGCAGTTGATGGTCGTGCTGGACGCGACCATCGTGAACATCGCTCTCCCGCGCGCGCAGGCGGACCTGTCGATCAGCGACGCCGACCGGCAGTGGGTGGTGACCGCCTACACCCTGGCCTTCGGCGGCCTGCTGCTGCTCGGCGGCCGGATCGCGGACTTCGCCGGCCGCCGCCGCACGTTCGTCATCGGGCTGGTCGGCTTCGCCGTCGCGTCCGCCGTGGGCGGTGCGGCCGTCAACTCCGGGATGCTGTTCGGCGCGCGCGTCGTCCAGGGCGTGTTCGGAGCACTGCTCGCCCCCGCGTCGCTGTCGCTGCTGGCGGTCACCTTCACCACGGTCAAGGACCGCGCGACGGCGTTCGCGGTGTACGGCGCCATCGCCGGCGGCGGTTCCGCCGTCGGTCTGCTGCTGGGTGGGGTGCTCACCGAGTACACGTCCTGGCGCTGGTGCCTGTTCGTCAACATCCCGATCGCGATCATCGCGGCGATCGGCGCCCTCGCCGTCGTCCGCGAGAGCAAGGCCAGTGGGGACACGCGGTACGACGTCCCGGGCGCAGTTCTGGTGACGCTGGGACTGGCCGCACTGGTGTACGGCTTCACCCAGGCCGCCGACCAGACCATCGGCTGGACGTCGACCCGAAGCCTCGGCTTCATCGTCGGCGGACTGGTCCTGCTCGCGGCCTTCGTCGTCGTCGAGTCCCGCAGCAGGCACGCACTGCTGCCGCTGCGGATCCTGCTCGACCGGGACCGCGGTGGTTCCTACATCACCTCGACCCTGGTCGGCGCCGGGCTGTTCGCCATGTTCCTGTTCCTCTCGTACTACTTCCAGCTGGTGCTGGGGTACTCCCCGATCCGGTCCGGACTGGCGTTCCTCCCGTTCAGTGCCGGGATCATCGCGACTGCGGTCTTCGTGTCGAAGCTGCTGCCGCGGACCGGACCGAAGCCGTTGATGGCCGTCGGCTCCCTCGCCGCCGCCGCAGGCCTGCTCTCGCTGCTGCGGATCGACCTGGACACGTCCTGGGCGGCGACCGTCCTGCCGGCCGAGCTCCTGATGAGCATCGGTCTCGGACTGCTGTTCGTCCCGCTGTCGAGCACCGCTCTCGTCGGCATCGGCGACCGCGACGCGGGAGTCGCCAGCGCGACGCTCAACGCCACCCAGCAGATCGGTGGTTCGCTCGGCACGGCGCTGCTGAACACCTTCGCCGCCTCGGCGGTGACCGGCTACCTGCTCGACCGGGGTGCGGCCGCTGCCGACCCGCTGGTGCAGTTGGAGGCACAGGTGAACAGCTTCCACGTCGCATTCGCCTGGGGCGCCGGGCTGTTGGGGCTCGGCTTCGTCGCGGTGATCGTGCTCATCCGCGGTGGCCGGCACACCGACGCCCCGGCCGGCGGGATGCCCGCGGTCTGA
>CAXTBU010000123.1:0-4138 GCA_964242885.1 uncultured Actinomycetales bacterium
GCCCAGGCGTGCGCCAGGTCCGGTGACGGCTCGGAGGCGAACTCGACGTGCTGCCCGGTCGACGGGTGGGCGAAGCCGAGCCGGACCGCGTGCAGCCACTGCCGGTGCAGGTCCAGCCGGGCGGCCAGCGTCGGGTCGGCGCCGTACATCGTGTCCCCCACGCAGGGGTGGCGCAGGGCCGCCATGTGCACCCGGATCTGGTGGGTGCGACCGGTCTCCAGGTGCACCTCCAGCAGTGACGCCCGCCGGGTCGCCTCCGTCGTCGCGTAGTGGGTGACGCTGCGCTTGCCGCCGTCGGACTCCGCGACGACCGCCCAGCGGGCGTCCCCGGACGGGTGCCGGCCGATCGGCGCGTCCACGGTGCCGGCGGACGGGTCCAGGCGGCCCTGCACGACCGCGGCGTACACCTTGTCCACGGTGCGGTCGCGGAACGCCCGCTTGAGCACCGTGTAGGCGTACTCGCTCTTGGCCACCACCATCAGCCCGGAGGTGCCGGCGTCCAGGCGGTGCACGATGCCCTGGCGCTCGTCGGCGCCGGACGTGCTGATCCGGAAGCCCGCACCGGCCAGACCGCCGACGACGGTCGGCCCGGTCCAGCCGGGGCTGGGGTGCGCGGCCACGCCGACCGGCTTGTCGACGACGACCAGGTCGTCGTCGTCGTGCACGATCCGCATGCCCTCGACCTGCTGGGGCACGACCGCCAGCGGTGGGGGCGCCGAGCCCGGGCCGGTCGGCGGGATCTCGACCTCCAGCCACGCACCCGCGGTCAGCCGGTCGGACTTGCCGGCGACGGCCCCGTCCAGCTGCACCAGCCCGGCCGCGGCGAGGTCCCCCACCCGGGTCCGGGACAGCCCGAGCAGCCGGGCCAGGCCCGCGTCCACCCGCTCACCGGCCAGGCCGTCCGGGACCGGCAGTGCGCGGGTCTGCCCGCCGGCCGTCGAGGTGCTCACCGGTCCAGGGTCCCACCCGGGGTGGGTGGCGGCCGCGAGCTCAGGCGCGTCCGGTCGCGAGGTCGTACAGGTGGGCGAAGACCCGGTCGTCGGCGCGGATGCCGTCGTGCAGATACTCGTTCGTCACCCAGGTGCGGACGTTGGGCACCGCGGCCGCGGTGGCCAGCGACAGCCCCGCCTCGACGTAGGGGTCGTCGAGGTAGACGGCCGCCGCGACCGGCACCTCGTTGGCCGCCAACACGCCGGGGTCGTACAGCGCCGGCCAGTCCGCGCGGGCGTTGAGCAGCTCCATCGCCTCGGCGAACGGGGTCATCGCGGCCTCGTCCCGGAACACCGTGGACGGCATGATCTCGCCGGTCAGCAGCAGGTCCGGCGCGTCCGGCGACACGTCGGGGAACTCGGCGCCCACCCGCTCGGCGGCCCACCGCGACGCGGTGCCCGAGCAGTAGATGACCTCCTGCAGCACCGCGTAGAGCGGCTGCGGTGCGTGCCGGGTGCGGCTCTCCACCTCGGTGAGGAAGGCGGTCGCGACCTCGTCCCCGTCGAACGCCGTCTCCAGCAGGTAGTGGAGCTCGGTCGAGCCCTCCCCCATGCCCAGCACGATGCCGATCGCCTGCAGCCGCTCGACGGTGAGCGGGTCCCCGCCGGGCAGCCGGACCGGGTCGCCGGCGGGGCGGGCGCGGATGGTGTCCCGCAGCCGGTTGAGCACCGCCCGGTCGCCGGGGAACCGGCGGTGGTGCTCGGCGTTGGCCGCCAGCACCCGCGGCCAGGTGCGCCGGTAGACATCGTCGGCGGTCGCGGTGATGCCGGGGATGCCGCCGGTGACCAGGCAGCGCGCCAGCCCCTCCGGCGCCAGGGACAGGTAGGTGAACGTGCAGAACCCGCCGTAGCTCTGGCCGAGCGTCGTCCACGTCGCGCCGCCGGCCACCTGCGCGCGCAGCACTTCCGCGTCGCGGACGATCGCGTCGGCTCGAAACAGGGACAGGTAGGCCGCCAGCGCGGGCGCGTCGGCGAACCGGGCCGGGGTGCGGTCGGTCACCGGCGTCGACCGGCCGGTGCCCCGCTGGTCCAGCAGCAGCACGCGGTGGTGCTGCACGGCCTCGGCCAGCCAGCCGGTCCGCGCGGTCGGCCGCGGGGACGGGCCGCCGGGGCCGCCCTGCAGGTACAGCAGCCACGGCAGGTCGTCGCCGGCCCGCTCCGCGGCGCGCACCTCTCGGGCGTACACGCTGATCGTCGGGCCGGCGGGGTGCGCGTGGTCCAGCGGGACCTCGACGACGTGGTCGCGCAGCAGCAGTCCGGGCACCGACGGGAAGACCGGGGTCGCCGGCGGCGGGGCGGGGGTCACGCGGGCCAGCTTGCCCGGTGCCGGGTCAGCGCCGGACCAGGCGGGCGACGACCGCCCGGTGGTCCGAACCGGGCAGCGGCGCGGTGGAGAACGACGTGACCCGCCAGGTCGCAGCGGTGGCGAGCACGTGGTCCAGCGGCGCCCCGAGCGCCGCCGGCAGCCGCTGCGGCCAGGTGCCGCCCGCCGAGGCGCCGCGCTCGGCGGCGGCGTCCCGGCACGGCCCGAGGTGGGCCAGTGCGGGGTGGTCGACGGTGGCGTTGAAGTCCCCGGCCACGACCGCGTCCGCCGCCGACCGGCACACGTCGGCGGCCTGCCGGGACCGGGTCCGCCAGGTGGCCGTCGAGGCGAGACCGAGCGGCGGGAACGGGTGCACCGCCGCGAGCAGTGGGCCGGCTCGGTCCGCGGGTGCGACCACGACGGCGCCGGGGCCGCCGTCCGGGCTCGCCACCACCCGGTGCGGGCCGAGCCGGTCGGCGACCAGCAGCGTGGTCGGGGACACCGGCGGCGCCGCTGGGGCGGTGAACGACTGCACCGCCACCCCGCGGCGCGCCAGCTCGGCGGTGACCAGCCGCGCGGCGCGGGCATCGGTCTCCGGCAGCGAGACGACGTCCGCGCCGACCTGGACCAGCAGGTCGGCCAGCGCGACCGGGTCAGCCGACCCGCCCAGGGTGTTCGCCGCGACGACGGTCAGCTCGCCGGTCGCCCCAGGCGCCGGGAGCGGGTCGCCGACAGTGCCCCGGGCGACGAGCACGCCGCCCTGGGTGACGGCGACCGCCAGGCAGACCGTCGTCGCCCCGGCCAGCGCGGTCCGGGCCGCGGACTCCGGGCGGCGGCGCAGGCCGACGAGCCCGAGGGCGCCGACCAGGCCGGCAGCGGCGGCCGCCGCACCGACCAGGCCGCGGACCGCGACCGCCTGGGTCCAGCCGACCGTGCCGGCCAGGCCGAACGCACCGGGCGCCACGACGGTGGCCCCGGCCGCACCCAGCACGACGAGCGCGACGGTCCCGGCTCGCCCCGGGTGCCGGCTCGGCCGCAGGGGCCCGGTCGGCCGAGGGCTCACCGGGCGCGGGTGCCGTCGTAGGACCGGCCGAGGACGCTCAGCACGACGATCAACGCAGCCGCGCTGCTGATGCCGATGTCGGCGACGTTGAAGACCGGCCAGTGCGGCAGCGCGATGAAGTCGACGACGTGGCCCCGCAGCGGACCGGGCGCCCGGAACAGCCGGTCGGTCAGGTTGCCGAGCGCCCCGCCGAGCAGCAGGCCGAAGGCCAGCGCCCACACCGTGCTGCGCAGCCGCGCCGAGATCCGGACGACGACCACCACGACCGTCACCGCGACCAGCGACAGCACGGCCGTGTACCCGGTCGCCAGGCTGAACGCGCTGCCCGGGTTGCGGATCAGGTCGAAGCGGACCACGTCGCCGAGCACCTGCACCGGCTGGCCCGGGACCAGGGAGGACACCGCCAGCCGCTTGGTGACCAGGTCCAGCAGCAGCCAGCCGACGGCCACCGCAAGCGCCAGGCTCCGCCGCGGTCGCCCCGCCGGGGCAGGGTCGACCGGGGCGGGGCGCACCTCAGGGCCGGCCCCGGTGTCCGTCACGCCCGGCTCACCTGCGCGGCGACCAGGTCGCCGTCGACCGCGGCGACCGGGCCGACGGCCAGGTCGACGGCCAGCGTCTCCGCGCCGACGAAGTCCCGGTGCGCCTCGACCGCGGCGGCCACCTCGGGCGAGGCCGGCGTCAGCCGCAGCACGATCCGGTCCGACACGTCCAGTCCCGCGTCGCGGCGCGCCTGCTGGACCGCCCGGACGACGTCGCGGGCCAGGCCCTCGGCCGCCAGCTCCG
>CAXTBU010000124.1:0-4067 GCA_964242885.1 uncultured Actinomycetales bacterium
ACGCACGTCAACGGCGCCGAGTGGTTCATCGACGGCGGGTACACGAGCGTCTGAGGAGCACGAACGAGATCATCGGCGATGGGGCGCAAGCTCATGACCGAGTACGACGAGTGCCGCCAAGCAGCGCCATCAGAACCGCGCCGCCTGTGACTGAACGTCAGGATCAACCGGCGGTGGTCAACCGGCCGCCATGTCGCGCGTCACCCGGCGCGGCCAGGCCGGTCCGCCGTAGACGAAGCCGGTGTAGGCCTGCACGAGCGTGGCGCCGGCGGACAGCGCCCGGCGGGCGTCCGCTCCGGTGGTGATCCCGCCGGCGGCGACGACGGTGAGCTGCGCGCCGGCGCGTCCGGCGAGACGCTCGACGACGGCCAGCGACCGGGCCAGCAGCGGCGCGCCGGACAGCCCGCCTGAGCCGGCTTCGGCGACGGCGGCTGCCGGAGAACGAAGCCCCGCCCGGGACAGCGTGGTGTTGGTCGCGACGACGCCGGCGAGCCCGATCTCGAGCGCGAGGTCGGCGACCGCGTCGACGTCCGCGTCGGCCAGGTCCGGCGCGATCTTGACCAGCGCCGGCACCCGGCCCGCCTCGTCGAGGACGGCGCGCAGCACCGGGCGCAGCCGGTCGACGGCCTGCAGGTCCCGCAGGCCGGGCGTGTTCGGCGAGCTGACGTTGACCACCAGGTAGTCCGCGACCGGGCCGAGCACCCGGGCGCCGGTCGCGTAGTCACCCGCGGCGTCGACGTCCGGTGTCGCCCGCGACCTGCCGATGTTGATCCCGACGACGAGGTCGCCCAGGGCGTCGCGGGCGCGCAGCCGAGCCAGTCTGGCCGCGACGACCTCGGCGCCGTCGTTGTTGAAGCCCATCCGGTTGACCAGGGCGTGGTCGGCGGGCAGCCGGAACATGCGCGGCGCCGGGTTGCCCGGCTGCGGTCGGGGGGTGACCGTGCCGACCTCGACGAAGCCGAAGCCCAGCGCGCCGAGCCCGACGACCCCGAGCCCGGACTTGTCGAAGCCGGCGGCCAGCCCGAGCGGAGAGCGGAACCGCAGGCCCATCGCGTCCACCGCCGTCGCCGGACCGGACCCGTCGAACACCCGGCGCAGGACCGCCGGGCTCCCGGGGACCGCGCCGGCCACGCGGATCGCGCCGAACCCGAGGTCGTGCGCGCGCTCGGCGTCCACCCGCGGGGCGAGCACGCGGAACGCGGCGTCGTAGAGCACGGGTGGAACGCTAGGCGGTCGGACATCGGCCCTGCGGGCGGTGAGGCGGTGGCCGCCGCGGGCGGCGCGGCGTTGGCCGCGGCGGGCGGCATGGACGAAGATCGGGAACCGTGCAGACCCCCCGCAGGACCACGGTGACCGATCCCGCCGCAGCCGGCGTCCCGGCACCGTCGCGGCGCCGCTTCCTCGGCACGTCCGCGGCCGCGGCCGGCGCCCTCGCGGCCGGCCCGCTGCTCGCCGCGTGCGGCGGCAACACCGGCGGAGTCGAGACCGGCGGCGGGGACAGCGGTGCCAAGCCGGCACTGGCGCAGTGGTACCACGAGTACGGGGAGACCGGCGTCCAGCAGGCGGTCACCAGGTACGCCGCCGCCTACCCGGACGCGACGGTGACCGTGAACTGGGTGCGCGGCGGCGACACCTACGGGACGAAGCTCGGCGCCGGCCTGCTCAGCAGTTCCGGCCCGGACGTGTTCGAGGGCCAGATCACCACCGACGCCGTCAAGGCCGGCCAGTACGTCGCGCTCGACGACATCATCGCGCCGGTCCGCGACGACTTCACGACCTCGGCGCTGGAGCTGGCGACCGTGGACGGCAAGGTCTACGGCGTCCCGATGATCCAGGACATGCAGCTGCTGTTCTACCGCAAGAGCCTGCTCCAGGCCGCCGGCATCGCGCCGCCGCAGACACTCGACGACCTGATCGCGGCGGCGAAGGCGCTCTCCACGCCCACCCGCAAGGGCCTGTTCGCCGGCAACGACGGCGGCGCGACCACGCTCGGTCCGATGGTCCTGTTCGCCAACGGCGCCGGCTACGCGAACGCGGACCTGACGAGAGCGGGGTTCACCACCCCGGGAGCGCTGTCCGGCCTGGCGAAGCTGCGCAGCCTCTACACCAGCGGCGGGCTGCTGCTCGGCTCACCGACGGACTGGTCGGACCCGGGTGCGTTCGTCAACGAGCTGGTGGCCATGCAGTGGACCGGCCTGTGGACGCTGCCGGCCGTCATCGCGAAGTTCGGCGACGACGTCGGGGTGCTGCCCTTCCCCAAGGACGGCCCCGCCGGCAAGGCGAGTGTCCCGGTCGGCGACTGGAACCAGATCGTGTCCGCGAAGGCCGAGGACGTCGACGCGGCGAAGGCGTACGTGAAGTGGCTGTGGATCGACCGGACCGAGGACCAGCTGGACTTCGCGCAGAGCTACGGCTTCCACATCCCGCCGCGGAAGTCCGTGGCCGCGAAGGCCGACAAGCTGCAGACCGGGATCGCCAAGCAGGTCACGCAGTTCGCGATCGACCTCGGCCGGCCCACCTCCCCGCCCTACTGGAGCGGCGCCATGAGCACCGCGTTCACCGACCTCGTCACCAGGGTGATCACCCGCGGCGCCGATCCGGAGTCGACGGCGGCCGCGGCCGCCCGGACCGTCGACCGCGAACTGGAGCGGGTGGGCAAGTGAGCACTGCTCCAGGGGCGGCCCGGGGCCCGGCGTCGTGAAGCTGGCGGTGCTGGGCGGCGGCGGGTTCCGCACGCCGACCGTCTACCAGGCGCTCACCGGCAGCGGGCCGGGCGTCCCCCGGGTCGACGAGGTCGCGCTGTACGACACCGACCCCGAGCGGCTGTCCGTCATCGCCGCGATCCTGCGGCAGCTGGCAGAACGCAGCCCGCGGACCGCGCCGGCCGTGACCGTCGCGACCGACCTGGACGCCGCGCTGACCGGCGCCGACGCCGTCTTCCTGGCGATCCGGGTCGGCGGGGTCGGCGCGCGGGTGCACGACGAGCGGGTGGCACTCGACCTCGGCCTGATCGGTCAGGAGACCACCGGTCCGGGCGGCATCGCCTTCGGCCTGCGCACCGTCCCCGTCGTGACCCGGATCGCGGAGCGGATCACCGCTCTCGCCCCGGGGGCACTGGTCATCGACTTCACCAATCCCGCCGGGATGGTCACCGAGGCGCTGCAGGCCGTCCTCGGGGACCGGGTCGTCGGCATCTGCGACACCCCGTCGGAGCTCGCGCACCGGGTCGCGGTCGCGGCCGGCGTCGACCCGGCGGCGGCGACCGTCGACTACGTCGGCCTGAACCACCTGGGCTGGCTGCGCGGGGTCACGGTGGCGGGCCGGGACGTGCTGCCCGACGTCCTCGCCGACGACGAGCGGTTGGCGACGCTGGAGGAGGCGACCGTCTTCGGCCCGGGGTGGCTGCGCGCGACGGGGACGGTGCCGAACGAGTACCTCTGGTACTGGTACCGGACCCGGGAGGCGGTCCGCGCGGTGTCGACGGCGTCCCGGACCCGCGGTGAGGTGCTGCGCCAGCAGCAGGAGTCGTTCTACGCGGCGGTCGCCGCCGACCCGTCCGACGCGGCCCGCCGGTGGGAGCGGACGCTGGCGGCCCGCAGCGCCGGGTACATGGCCGAGGCGCATCCCGAGCCCGGCCGCGTGCACCAGGTCCCCGGCGGCGGAGACCCGGGAGACCCGCCGCCGCCGTCGCCGGCCTCCGGGTACGCGGGGGTGGCGCTCGCCGTCCTGGCGGCCGCGGGCGGCGGGCCCCCGGCGACGCTGGTGCTGGACGTCGCCAACCGGGGCACGGTCGTCGGCCTTCCCGACGACGCCGTGGTGGAGCTGCCGGTCACCGTCGACGCCACGGGGATGACACCTGTTCCGCTGGCGACCCAACCCGACCTGCACCAGCTGGGGCTGATGGCGTCGGTCAAGGCCGTCGAGCGGCTGACGATCCGTGCGTCGCTGGAGGGTTCGCCGGAACTGGCGGAACGGGCGTTCGCCCTCCATCCGCTGGTCGACTCGCTGTCCTCGGCGCGGTCCCTGCTCGCCGGCTACCGGTCGCAGATCCCCGAGGTCGACGCGGT
>CAXTBU010000125.1:0-3821 GCA_964242885.1 uncultured Actinomycetales bacterium
GGCGGCCAGGATCAGGTCCGGCGTCGCCTCCAGCACGGCCTCCAGGTTCGGCTCCCGGACGGTCGCCACCACCGGGACGGCGGCGGCCTCCTTGCCCAGGTAGGCGGGCGGCTCGTCCCCGCCGCGGCTGGCCGTGGTGCCCACCGGGGTGACGCCGACGGCCAGGGCCACGTCCAGCGCGGACTCGGCCAGCGTCACCACCCGTTCGGGGGCCACCGGGACGGCCACGGCACCGAACGCCGTGGGCACCGTCCGGGTCGACGCCGCGCTCGCCGGCGACCTGCTCGCCGAGGTCGAGTTCGACGACGCCGAGCTGGAGGGGGTGCCGGCGACCGACTCCGGGTCGGCGTCGGCGCCGCACCCGCCGAGCGTCAGGGCGGCGATCACGGCAGCGGCCAGGGCGAGGACACCGGGGCGGCGGGGAACCGCAGATCCAGCGGACACGTCAACTCCTTCTCGGGTGCAGGAACTCAGGTTAGGCATGCCGTCGTTAGGGCAGCCTCAGCATAGGTACCATGCCACCCACGGTGTCCAGTGGCCTGGACCACCGGTCGGACGGGGAATCCCGCCCGGCGGCGTGGGGTCCAGCGGAGTCCAGGGAGGAACCGGCGGTGGAGGCAGCGGGAACGCCGCGCCGCCGGGTCGTCGTCCGCCGCGGGCTGGTGCCGACCTCGGCGGCCCTGGTGGTCGCGGTGGCGGCCAGCCTCGCGCTCGGCGCCGGCGACGTCGGGCCCGGCCGGGCGCTGTCCGTGCTCACCGGCGCGGACGACCCCGACGCCCGGTTCGCCGTCCTGCAGCTGCGGGTGCCGCGGACGCTGGTCGCCGTCTGCGTGGGCCTGGCGCTGGGCGTGGCCGGCGCTGTCCTGCAGGCCGCCGCGCGCAACCCGCTGGCCGAGCCGGGGCTGCTGGGCGTCAGCGCGGGCGCGTCGTTCGCGGTGGTGGCGGCCATCGCCGCCGGCGCCAGCGCCGCCAGCCTCGGGCCCTTCGTGGCGGTCGCGGGCGCCGGCGCGGGGTGCCTGCTGGCCCTGGGTGCCGCCCGGCTGCGCGGCACCGGCGACGACCCGGTCCGGCTGGTGCTGGCCGGCGCGGCGATGTCCGCGCTGCTGGGCGCGGGGACATCGGTGATCCTGCTGCTGGACCAGCGGACGGCCGACGAGGTGCGCTTCTGGACCGTCGGCTCGGTCGCCGGCCGGGACCTGGGGACCATCGCCGAGGTCGGCCCCTTCCTGGCGGCCGGGCTGGTCGTCGCCCTCGCGGTGGCCCGGCCGCTGTCGGCGCTCTCGCTGGGCGACGCCGCGGCACGCGGGCTGGGCCACCGCACGGCACAGGCCCGGGTGCTGGCCGTCGCCGCGGTCGCGCTGCTGGTGGGCGGGGCCGTCGCCGCCGCCGGGCCGGTCGCGTTCGTCGGGCTGGTGGTGCCCTTCCTGGCCCGGGCCCTGGTCGGCCCGGACCTGTCCCGCGTGCTGCCGGTGTGCGTCGTGGCCGGGCCGGTGGTCGTGCTGGTGGCCGACGTCGCGTCCCGGCTGCTGGTCCGGCCGTACGAGATGCCGCTGGGCGTGGTGACCGCGATGGTCGGTGCCCCGGTGCTGGTGGCCATCGTCCGGACGACCCGGCTGCCGTCGCTGTGACCGCAACGGCCACACCCCCGACGCCGGCGAGCCCGACGGCAGCGCCCGCACCCCCTGGGACCTGGCGGCTGGCGGCGGCCGGGCGGTCGGTGCTGGTGGAACGCCGGGCGGTGGCCGCCGCCGCGGGCCTGGGCGTCCTGGTGCTGGTCGCCGTCGCGGTGAGCCTCGCGGTGGGCACGGCGGGGGTCGCGCTGCCCCGGGTGCTGCCCGCCGCGGTCGGGCTCGGCGAGGCCCGCGACGTGCTGCTCGTGCAGCGACTGCGCCTGCCGCGGGTGGCCGCCGGGCTGCTGGTCGGCGCCGCGCTCGGGGTCGCCGGGGTGCTGCTGCAGACGCTGGCGCGCAACCGGCTGGCCACCCCCGACACCGTCGGGATCAACGACGGGGCCACCGCGTTCGCCGTGGCCAGCGTCGTCGCGGTGTCGACCAGCATCGCCCCGTCGGCGCTGGCCCTGGTCGGCGCGGCGTCGGCGGCCGCCCTCACGCTCGGGCTGGCCGGGGGCACCGGCGCGCGCGGCTACCGGTTCCTGGTCGTCGGGCTGGGCGTCGGGGCGGTGCTCGGCGCGGGCACCCAGCTGCTGCTGGCCCGTGCCCCGATCGACGACGCGAACCGTGCGTTCCCGTGGACCGTCGGCAGCCTCAACGCCCGGGCGCCGCTGGCGGTCACCGCGCTGGCCGTCGGGCTGGCCGCCGCGCTGCCGGGAGCGGCCCTGCTGGGCCGGCACCTGCAGATGCTGCGGCTGGCCGACCCGGTTGTCCTGGGCCTGGGGGTCCGGGTGCGCCGGGTCCGGGTCGCGGTGATCGCGACGGCCGTGGTCGCCGCGGGCCTGTCGGTGGCCACCGCGGGGCCGCTGGGGCTGGTCGCGCTGCTGGCGCCGGAGATCGCCCGCAAGGCCGCCGGACCACGCGTCGTCCCGGTCGTCGGGTCGGCGCTGGCCGGCGCGCTGGTGGTGCTGGCCGCCGACGTGGTCGGCCGCACCGTCGCGGCGCCGATCGAGCTGCCGGTGGGCATCGTCACGGCGTTCGTCGGCGCGCCCTACCTGCTCTGGCTGCTGCTGAGCACCCGCACCGGGAGGATGCCGTGAACCCCCAGGCGCCGCGCGTCCCCGGGCGCCCGCCCGCAGACCTGCGCCCCGCAGACCTGCGCCCCGCTGACCAGCGCAGCGCCGACCTGCGCACCGACGGACTGGTGCTGGCCTACGGGGCGGCCGTGGCCGTCGACGCGGTGACGCTCGCGCTGCCCGCCGGGCGGGTCACCGCGATCGTCGGCCCGAACGGCTGCGGGAAGTCGACGCTGCTCGGCGGGCTGGCCCGCCTGCACGCCCCGCGCGCCGGGGCGGTCCTGCTGGACGGCCGGGCGCTGGCGGGAATGCGGCCGCGCGAGGCGGCACGGCGGATCGGGCTGCTGCCGCAGAGCGCCGAGGCCCCGGACGGGCTGACCGTTCGCGACCTGGTGCGCTACGGCCGGCATCCCCACCAGGGACTGCTGCGCCAGTGGTCCCCGGACGACGCGGCCGCGGTCTCCCGCGCGCTGGAGTCCGCGGACCTGGTGGAGCTGGCCGACCGCCCGCTGGACACGCTGTCCGGCGGGCAGCGGCAGCGGGCGTGGATCGCGATGGCGGTCGCGCAGGAGACCGACGTCGTCCTGCTCGACGAGCCGACCTCGGCGCTGGACATCGGCCACCAGTTGGAGGTGCTGGAGCTGGTGCACGCGCTCGCCGCAGCCGGGCGCACGGTGGTGCTCGTGCTGCACGACCTGTCGACGGCGTGCCGGCACGCCGACCACCTCGTCGCGATGACCGGCGGCCGGGTGGTGGCCGAGGGGTCGCCGGCGGCGGTCGTCACCCCGCAGCTGGTCCGGGACCTCTACGGCGTCGAGGCCGTGGTCACCGCTGACCCGGTCGCCGGGACACCGCTGGTCTGCGCGGTCCGCCGCCTGCCGGCAGCACCCCGACATTCTTGAGGCCCGGCACGACGGGGCCCGGACACGACTGCCCCGGCACGACTGGGCCCGGCCCCGCGGGTGCGGGACCGGGCTGAGTCGTGCGTGTGAGCGACCCGGGGTGGCGGGACCGGGTCAGGCGACCTGGGACAGGGCGCCGACCTCGCGCAGCTGCGCGAGCGCGGACTTCTCCAGCTGGCGGACGCGCTCGCGGGACAGCGACTGCGAGCTGGCGATCTCGGTCAGCGTCTTGT
>CAXTBU010000126.1:0-3468 GCA_964242885.1 uncultured Actinomycetales bacterium
CTCGTCCAGCCCCACCCCGGGGGCGGTACCGGACGTGACCAGCTCCCTCGCCAGCCCGCAGGCGGGGACGCCCTCGACCGTCTGGCCGGCGGCGCGCATCGCAGCCAGTGCCTCGCCGGCCTGCTCGCCGCGCCCGATCCGGACGCCGTACAGCTTGTTGCGCCCGGACAGGTTCGTGACCTGCAGGTCCCCGCTGCCCGCCAGCCCGTAGACGGTCTCCGCGCGGCCGCCGAGGGCCACCGCCAGCCGGCCCATCTCCAGCAGGGCCTGGGTGTAGACCGCGGACGCGAGGTTGTGCCAGGGCTCGGGCGGTCCACCGGCGTCGCCGTTCTCACCCAGGCCCTCGCAGATGCCCAGCGCCATCGCGTAGACGTTCTTCATCGCCGCGGCGACCTCGAGACCGGGGATGTCCTCCGTCGTCTGGATCCGGTACCAGGAGGTCTGGGCGATCCCCCGGATGCGGGCGGCCGCCGCCGCAGGACCGGCGTAGACGGTCGCGGTGGGACGCCCGACGGCGACCTCGTTGGCCTTGCACGGACCGCCGATGGCCAGCACCGACGTGGTGGACCGCAGCGACTCCGGCAGCTCGGCCGCCAGCAGCGGCGGCAGGATCGTCACCCGGCCGGCGGGATCGCGGCCGAACCCCTTGGTGGTGATGGGGACCAGGCTGCCCGGCGCCAGGTACGGGACTGCCCGGCGGAGCACGTCGACCACCCCGTCGGAACTGATCGCCAGCGCGACGACGCTCGCGCCGTCCAGCGCCGGCGCCAGCTCGCCGCTGGCGAACACCCGCACGCGGGGGTCGACCGAGACGTGGATGCGCGGGTGATCCTGTCCCGCGCGCAGCGCTTCGACGATGTCGTCGTCCAGCCAGGTGCCCCACAGCCGGACGTCGTGCCCGTTCTCGACGAGGGGGCGGGTCAGCGCCGCGCCCATCGCGCCGGCGCCGAGCACGGTGACCACTGCCCGCTCTGTCACGTCTCTCCTCCGGTCGGTGTGGCGCTCACCCTGGCACGCTCATCGCTGGTCGTCCGCGTACCGGGTCGCGTCCTCCAGTCGCGGGAACAGCTCGGCCAGCCGGGGGTACAGGTCCCGGTACACCGCGAAGAACCGGTCGTACACCCGCGCCGCCGTCGGGTCCGGGTGCAGGGTGCGACCGAAACCGGTCATCGCGGCTGCGGCCGCCCGGATCGCGTCCGCGCCGGCGCCGCCGACTGGAGCGCCGGCACCGTGCACGTCCACCGCGGCGGCAGCGAGGATCGCGGCACCGAGAGCGGTGGTCTCTATCTCGCGGCACAGCGTCACCGGACGGCCGGTGATGTCCGCGACCAGCTGGGACCACAGCGGGCTGCGGGAGCCGCCGCCCATCGCGTGGTACCGCTCGACCGGGGAACCGAGCACCGCGTCGACCCCGTCGGTCTGCAGCCGCAGCTCGTAGGCGATGCCCTCCAGCGCCGCCCGGTACAGGTGGGCCTTGCCGTGCACGCCCTGCCAGCCGAGGACGACACCGCGGGCCGCGGGATCCCAGTACGGAGTCTGGGCGGCGTTCCAGTACGGCAGCAGCATCAGCCCGTCGGAGCCGCGGGGCAGCTGGGCGGCGGCGGTCTCCAGCACCTGCTCGGCCGACAGGCCCAGCCCCAGCTCGGGGATCGCGCCGAACCGTTCGACGTACCAGGAGACGATGTACGTACCGCCGGAGAGCAGTGTTTCCAGCGTGTAGGCACCGGGGACCGGGCTGGACATCGTCCGGAACGCCCGGTCCCAGTGGTAGGTCTCGGAGTGGGTCCCCGCCACGACAGCGGTGCCGAGGTTCAGGTAGGACCGGCCCGGGACCGTCACGTCGGCGCCGAGCCCGGCGCACTGCCCGTCACCGGCGCCGGCGACGACCGGCACGCCCGCCCGCAGCCCGGTCGCCCGCGCGGCGTCGTCGGTGAGCTCCCCGACGACCGTGCCCGGCGCGACGAGCTCCGGCAGTTGGTCCTCGCGCAGCCCGGCCATGCCCAGCAGCTCGCCGGACCACCTACCGGTGCCCATGTCGACCAGGCCGAGGGTGTCGGCGGAGGCGACGCTGGTCGTCCACTGCCCGGTCAGCGCGTGCACGAGGTAGCCGTGGACGTCGGTGACCATCGCCGCGCGCTGCAGCGTCTGCGGCTCGTTGTCCCGCAGCCACAGCATCTTGTAGAGAGCGGGTGTCACGTCCGCGGGCTTGCCCGACAGCTCGTGCACCCGGTCGCTGCCGTGCTCCCGGATCTGTGCGCCCGCTCGCCCGTCCAGCCACAGGATCGCCGGGCGGATCGACCGGCCCTGCTCGTCCAGGCACACGAACGACTCGCGCTGATGGGTCAGCCCGATCCCGAGCACATCGGCGGCGTCGACCTGGCCGACCGCGTCGGCGACGGCGCCGAACGTCGACTCCCGCCACGTCTGGGCGTCCTGCTCGTGCCAGCCCGGCCGTGGCCGGGACAGCGGGAAGCTGCGCCGGCCCTCGGCCACCGCGTTCCCGGTGGCATCGAACACCACCGCCTTGGTCGCGGTCGTCGAGCAGTCGACGCCGATCACGTACCCAGGCATGCGCACTCCTTCGACACGCGGCCGAGCCGGGGGGCCGGCGCCGCCCACCCAACCCGGTTGTGGCTGTCCCGGCAACGCCCTCGTCGGGAGGACGTCAGGCGTCCGGGCCGACGTGGCTGGCCGGGTAGGCGCCGCGCCGCAGCCGGTTGACCAGCCCGACCGGGACCAGTCCGCCGCCGTCGGTGTACGGGTCGAACCGGACGTGCCGGCCGTCCGGCGCGGGCAGCACTGCGTCCGCGGTGACGGTGCCGACCGCCTGCCACGGCCCCGACACCGTGGCCACCACCAGTCGCAGGTCGAGCGGCAGCGCCTCGCGCAACCGGTCCAGGTCCACGACCCGGGCCCGGTCACCTGGGAGTTGGCTGCCGACCGGCACCGCGCCGACGAGCAGGCGCCGCCCGTTCGCCCGGTACGGCGCCACCGAGCTGTACCAGGACCCGAGCAGGTCGAGCCGGGGCAGCGGCACGCTGCGCAGCACCGCGGGTCGGGCGCCGGTGGCCAGCAACAGGTCCTGGTCCCGACCCGGCCCGCCGGCGTCGACCACTCGGACCGCGACGCCGAGGACGTCCGGCAGTGCCCGCGGCAGCCCGGCCCCGCGGGAGAACCGCACCAGCGCCCGGTACCGCCCCGGGGCGTCGAACACCGGCACGCCCAGCCGCGCGCCGCCGGGCACGTCCACCCAGCCGGTCAGTGCGATGCCCCGCGGGTGCAGAGCCCGCTCGCCGCGCAGCCGGGACGCCGCCCGCACGATCCGGGCTGACACGGTGCTGGACATCCGGTCATCGTCGCCGGTGGTCGGACACGTCGCACCGCCGATGGCACAGCAGCGTCGTGCGCCGAATGGCCCCCAGCACAGCGTGCGCCGAATGGCCCCCAGCACAGCGTGCGCCGAATGGC
>CAXTBU010000127.1:0-3172 GCA_964242885.1 uncultured Actinomycetales bacterium
GCGGACTCCGGTCCGCGCGGTTGCGCGGGCGGTCGGCACGCCCCGCGGCGCCCGGGCCGGGTCCGTCCGGGCCGGGTCGGTCCGGGCCGGCGTCCGGGAGCGGCTCGGGGCAGCCGTGGCACCGGCCGGCCGCGGCGGGTGTGCCGAGCGGGTCGGGTGGTCCTCGCGGCGACTGGTCGACTGCGTCGGGGGCACAGGTCGGTGCGCCCGGGTCGCTCCAGCTGCCGGGGGCCGGGCCGGCCGGGAGCCGGACCGGTCACCGGCGGACCGCCGGGGCGCCGGCTCGTCGCGGGCTCGCCCTCGGCCGGGTTCAGCCGGCGCGCTGCGCGCGGCCGGGACCCGTTCTCCGCGGCTCACCGCACCCTCGTCCCGATCACCCGGCGCAGACTACGTGACGGGTCCCTCCAGCCTCAGAAGTCACAGCCGCCACACCTTGCGCGACCGGTGACCCGTGGCCGTGCTCCGGTCAGGTGGTGACGACGACCGGGATGATGATCGGGCGGCGCCGGTGGGCGTCGGCGACCCAGCGGCCCAGCACCTTGCGGATGGCCTGCTGCAGCGCGTACGGCTCGCGCTCACCGGACGCCATCGCCCTGGTCAGCGCGTCGGCGAGCTTGGGCTTGACCTCGTCGAGCATCGACGGGTTCTCCGCGAACCCGCGGGAGGACACGTCCGGACCCGACACGATCGTCCCGGCCACCGTGTCCACGACGGCGACGACGAGGACGAAGCCCTCTTCGCCGAGCGTGACGCGGTCGCGCAGCGACTCCTCGTCGACCTCACCGACGCCGCGCCCGTCGACGTAGAGGTACCCGCACGGCACCGCCCCGGCGATCCGAGCCTTGCCGTCGGTCAGGTCGACGCTGACGCCGTTGCCGCCGATCAGCACCCGCTCCGGGTCGACCCCGGTGGAGACCGCCAGCCCGGCGTTCGCGGTCAGGTGCCGCAGCTCGCCGTGCACCGGCATGACCTGCTTGGCGCCCACGGTGTCGTGGACGATCAGCAGCTCACCGGCCCGGGCGTGGCCGGACACGTGCACGAAGGCGTTGTCCCGGTGCACGATCCGCGACCCGCAGCCGACGATCCCGTTGATGACCCGGGAGACGGCCACCTCGTTGCCGGGCACGGTGCCCGCCGCGAGGATCACCGTGTCGCTCTTGCCGAGGGTGATCTGCGCGTGGGAGCCGCTGGCCATCCGCGCCAGCGCCGACAGCGGTTCGCCCTGGGACCCCGTGCAGATGACCAGCACCCGGTCCGGCGGCAGGTCGCCGACGGTCCTGATGTCCACGAGGGTGTTCGGCGGCACCGTCAGGTAGCCGAGCTCGCGGGCGATCGTCATCGTGCGCAGCATCGAGCGGCCGACGAACGCGACCTTGCGCTTGTGCGCGACCGCCGCGTCGACCAGCTGCTGGACCCGGTGGATGTGCGAGCTGAACGCCGCCGCGACGACGGTGCCGCGGGTCTCGGCGACCGCGCGGCGCAACGCGGGGCCGACGTCGCGCTCGGACTGGGTGTGCCCGGGGACCTCGGCGTTGGTCGAGTCGATCATCAGCAGGTCGATGCCCGCCTCGCCGAGCCGCGCCAGGTGGCGCAGGTCGGTGACCCGGCCGTCCAGCGGCGTCGGGTCCAGCTTGAAGTCGCCGGTGTGCAGGACGCTGCCGGCGGAGGTGTGGATCGCCACCGCGACCGCGTCCGGGATCGAGTGGTTGACGGCGACGAACTCGCATCGGAACGGACCGAAGGTCTCGCTCGTCCGCTCGGCGACGGTGAGCTCCAGCGGCCGGATGCGGTGTTCGCGCAGCTTCGCCTCGGTCATCGCCAGCGTCAGCCGGGTGCCGACGATCGGCAGGTCCGGCCGCTCGCGGAGCAGGTACGGCACGCCGCCGATGTGGTCCTCGTGACCGTGGGTGAGGATCAGTGCCTCGACGTCGGCGAGCCGGTCGCGGATCAGCTCGAAGTCGGGCAGCACCAGGTCGACGCCGGGCTGGTGGTCCTCCGGGAACAGGACTCCGCAGTCGACGATCAGCAGGCGGCCGTCGATCTCGAAGACGGTCATGTTCCGGCCGACCTCGCCGAGGCCGCCGAGCGGGGTGATCCGCAGCGTCCCCCGGCGCAGGGGCTTCGGCACGGGCAGCCGCGCGCGGGCCGACGGGCTGCCCGGGACCGCGAAGTCGATCGCGTTCACGCGGCGCCGCCCGGCCGGCCCGCAGCGACGACGCCGGACAGCCCGGCGGTCCCGTTGCCGGTGCCGGCGCCGTCGCCGAGCAGGCCGGCGACCCGCAGGTCCCCGGTCAGCTCGGTGACCTCGGCGTCGGTGGCCGCGAGCAGCGGCAGGCGCATCGCGCGGCCGGGAACGACCCCGATCAGCTGGAGTGCGGCTTTCGCCATGATGGCTCCCTGGGTTCTCGTCATGATGGCGCGGACGGCGGGCGCAACCCGCCGGTCGGCACGCCGTGCGGTCGGCAGGTCGCCGGCGGCGACCGCATCGACCATCTCGCGGTAGCAGCTGCCGGCGACGTGGCCGACGACGGACACGATCCCGACAGCGCCCATCGCCAGCAGCGCGAGGTTCATCTCGTCGGCACCGCTGTAGTACGCCAGTCCGCCGGCCGCCAGGACCGCGGTGGTCCCCGCGACGTCGCCCTTCGCGTCCTTGACGGCCACGATCCGCGGGTGTTCGGCCAGCCGGAGCAGGGTGTCGGTGGCGATCGCGACGCCGGTCCGGGCGGGGATGTCGTACAGCATCACCGGCAGGTCGGTCGCGTCGGCGATCGCCCGGAAGTGCACGAGCAGCCCCGACTGCGGCGGCCTGTTGTAGTACGGCGTGTTGACGAGCAGGCCGTCGGCGCCGGCTGCCGCTGCCGCCCTGGCCAGCTCGACGCTGTGCGCGGTGTCCGCGGTGCCCACCCCTGCCAGCACCGAGGCACGTCCACCCGCGACCTCGAGCACGGTCCGCAGCACCGCGTCCTTCTCGGCGTCACTGGTGGTGACGGACTCACCGGTCGTCCCGTTCACGACCAGCAGGTCGTGACCGGTCCCGAGCAGGTGGGTGGCGACGGCCGCCGTCGCATCCAGGTCCAGCCCGCCGTCGTCGGTGAAACAGGTGACCATGGCGGTTCCCACGGTGCCGAACGGCGCGGCCCCGGCGGGCGCACTGCCGGTCGCACTGGCG
>CAXTBU010000128.1:0-2924 GCA_964242885.1 uncultured Actinomycetales bacterium
GCACCGCCCTGGTTGTCCCGTCGTTCCTCGACGTCGACCACCCGATGAACGACGAGGTCGTCGCCCAGCCCGTCGAGGCCACGGCGGGGCCGCTCACCGACGCCGTCGACGGGACCGCGGTCGACGGGCCGATCACCCTGGCGCCGTTCGGCGTCCGGGTGCTCCGCCACGGCTGATGTCGCCGCCGAGCCCGCCCGAGCCGCGACCCTCGCCCCGGGCCCGCGCCCGCACCTCCCGCCGAGGCGGCAGCTCCCACCACGAACCCAGGAGCCGGTCGAACGCGGGGTCGTACCGGACCAGGCCGGCGCCCGGGTACGGCGTGAGCTCGCTGAACCAGACGACGCCGTCCACGTCGTAGAGGTCGACGCGGATGAAGTCGAACGCGCGTCCGAGCGCGGTGGCCACCGCCAGCATCTCCGGCAGCGCCGCCGGCGCTGCGGTGACCACGCCCTGCGCGGCGCCGTGCTCGGCGGTGTCGAACGGCTCCCACTCCGGGGTGTAGAGCTGCCGGGTGTGATCCGGGGTCAGGCGCCCGGAGTCGACCTGCACGAGGCGGACCCGACCACCGAACACCAGGAACTTGTGGTCGACCGGGAGCGTGCCCGGCCGCCCGAGGAACTCCTCGGCGAGCAGCAGCCGACGCGCCTGGCTGTACACCCACTCCCCGCGCAAGCGGTACAGCGGCTCGTCGAGCCAGCCGGTGCTCACCTGCCGCAGCCGCGGCAGGTCCGGGTCGCCAACGACGATGTGTACCCGCATGGTGCCGTGGTTGGGCTTGAGGACCCACCGTTCCGGCAGGTCAGCCGGCAGGTCCGCCAGGTCGGTGCCCGTCCACAGCACCTGCGGCACGCGCAGGTCGGGGCACACCCCGGTGGCGTACTCCTTCATCGCGAGCTTGTCGCCGAGCCGCGCGATCACCGGTCGGCGGTCGTGGACGATCCGCCAGTTGATCTTCTCGCTGAACCTCTCCGGCGGCCGGCCGGGACGTCGCCCGTGCATCCGGCGGTACAGCAGCTCGCGTTTGGCGGTCAGCGGCAGCCGGGCGACGAACTCATCGACCAGTCGCTGCCGTCGTCCCACCACGGGCACATCCTCCCGGTTCGCGGCCAGGCTCCCGACCGGGAACACTTCCCAGCGGCGCCCGCCGACCAGCGGAGGAGCCCGACCGCGACGGAGGCCCATGCCGCACCCGAGTTCCCCAGCCGCCCCCGGCGTCGGGTTCGTCGCCAAGGACCCGTGGCACCCGGCGATGCGCCGCGAGCACCACCTCGCCCGGGAGCTGGTGCGGCGCGGGCTGCCGGTGCGCTTCGTCCAGGCACCGGCGGACGCCGGCCGCCTGCGGACCGACCCGCGGAACTGGGGGCAGCACGTCGGTGTGGCCCGGTTCCGGACCGTCGCGCCGCGCATCGAGGTGACCGAGCGCTCGACGCTGCTGCCGGGCTCCCGCGGCCGCGTCGCCGAGCGGGTGGACGCTGCGCTGCTCGGCCGGTTCCTGCGTCGCTCGGGGTGGGACGAGGCTCTGACGGTCTTCGCGTTGCCGTGGGAGTGGCGGGCGGCGCGGTTGCTGCCCGGACGTCGCGTCTTCGACTGCACCGACGACTGGGCGCGCCTGCTGCCTCACGCGCGCAGCCTGCCGGACCAGCTGCGCCGGATCGCCGACGAGGCCGACGAGGTGGTGGTCGTGAACCGCGTGCTGGCGGACCTGTTCCCCGGCCGCACCGCTGTGGTCGTGCCCAACGGCGCCGACGAGACGCTGCTGCGCGAACCGCGGACTGCGCTGCGACGCCGGGACAGGCACGCGGTGTACGTCGGCAGTGTCGCCGAGCGGTTCGACGTCGACCTGGTGCGCGCGGTGCTCGACGCGCTGCCCGACTGGACGCTCACCGTGTACGGCCAGCTCGTCTTCCCCCAGCGGGCCCGGGCCGCGGCCGACCGGTTCCACGCCCTGGAGCGCGCGCTGCCCGGCAGGTTCAACTACCACGGGCTGGTGTCCCGCGACCGGCTCGCCGAGGTGCTGGACACGGCGACGGTCGCCCTGGTCCCCGATGTCGCGGCGAGGGCGCGGGGGCAGTCGTCGATGAAGCTGCTCGACTACTGCAGCCGCGGGGTGCCCGTGGTGGCCACCGCCGGGCACGTGGAGCTCGCGGGCGAGGTGCCACCGCACACCGCTCTGGTCGCCGGCCCGGACGAGATGGTCGACGCCCTGCTGGCCGCCGCCGCCGAGCCGGCCTGGTACGCCGAGGACCGGGTCGCCTGGGCCGCCGCGCGGACGTGGCGCAGGCGCACCGACGCGTGGCTGGACGTGACGCTGCCCGGAGCTGCCGCGCCCGCGGAAGCACCCGATGCGCCAGAGTCCGTGGAGAGGACGCAGGAGGAGTCCGCTGCCTGATCGGACCGCACCACCGGTCCGCTCGTAGACCTGCACCGACCCAGTTCACAGCCCGGCCACGGAACAGCCTCCGCGTAGCCCCCGCGGGTGCCGCACCTGCTGACCGACCTGCCCCGCTACGTGTACGGAACGACGCCTGCGCGACGTTCCCGGCGCTGCCTGGCGGCCCTACCTGCGAGCCCGCGCCGCCGAGGTCGCTCCGGTCTTCGAGCGCTCGGGCATCCACAGCTGGGCGGAGTTCTGTGTCCGCTACGCGTTCAGCGTTCCGCAGGTCTGCGCCACCGTGGGCTCGGCGAGCCGGCAGGAGAACCTGTCCGAGCTACTCGAGCACACCCGGGACGTGCAGCCGCTGCCGCCCGACCTCGTCGACGAACTGGCCGCGCTGCAACGCCGGTGGTCCGACGACGTCGACGCGCACGCCGAGCCCTGGACCATGTAGCTGCCGGCGGCTCCGCCTGGTGGGATGCCAAAGGGCCTGTAGCCATCCCGGAAAGGATGACCACAGGCCCTTCGAAAAGATGTCCGGCAGTGACCT
>CAXTBU010000129.1:0-2880 GCA_964242885.1 uncultured Actinomycetales bacterium
GGACCCTCGACCGACGTGCGATCGAGCTCCCGCTGTACGCCGGTGTCCGCCGGGCTACCGCCCTCGGATCCGGCAGCGAAGACGTTCGCGTCGACACGTCGCCGCCCGTCACACCAGCCAGCCCGGGCCGGGGCCGGTACACACCGGCAGTGGGTCGACCCCGTCGAGCGGAGTGGTCAGCGCGTCGACCCGTCAGCCGAAGCTGGACGCAGTCCGTGGAACGCGATGTCCAGGGCGGCGTCGATCTGCTCGGGCTCGAGCGGCCGGGTGTGCAGCAGCAACCGGAAGTACATCGCCCCGAACAGCATGTCGATGATCGCTTGGGGGTCTGCGTCCGCGCGGATCTCCTCGCTGGCCTGGGCGCGCGAGATCCGGTCCCGCCAGAACGCGTTGGCCGGTTCGATGACGAGCTCGAGGTGTGCGCGGGAGAGGGCGGGATCGCTCTGGGCCGCGGCGATCAGTCCCTGGATGACCGGGCCGATCTCGGTCGAGCTGAGCAGCTTCGTGACGCTCGTCATGTGGTGGCGCAGGTCCTCGACGATGTCGCCGGAATCCTGGAAGTCGACGACGGTCGCCAGGCTGTCGTCCAGCGCCTCGAGCGCGACGGCGCCCTTGGAGGGCCACCACCGGTAGATCGTCTGCTTGCCGACGCCGGCGCGTCGGGCGATGGCCTCGATCGGAACCCGGTCGTAGCCGAGCTCGCTGATCAGGGCGATGGCAGCCGCGAGGATGGCGCCGCGCGAGCGCTCGTTGCGCCGGGCGGGATCGGGCTGGGACGGAGGCATGTGGAGGATCGTACAACGAGACGAGACGAAGCGTCTTGACACGAGACGAGACGGCTCGTAGCGTCATGGCATGACCAACTCCTTCCCCACCAGGGCGACATCGCCCCCTCCCGCCGGCGAGCCGCCGGCCCCTGCGGTGCAGGTCCGCGGACTGCGCCGGGCCTACGGGCACGGGGCGTCGGCGTACGAGGCCGTCCGCGGCGTCGATCTCGACGTGCCGACCGGCTCGATCACCGCGCTGCTGGGAACCAACGGCGCCGGGAAGACCTCGACCCTGGAGGTGCTCGAGGGGCTGGCCCCGGCGACTGCCGGCAAGGTCAGCGTGCTGGGCCTGGACCCGGTCGCCGACCGCGCCGCCATCCGTCGTCGCACGGGGGTCCTGCTCCAGCGCAGCGGGTTCTCCGGCGACCTGACGGTCCGCGAGACGCTGCGCCTGTGGAGCAGCACCCTGGCCCGTTCGCGCCCGGTCGACGAGATGCTCGCGCTGCTCTCCCTCGAGCGACGGGCCGACGTTCGGATGCTCGCCCTGTCCGGCGGCGAGACCCGCCGGGTGGACCTGGCGTGCACGCTGATGGGCAGCCCCGAGCTGGTGATCCTCGACGAGCCCACGACCGGCCTGGACCCGGAGAGCAGGCGCGAGGTGTGGCGGCTGGTGTCGGGCCTGCGCGACGGCGGCGCCACGGTGCTGATCACCACGCACTACCTGGAGGAGGCCGAGACCCTCGCCGACCGGCTGGAGATCATGCACGCCGGCCGGATCGTCCGGTCCGGAACGCCCACCGAGATCGCCGCGGGGCACCCGTCGACGATCAGCTTCGCGGACGTCCCCGGCGTGCCCGGCGACCTGTGGGGCGTCGGCCGTGTCGTGCACGAGTACGGGCGGGTGACGCTCGAGACCGACGCGCTCCAGCGATCGCTGGCCGACCTGTTGGCCTGGGCGGCGGTGCACGACATCGAGCTCTACGACCTGGACGCCAGCAGCCCGAGCCTGGAGACCGTCTTCCTGTCGATCGCCGACGGCCCCGACCCGGCCGACGACGCGCGCGCCCCGGCCGACGACGCCCCGCAAGCCCTGAGCCGCGAAGGAGCCCTCCGATGACCACGACCACGCGTCCGCAGCTCCGAAGGGGCCCTCCGATGACCACGACCACCGTCGCCGGCCGCTTCTCGGTCCGGCGAACTGCGAGCCTGGCCCGCTGGAACGCAGTCCTGCTCTCACGCAACCGCCTGGCGTTCTTCTACGCCGTGCTGCTGCCGCTGCTGCCGCTGGCACTGCTGTTCATCGGCGAACGCGGCGCGCCGTCGGGTGGGGCCGGCGCCATCACCACCACGCTCCTGACCATCGCGCTGTTCCCGGTCTTCTACAACGTGCTCGCCCAGTTCGTGAGCCGCCGGGACGAACTCGTGCTCAAGCGCATGCGCACCGGCCAGACCCGCGACGCCGAGCTGCTCGCCAGCATCGCCCTGCCCGGGGTGATCAGCGCGCTGCTCCTGAGCGCGGTCGCGGTCCCCGTCGCCGCTGCGCTCGGCCAGCAGCTACCGGTGAACCCGCTGCTCTACGCGGCTCTGGCGGTGCTCGCGGCCGTCATGTTCACCGCGTTCGCCTACTGGACCGCTGCGTGGACGAAGAACGCCGAAGCTGCCCAGCTGACCAGCATGCCGATCATCCTCGTGGCATCCCTCGGGCCGCTGACCAACACGCTCCCCGACATGCCCGACCGGCTGCGCGACGTCCTGTCGCTCACCCCGGGAGCGGCGATGTCGGACCTGGTCCGGATCGGCTGGTTCGGCCTCGACGGCCAGGACGCGACGACCTCGACGCTGACGTTCGCCGAGACCTGGGGCCAGGCGGCCGGCCCGCTCCTGGCGATCGCGGTCTGGACGTGCCTCGCCGTCATCCTCGCCCGCCGCTCAATGCGGTGGGAACCACGTGCCTGAAGCGATCCGCACCTCAGCCTCGCGGTGACCCTGGTCCTCTGCCGGACCAGGGTCACGGCGGCAGCGGCAGCGGCAGCGACAGACACTGACGTACAGCGAACGGCCGGCTGGACCCTCGACCGACGTGCGATCGAGCTCCCGCTGTACGCCGGTGTCC
>CAXTBU010000130.1:0-2791 GCA_964242885.1 uncultured Actinomycetales bacterium
TCGTGTTCGACGGGCCGCTGCCCGAGGTCGCGCCGTGGATCCGCCCGACGATGGGCCGGCTCGAGGCATCGGGAGACGGCTGCCTGCTGACCGGGAGCACCAGCAACCCGGCGATGTACGCGCAGGAGTGGCTGGCCGGCGTGCCGTTCGCCTTCCGCGTCGAGGGGGGGCCGGAACTCCGTGCTGCGGTCGCGACCGTCGCCGCGCGGTTCACCGCCGCGATCAGGGCGTGACCGCGCCGGGACCCAACTCGAGCAGTGCTTCCGGTCTGGTCAGGACTGGGACACCGCAAGCGTGACCTTGCCGACGGCCCGCCCGGAGCCGAGCTCGTCCTGGGCGCGCCCGGCCTGCTCGAGGGGGAACGTCGCGTGCACCAGGGGCGTGATCGCGCCGGCGTCGAGCAGGTCGAGCAGGGCGGCCAGGTCGGCGCGGAACCAGTCGTGGTGGGCCGCGACCATCGCGTCGTTGTTGTAGGCGGTGACGCCGATGCCGCGGGTGACGTAGGTCAGGTAGCTGGTGCGCGGCAGGCGGGCGAAGTTGCGGGCCAGCGCGCCGAGATTGCGGTTGCCGCCGGCGAAGGCGCTGGACATGCCGTAGATGACCAGGTGTCCACCGGTGCGCAGCAGTGGCAGGTCCGCGCGCCAACTGGCACTGCCCAGTCCGTCGAAGATCGCGTCGACGCCGTCGGGGGCCAGCGCGCGGACCTCGGCTGCCACGTCGGAGGTGCGGTGGTCGATCGCGGTGGCGCCCATCTGGCGCACCCGGTCGACCTTGCCGGTGCTGGCCGTCCCGATCACGCGAAGACCCCGCAGCACGGCCAGCTGCACCAGCGCACTGCCGACGCCGCCGGCGGCTCCCTGGACCAGCACCGTGGACCCCTCGGCGATCACGGCCGTGCGGGTCAGCATCTGCCACGCGGTCACGTAGTTGAGGACCAGGGACACCACCGCGTGCGGGTCCAGGTGCGCGGGACGGGGCAGCACCGCCCAGGCCGGTGCCACGACGAAGGTGGCGTACCCCCCCTGGGCCTGGGTGTAGGCGGCCACCGGGTCGCCGACCGCCAGTCCTTCGACGTCTGCGCCGACGGCGGCCACGGTGCCCACGACCTCGTGACCAGGCACGGCCGGCAGCGGCACCCGCCGCATCCCCACCCTCAGCAGCACGTCGCCGAACGCGACCCCGGCCGCCTCGACGCGGACCAACACCTCCCCCGCTCCGGGCGGGGCCAGCTCGACGTCGCGGACAGCGAGAACCTCCGGGCCTCCGGTGCGCGTCACCTGCACGACCCGGGTCGGGACGGGCGGTGTGGATGAGCTCGGCGCCGTCCCCGGTCCCGCTGCCGGTGCCGGTGCCGGTACCGGTGCCGGGGCCGGTGCCGGTGCGACGGACGGGGACGGTGTCGCGGAGGCGTTCGAGCCGGTCTGGGGACGGTCGGTGCTCATGGGTTCTCCTGTCGCGGTCGGGCTTCCTGCCGGGCGTCGACGTGCTCGCGGGGCGAGCGACGGGGTCCCGGGGCGTCGGCCCGGGTCGGTCAACCGGATGGCGTATCCGATTGATCCCGACGATAACACGATCGGATGGGCCATCCGCAAGCGGAGATCGACCAGCCGGCGTCGGCGGTGCGCCACGACGCGGACCGGGTGCGGGCGGACGGGGCGAAGGCCCGGCGTGCGGCGGCCCGGTCGTAGCCAGCGGCGATCCGCTCCGCACCCGAGGTCGATGTCCCGGGCCGACGTGGCTGCGATGTCCGCGCCCGGCCGCCCGCGCCAGCCGGCCTCAGTGGTCGCCCAGTGCCACCCGCACACCCAGCCCGATGAGCACGATCCCGGTCGCCGCTTCGAAGGCGGTCCGCACGAATGGCCGGGACAGCACCCGGCCGAGGGCGCCGACAGCGAGCGAGAACAGGCGCCACCACAGCACGGCCGTGCCCAGGAACGCCGCGGCCAGGACCGCGGTGGTCCGGAACGCCGGCTCCTCCGGCGAGATGAACTGCGGGATGAGCGTCAGGAAGATCAGCACGATCTTCGGGTTGAGCAGGTTGCTGACCAGTCCCTGCCGGAAGGCCGCGGCGCGTCCCGATCCCACCGGCGCCGGTGCTTGCGTCGCCGCGGCAGCCCCCGAGGACCCTCTCGAGTGCCACAGCGCCGCTACCCCGAGGTAGACCAGGTAGGCCGCACCGATGAGCGTGATGGCGGTGAATGCCGTGGCCGACGCTGCCAGGACGGCCGCCGGTCCCAGCGCGGACGCGGTCGCGAACACCGCGATGCCCGCGGGCACCTGGCGACTGTAACGGCACCGGGTGCCATCGCAGGGTGCCCGCCGTGGGCCGCCTCCTCGTCGGAGGGGCGGTCGGTCGTTCCGAGCAGGGGGCAGCCGGCGGTTCAGCGTGCCCAGGTGAAGGTGGCGAACGCGCCCGGCACCAGGGTCGCGGGGAAGCCCTGCCGGCGGCCGGAGTCGACCACGGTGAACGCCTTCTTCGTGGTGGAGTTGTTGAACACCGCGAGCGCGACCGATCCGTCGGGGTTGCGGAATGCCACCGACTGGAGCGTGCGGCTGGCCCGGCCCTGCCCGTAGGTGGTGGACCCGACCCGGACGGCGCCGATCCGGACCCCGCGGCCGAAGTGGCTGAGCAGCCAGAACTCCGCGTTGCGGGTCACGTCGCCGCGGGTGGACCCGTCGATGCTGACGACGCCCTGGCGTCCCCTGCTCTGCAGCGTGGGTGTCCCGTCGCTGCGCACGGCTTCATCGTCTGCGAGAGGTCGGTGGTGGTCGTCCACTGCTGCGCCCGCAG
>CAXTBU010000131.1:0-2553 GCA_964242885.1 uncultured Actinomycetales bacterium
CCCGCGCCGGTGCGGGAGGCGACCGCCGTGCCGAGGTTGTCCCCGATCACCGTGCCCTCGACGACCTTGCCGAAGATGTCCACGACCATCACGTCGCCGTGCTCCAGCAGCTCGATGACCCAGGAGTTCTGCTTGTCGCCCTCGGTGTGGCCCTCCCGGGCCCCGGCCGCGACGACCGCCGTGTCGTGGTCGGGCCGGTGGGGGAGGAACTGGGCGGTGACCGCGCGGCCGACCAGGACGTTGCCCGGGTGGGTCTGGCGCCAGCCGCCGTCGAACTGCCGCACGTAGCCGGCCTGGAACAGCGGACTCCACGCCTCCTCCGTCGTCGCCAGGCGCAGGGTCTCCAGCACCTCGTCGCTCACCCGCGGACGCCCGGACGGGAAACGGTCGCCCGCCCACGCTGCGGTCAGCTCCTCGAGGTCTTCCCTTGCAGGTTCGATGCGCACGTTCGCCCTTCCTCTTCCCTCATCGGTCTCGGCGTCGGTTCAGTCGAAGAAGTCGCGGTCCTCGGCGCGCAGGTACGGCCGCGCGGCCTCCGGGACGATGTCGACGCCCAGGCCCGGCCGGTTGCCCACGTCGATGTGCCCGTCCCGGACGATCGGGTCGGGCAGCCCCTCGACGATGTCGTACCACCACGCCGGATGCGCGACCGGGTACTCGAAGGCGATGAAGTTCCGGGGCATGGCGGCGGCCACCTGCACGTGCGCCGCCAGGCCGATCAGCCCGTCGAAGACCCCGTGCGGGGCCATCAGGACCCCGTGCAGGTCCGCGTACTCGGCGATCCACTTCAGCTCGGCGATGCCGCCGACGTCCGCGGGATCCGGGCCCACCACGCGCACCGCCTGGCGCTCGATGAGGTCCTTGAACCCCTGGCGCAGGTACAGCTGCTCGCCGGTGTGGATGGGCGTGGACGTGCTGCGCGTGACCTCCCGGTAGGCCGTCGCGTCGGTGTAGGGGACGTAGTCGCCGGACAGCAGGTCCTCCAGCCACATCAGGTCCAGGTGCTCGACGCGGCGGGCGAAGCGGATGGCGTCCGGCACGGTCCACCCCGGACCGCAGTCCAGGGCGAGGCCGATCCCGTCGCCGAGCTCGGCCTTCATCGCCTCGACACAGGCCACGACGTGCGCCAGCCCGCGCTCGGTGAGCAGCCCCCCGTCCGGGTGGGGCGGACCGGTGACCGGGTCGGCGTAGAAGAAGCCGGGCACCCGGGTGGCCATGGGGCCGTGGAAGGCCACCGACTCCTTGATGATCGTGAAGCCCTCGGGCGATGCCTTCATGCGGGCGGCCGACGCCGCGTAGTGCTCCGGCTCGAAGCCCTCCATCGGGAAGCGGACCCCGCCGTTGTAGACCCGGACGCGGTCGCGGACCTTCCCGCCCAGCAGCTTGTGCACAGGCACGCCGGCGGCCTTCCCGGCGATGTCCCACAGCGCCATCTCGATGGCGCTGACGGCGCTGCCCCACGGCTTGGTGCCACCGAGCCGCCGGATGCGCAGCACCACCCGTTCGACGTCGGTCGGGTCCTGGCCCACGATGTACGGCTCGTGGTGCAGGACCGTCGGCTTCAGCCACGGCTTGTAGGCCTCGACCTGCCCGTAGCCGTCGATCCCCTCGTCCGTGGTGATGCGGACCGTCGGGTTGTCTCCGAGGACCGCACACTTCAAGGCCGTGATCTTCATGAGCCACCTCCTGTTCGCCTCGGTCCGGGCGGTGGACCCGAGCATTCGCGACCCTCGTCGCCTGGGTGGATGGTGTCCATGTCCTGGACCGGTGTCGACCCGGACCGCACGGGCGGGACGGGAGACTGGTTCGCATGGACGAACCCGTGGATCGAGCAGCCACAGTCGTCGGGCAGTTCACCGGCCGGCACGTCCTCGTGGTGGGGGGCACCAGCGGCATCGGCGCTGCGGTTGCGGAGCGTTTCGCCCGGCTCGGCGGCGACGTGGTGGTCGCGGGCCTGGGCAGCGCCGAGGTGCCGTCGCCGCTCGCTGCGCTGGCGCGCGTCGTGGAGCTCGACCTGACCAGTGGACAGGAGATGGAAGAGCTCATCGTCTCCACCGGGGAGCTGGACGTGCTCGTCAACGCGGCCGGGATCCTCAGCCGCGGCCGCGAGTACGACCCGGCCGTGTTCGCCCGAGTCGTCGAGGTGAACCTGACAGGCACCATGCGCGCCTGCGTGGCGGCGCGTCCGCTGCTGGCCGCCGCCGGCGGGTGCATCGTCAACGTCGCCTCGATGCTGAGCTTCTTCGGTGGTCCGCTTGTGCCGGCCTACACGGCGAGCAAGGGTGGGGTGGCCCAACTGACCAAGGCGCTCGCCGTGGCCTGGGCACCGGAGGGCGTGCGCGTCAACGCCGTGGCGCCGGGTTGGATCAGGACCCCGCTGACCGCGGGAGTCCGCGAGGACCCCCAGACCAGTCAGCGCATCCTGGATCGGACTCCGATGGGGCGCTGGGGGGAGCCGGCCGAGGTGGCCGGTGCGGCGACCTTCCTGGCCGGTCCGGACGCCCGGTTCATCACGGGAGCGATCCTCCCGGTCGACGGTGGGTACTCCGCAGC
>CAXTBU010000132.1:0-2551 GCA_964242885.1 uncultured Actinomycetales bacterium
TCTCCTCGATGACGCACGGCCCGATGTCGAACGGCGGCAGCATCTCCGCCCGGTGGGCCTCGGCCCGGGCCAGCGCGGCGGTGACCACCTCGACGATCTGCTCGCGGGTCTCGAAGCGCAGCGCGGGGTCCGACCGGAGCCGGGCCCGGATCTCGACGGGGTCGCCGAGGCCGAACGCCTCATGCCCGATGCGCGACCACTGCTCGCGCAGGTCGTCGAGGACGTTCAACCCCGTCTGGTGGATCTCCTCCGGCGTCTGGTCGAGGCTGGTGTGCCGGGCGACCGCCGCGCGGTACCCCTCCGCCCCGCCGGGGACCGCGCTGATGCCCACCGCGTCGTCCCCGCGGGCGCCGGACAGCAGCTCGGTGCGGAGCAGCGCCGCCAGCCGCGCCATCGCCGGCCGGACCTCCTGCTCGACGATCATCGACGCCTCGGCCCGACGATCGAGCAGGCCCGCGGGCAGCAACACGTCTTCGTCGAGCGGCCGCGCCAGGTAGGTCTCCAGCTGGGCCGCCGCCTGCCGGATCCCGACCGCCGTCGACACCCGGCCGGCGACGGCCGCTTCCCGGTACCGGTCGCCGACCGCGTCGAAGTGCGCCGCCAGCCCGCCCAGCCGGCGCAGCAGCGCCTCGCGGGCGGCGTCGTCCGGCAGCGGGGTCGCCGGCACGGCTTGGAAGACCAACGCCTGCGGCGATACGTACCCCGCCGCGGACGCGTTCGCGTCCCACAGCCCGTGCCGCGCGTCCTGGGCGGCCGCGTTCGCCATCCACGTCAGCACGGCGCGGTCGACGGATTCCCGGTCGGTGGCCGCATCCGACACCTCCGCGGAAGCAGCCACCCGACCGAACGAGTCGGCGGCGGCGAACTCGGCGGGCCGGCGCAGATCCGGCAGCAACCCGTCGAACTCGGTCAGCCCCAGCAACGTCGCGTTGAGCGGGTCGAACCGGTGCTGCAGCTGGAAGAACTCCTCGGCGAGAGGCAAGCCGGGGGAGCCGGTTGATGTCGAGTCGGCGGTCACCCGGCGGATCCTGCCCGAACCCGGCGAGCCTCGGCCGAGGTCACGAGTGGACAGCGCGAAGGCTCCTGCCGCCTGCCGGAGCGAGCCGTCGATGATGGATCCTTGCACCATGCTGCGAACGCAGATCTCCCTGACCGACGATGACCGGCGACTGCTCGATGCTGCGGCCGCGCGGACCGGGCGTTCGGTCGCCGCACTCATCCGCGACGCCGTCCAGGTCGTCTACGCCGACGCAGGCTCGACCACCGGAGACCTCGCCGCGCTGCAGGCGACATCGGGTGCGTGGAGTCCCGGGTCGGACGGGGCCGCCGGGGAGGGCTCCCAGGATGCAGCCGAACCGGATGGCGAGGGCTACGTCGACCGACTTCGGTCCGGTCGCCGCCTGCAGTCGCGGCGGTGACCGTCCTGGTGGACACCTCGGTCCTGTCGACCACCTGCGCGGTGTCCCCGCGGCGACCGCGCTGCTCGTGGAGCGGCGCTCCGCGGGGCCACTGCACGCCAGTGAGATGACCCGTCTCGAGGTGCTCGCGGGGACGCGTCCGGCGGAGCGGACCGCGACCGACGATCTGCTGGGTGTCCTGACCTGGCATCCGCTCGACACGCAGGTGGCCGAGATGGGCGGGGCCCTGGGGCGGCGGTGGCTGCCGAGCCACTCCGGGATCGACGCGGCCGACCTGGCGATCGCCGCCACAGCGGATCTGCTCGGAGTCGCGCTGCTGACGTTGAACGTCCGCCACTTCCCGATGTTCGCCGGGCTCACCCGACCGTACTGACCGATCCGTCGGCGGCCGGTCGAACGGGGACGTGGGTCAGGGGGTAAGGGCGGCGTCGCACGCGGTCGCCACGCCGGTCGGGCAGCCGGCCACGTCGGTGTCGTCCTCGCCTGCGCTGCAGGCCAGCCGCCGCAGCAGCGACCGGAACACCTCGGCGTCCTGCGGCCCCAGCCGGGACAGGACGTGCCCCTCGGCCTCGCGCAGGTGGCTCTCCATGTCGGCCAACCGCGCCCGCCCGAGCTCGGTAGCGGCCACCAGGCGGACGCGTCGGTCACCCGGGTCCGGCTGCCGGACGAGCACGCCGGCCTTCTCCAGGTCGTCGAGCAAGTAGGTCATCACCGTCCGGTCGACACCGAGGTGGGCAGCCAGGACGGCCTGTGGGCGGGCGCCGTCGCGGACCGCGGTGGTCAGCACCTGGTAGCCGCGGGGCCCGCCCGGCAGCGCGTCGAGCACGTCGTCGGCGGCCCGCCGGTAGGCACGGAACACGGTGCCGAGTGCCCAGCCGAGGTCCGCCTCAATGCTGCCGCCGTCGCGGGTTCCGGCACCGATCGCCCCGGCGCACGCGTCGAGCTCGCCGGTGTCCCCGGCGAGCGCGCTCCCGACGGTGCTGGTCATGGCCTCAGCGTACGTCCCGGGAACACAGTCCGTCGGTCTGACATACAGTCTGTATGGCAGACGATCTGTTACCACGACTTCCGGAGGACTCCATGGCAACTCTCCTGCGCATCGACAGCAGCATCCGGACCGAGGGCTCCACCAG
>CAXTBU010000133.1:0-2201 GCA_964242885.1 uncultured Actinomycetales bacterium
GAGGAGGACACCGCGGCGGGACCTGTCGTCGCGGTCGTCGACGGCGACGACCTGGTGGCCCTCGGCCGCCGCGACGGGGACCTGCTCCGCCCCGTCGCCGTCGTCCCCGCCTGAGCGCCGCCTGCTCCCGCCGGCCCTGCCCGCCCGGCGCGGCCCCTGGTGACCGCCGCTGCTGCCTGGTGACCGGCCGGCCGGTCACCAGGCAGCAGGACCGGTCACCAAGCCGGCCGTGCTGTGCGCAGCGGCCGCCGGACCGCGCCGACCGCGGGGGCGCTCCCGCTCCGACGCCGGCCTCGGGCGAGGATGGACGCGTGTCCACCCCGGATCGGCGAGCGCTGCGCCCGGTGGTGACGATCGGCAACTTCGACGGCGTCCACCTCGGACACCGCGCGGTGCTCGCCCAGGCCCGTGAGGTCGCCGGTGCGGGCCCGCTGGCGGTGGTCACCTTCGATCCGCACCCGCTGCGGGTGCTGCGCCCGGAAGCCGCCCCCGCGGTCCTCACGCCGACCGACCGCAAGAGCGAGCTGCTGCTCGAGGCCGGCGTCGACGACGTGGTGGTGCTGCCGTTCACCGCCGAGGTCGCGTCGTGGTCCCCGGAGCGGTTCGTCGACGAGGTCCTGGTCGGGGGGCTGCGCGCGCGGGCGGTCGTCGTCGGGGAGAACTTCCGGTTCGGGCACGCCGCCGCCGGTGACGTGGCGCTGCTGCGCAGCCTCGGGGAGGCGCGGGACTTCCTCGTGGTCCCGGCGCCGCTGGCGTCCGCGGACGCCGCCGACGTGTCCGGCGGCGGCCGGGTCTCCAGCTCCCTGGTGCGCCGCCTGGTGGCCGACGGCGACGTCGAGGCCGCGGCCCGGCTGCTGGGCCGGCCGCACCGGGTCAGCGGGCCGGTGGTGCACGGGGACCGGCGGGGGCGGCTGCTCGGCTACCCGACGGCCAACCTCGGGCTCGGCCCGGGCCTCGCCGTGCCCGCCGACGGCGTCTACGCGAGCTGGCTGACCGTCGACGGGACGAGGCACCCTGCGCTGACCTCGATCGGCACCAACCCGACGTTCGCCGGCACCGAGCGCCGCGTCGAGGCCTGGGTGATCGACCGCGACGACCTCGACCTCTACGACCGCACCGCCGACCTGGACTTCGTCCGGCGCCAGCGGCCGACCCTGGCCTTCGACTCCGTGGCGGACCTGGTGACGCAGATGGACGCCGATGCGGTGACCGGGCGCAGGACCCTGCTCGGAGGCTGATCGGCTCGGCGAGTCGCCGCTGGTAGCATCGGGTGTGCCGTCGATCGGCCGCGGGTGACCGTGCGTCTCCACCCCCGAGGTGGGGATGCGTGGTCGACACCAAGAGCCCGGCGAGAAGCGCCGGAGCGCCGCGCAACGAGACCGCACCCGACCCGCCTCGAGCGGGCACCGGAGCGGGGGAAGCGAGACCTGTGTCGCTGGACACCGCCCAGAAGAAGTCGATCCTCGCCGAGTACGGGTTGCACGACAGTGACACCGGCTCGCCCGAGGCCCAGGTCGCCCTGCTGAGCAAGCGCATCAGGGACCTGACCGAGCACCTCAAGGTGCACAAGCACGACCACCACAGCCGTCGCGGCCTGTTGCTGCTGGTCGGTCGCCGCCGTCGCCTGCTGCAGTACGTCGCCCGGGTGGACGTCGAGCGCTACCGCACCCTGATCAGCAGGCTCGGCCTGCGTCGCTGAGCACGTCGGAGCGGTCACCCCAGCGGGGGTGACCGCTCCTTCCCGGTTCCCAGCCCCGGACCGCGCCAGGCAGGCGGCCCGGGAACGGAGACCAGCACGACCCCGGCACGACCCGGGCCAAGCCCGTCGATGCGGGCCGGTCCTCGGTGGTGACTCCCGGGCGGAGCAGATCGCCGGCACAGCCGGAGAGGTTCCCGCCCGTGGGTCTCGATCGGAGATCGGCGCCGGATCCGGAGCAGGTCCGAGCGCGGCTGGGCCGCGGCGACCGGCATCCCTGCCGGCCGCAGCCCCGCGAGATCCGAAGGAGATCCATGTCGGTCACCGACACCCCCACCACCACCGGTCACAGCACGTCCGGTCACAGCACGTCGAACGGCACCGCCCCCACCAGCGACGGAGCGCAGGTGACCACCGCCCACGAGGGCGCGCAGGTCGTCACCGCCTCGGCCGTGCTGGACAACGGCTCGTTCGGCACCCGCACCATCCGGTTCGAGGCCGGCCG
>CAXTBU010000134.1:0-2182 GCA_964242885.1 uncultured Actinomycetales bacterium
GTGGGGCGGGTGGGGCTCGAACCCACGACCCAGGGATTATGAGTCCCATGCTCTGACCAGCTGAGCTACCGCCCCGACTGTGTCGGGCGCCCGGCAACTGACACCGGTCCGACGACGGGTCGCATCCTTCCAGCACGGCAGTCGCGGACGAGTGCTGGCGACGGCCGCGGCTCTATCGTTCGGCGCAGGCCGCGCGTGAGCGGCCGGGCCAGCCGCTGCAGGAGGTCGCCGAGATGACCAGCACGTCCACCGCGCCGACGACGAGCAACGAGACGCTGCCGCAGGTTCGCCGGCTGGTCACCGAGGTCCCCGGCCCGCGGTCACGCGAGCTCGCCCGGCGCCGCTCTGCCGCGGTGTCCGCCGCGATCGGCAGCACGATGCCGGTCTACGCGACGGCCGCGGGCGGCGGGGTGGTGGTCGACGTCGACGGCAACTCGTTCATCGACCTCGGCTCCGGCATCGCGGTCACCACGGTCGGCAACAGCGCGCCGCGGGTCGTCGAGGCCGTCACCGAGCAGGTCGGGCAGTTCACCCACACCTGCTTCATGGTCACGCCGTACGAGTCCTACGTCGCCGTCGCCGAAGCGCTCAACGAGATCACGCCGGGCGACCACGAGAAGCGGTCCGCGCTGTTCAACTCCGGCGCCGAGGCGGTCGAGAACGCCGTCAAGATCGCCCGCCAGTACACCGGCCGGTCGGCGGTCGTCGTCTTCGACCACGCCTACCACGGCCGGACCAACCTCACGATGGCGCTGACGGCGAAGAACAACCCGTACAAGGACGGCTTCGGCCCGTTCGCCCCGGAGGTCTACCGGGCGCCGGTGTCCTACCCGTTCCGCGACGGCTTCGACCTTGACGGCAAGCCCGTCGACGGGCTCGGCGCCGCCGCGCGCGCAATCGAGCAGATCCAGACCCAGGTCGGCGCGGGCAACGTCGCGGCCGTCCTCATCGAGCCGATCCAGGGCGAGGGCGGCTTCATCGTGCCGGCGCCGGGGTTCCTGCCCGCGCTGCGCGAGTGGGCCACCGCCAACGGCATCGTGTTCATCGCCGACGAAGTGCAGAGCGGCTTCGGCCGGACCGGAGCACTCTTCGCGTGCTCGCAGGAGGACGTGGTGCCTGACCTCATCGTCACCGCCAAGGGCATCGCCGGCGGACTACCGCTGTCCGCGGTGACCGGCCGCGCCGAGATCATGGACTCCCCGCAGGCCGGCGGCCTCGGCGGGACGTACGGCGGCAACCCGCTCGCGTGCGCGGCCGCGCTGGCGACCCTGCAGACGCTGCGCGAGGACGGACTTGTTCAGCGTGCACAGGACATCGGCGCAACGATGACGCGCCGGCTCACCGCTCTCGCCGAGCGCGACAATCGGGTCGGCGACGTCCGCGGCCGCGGAGCGATGCTCGCGATCGAGCTGGTGGAGCCCGGCACGCACGTCCCGGACCCGGCGCTGGCCAAGGCGGTCGCGGCAGCAGCGCACGCGCAGGGCGTCATCGTCCTCACCTGCGGGACCTGGGGGAACGTCCTGCGGTTCCTGCCCCCGCTGACGATCCCGGACCACCTGCTCGACGAGGCACTCGACGTCCTCGACGCGGCGTTCGACAACAACTGACGCGAGATGGGCTGGTACGGCGAGCACGTCCTGCCACACCTGCTGGACTCCGCGATGGACACCGCGGAGCTCCGGACGATCCGGGCGCGGGTGGCCGCGGGCCTCACCGGGGACGTCGTCGAGATCGGTTTCGGCAGCGGGCACAACCTGACGTACCTCCCGCCGACCGTCACCAGACTGCTCGCCGTCGAGCCGTCGGAAGCGGCGATCGCCCGGGCGGGTAAGCGGATCGCCGCCTCCCGCGTCCCGGTCGAGGTCGTCGCACCCGACGCGCAGCGGCTGCCGCTCCCCGACGCCTCGGTGGACGCGGCGCTCTGCACGTGGAGCCTGTGCTCGATCCCCGACCCGGTCGCGGCCGTCGCCGAGGTGCGCCGCGTGCTGCGCCCGGGCGGGCAGTTCCACCTCGTGGAGCACGGGCTCGCCCCCGACGCGAACGTCCGCCGCTGTCAGTCCCGGTTGAACCCGATCCAGCGGCGGCTCGTCGGCGGCTGCACCCTCGACCGCGACATCCCCGAGGTGCTGCGCCAGGGCGGCATGACGATGACGAGCCTGCAGACCTACTACTCCCCCGGCGA
>CAXTBU010000135.1:0-2011 GCA_964242885.1 uncultured Actinomycetales bacterium
AGCTGCGCCGACCGGGTGAGCTGCGCCGACCGGGCGATCAGTGCCCGGCGCCGCCCCGGCGCGGAGCGGTGGTGAGGAACGGGGACCGGCGCAACCAGTCCCGGCCGCCGGCGAGGTCGACCATCGCCAGGCCGACGTCGGCCTTGGTCACCGGTCTCGCAGTCAGCCCCGGAGCGGCGTCGCCGAGGAGGTAGGTGCCGACGCCGGCCCGTTCCACCAGGCGGGGCGGTCGCACCACGGTCCAGTCGGCGCCCGAAGCACTCAGCAGCGCCTGCTCGCCCGCCCGGTCCGCGACGAGGTCGCGGACGACGCGGCGGGTGAACGCGGACAGGGCCCTCGCGTCCGGGCCCCGGCGATCTCCCGGCAGGATGATCCCGGCACCGGAGATCGCGACCAGCCGGGTCGTGCCCGACTCGGCCATGCCGTCCAGCACGCCGGGCAGGCTGGCGCGCCCGACGTCCGGGCCCGAGTGGGGGGTGACGCCGATGCACCACAGGACGGCATCGACGCCGACCAGGGCGCGGCGCACCGCGTCGGGGTCGCGTACGTCCACGGCCAGCGACGACACCCCCGGGACCGTTGGGCCGGTCGGCGGTGTGCGCGCGGCAGCGATGACCTCGTGCCCTCGCTGGGCGGCGACCGTCACCGCGTGCCGGCCCACGGCGCCGCCGGCACCGAGGACGAGAAGTCTCACGGCCAGCTCCCGCTCGCGTTCCGGTCATCCGGGCCGGGACCGGGCGGCTGCAGGGCGGCGGGGCGGTCGGCGGTCACCAGGTGTCCCAGTGCATGACCTCGGTGGCGGGCACCCGCCGCCCGGGCCGGAAGTCGGCCCCGAGGGCGTGCGCCACCGGGATGAGGGCGGTCTGCAGCACGCGGTCGTAGGGCACGCCGAGCACCTCGGCGGCCTCCCGCTCGTAGTGCAGGTGCGGCGTGGTCCACACCGTGCCCAGGCCGCGGTTGCGGGCGGCGAGCATGAAGCTCCACACCGCGGGGAGCACCGAGCCGAAGGCGCCGGCTCGCAGCACCGGATCCTCGAGCTCGTGCCGGTCGCCGATGCGCAGGCACGGGACCATCAGCACCGGCACCCGGTCGAGGACCTCGACCAGGTGCCCGAGGCTCCCGGCGATCGCCTGCCACCCCGCGCCGCCGGAGTCCTCACGACTCGGTCCGGTGTCGTCCGGGCCGGTCGGGTCGGTCAACCCCAACCGCCAGAGGCGGGCGAGCTCGCGACGACGCGCGGGGTCGGCGACGAACAGGAAGTCCCACCGCTGGCGGTTGCGCCCGGACGGCGCCTGCTGGGCCAGGGCTGTGCACTGTTCGAGCAGCGCCGGGTCCACCGGGCGCTCCAGGTCCAGGCGGCGGCGCACGGCGCGGGTGGTGGAGAGCACCTCGTCGGCGCTGAGGCCGAGGGTCATCCGGACTCCTCCGGTGGCGAGTACCCAGGGTGGTCGGGACGGCGCGGCCGGCGCACAGCCGACTGCTCTACTGGCGCGATGGGGCCCACTGGCGCGATGGGGCGTCGCGCGCTGCTGGCGGTGATCGCTGTTCTCGGTGGGATCGCGGTCGCCACCGGGGCCCTGGGCGTGGTCGGCGGCACGACCTTCGCTCCCGGCGGCGGCGACCAACCGTCCTTCTTCGACAGCGAGTACCGGTTCATCAGCACGATCTGGCTGGCCACCGGCGTGGCCCTGTGGTGGTCCATCTGCGAACCCGCGCGCCGAGCGGTCGTCACGAGGACCATCCTGGCCGTCTTCGTGCTCGGCGGCCTGTCGCGGATCGTGTCCATCGCCGCGGTGGGGTGGCCGTACCCCGCGTTCACGGTGGCGATGCTGATCGAGGTCGTCGGCATCCCGCTCGTCCTGGTCTGGCATGTCCGCGCGTTCGCCGGTGGCCCGGCACGGGAGACCTCCGGCCGACGGGGCTGATGACCACCGCCGCGCCCGGCCGTCGTCGCGCGACGCCGGGTCACGGCAGGTTGTCGACGAGCTCACCGATGGGGGTGCGCCGGCCG